>JAGZXV010000300.1 GCA_018378255.1 Clostridiaceae bacterium | reverse complement strand
CCACCAGCCCCAGCGTCTTACCCTTTTCAAGTTCAAAAGAAACATTATTTACAGCATGTACGGTTTCTTCTTTCGTTACGTACTCAATCGTAAGATTGTGCACGGATAAAAATCTATTATCTTTCATACTATTCTTTTCAACCCTGCCTCTCTTACTTCTTGAGTTTTGGATCCAATGCATCCCTCAGGCTGTCGCCTGTTAAATTAATCGCCAGTACAAATACCAGCAAAAAAATACCTGGAATCAACGTCATATGCGGATAGTTTTTAATATAATCTCTTCCCGAGGAAAGAAGCGCTCCCCATTCCGGAGATCCCACCGGCAGGCCCAGGCCTAAAAAGCTAAGCCCTGCCGCTGACATAATGACTGTACCTACCGACATTGTTGAACGTACCAGAATCGGAGATAATGCGTTGGGTATTATGTGTTTTAAGATTTTCCTAAAATCATTACAGTTAACGGAGCTGGCTGCGTCTATGTATTCCATTTTCCTGACATTTAATATAGAAGATCTCATCAGTCTCGCGGTTCCGGCTATTTGGGCAACTCCCAGCGCGACCATGGTATTAAAAAATCCACCGCCAAACGCAACTGCCAACGCCATATTAAACAATACGCCCGGAATAGATTGAATCACATCCGTTAATCTCATAATTGTTTCATCAATAATACCGCCATAATAGCCTGATACAGAACCGATTGCAGTGCCTGCAACCGCTCCGATTAAAGTAGCGCCCACACCCAGGACAATGGAATACTTAGTTCCGCAGATGACGCGGCTGAACAAATCCCTTCCCAGGTCATCCGTTCCAAACAAATGCCGTGCATTGGGTTTAACCAAAATATCACTGGTCATTTCATTCATACTGTATGGAACTATAAAATCTGCAATTATGGCAAGTACAATAAAACAAGCTATTACGATCAAACCAATGACCGCTTTTTTATTGTCAAGTAACCGTTTCATTACCTGAACAAACTGGGATTTGCGCCGATAGCCTTCTGATTCGTTTAAGAGTACATTCTTTTCAGCCATTTTTTCTCCTCCTATGCGAACTGTACTGCGCTTTAATTCTCGGATCCGCAATCGCCATGCAGAGATCTGCCAACAGCATCACTATACTGAAAAACAAAGAGGTAATTACTACACCTCCCATAACGGCTGTATAATCACGCTGCCCTACTGCTGTTACAAGATAGTTCCCAATGCCTGGAATGGAAAACACCTTTTCAATAATCAGCCCGCCTCCAAGCATACCGCCGAAATTCATACCTGCTACCGCAATAATCGGTATCAATGCATTGGGAAGCGCGTGTCTGACTATCACTTCCTGTTCGGATAACCCCTTTGATTTAGCCATTACAATATAATCCGAACGAATTACCTCCAGCATACTAGAACGTGTCTGGCGGCATAAAACCGCTACACCATGGAAGCAGTTGGCGGCAACGGGTAAAATCCAGTACTCAATTCCGCCCAAGCCATACGCCGGCAGCCATCCCAATTTATAGGAAAATAGAAGAACCAGAATTAGTGCCAGCCAAAATCCCGGTGTGGAAACGCATAACAATGAAAATACAGTTGCCACCACATCCCCCATTTTATTCTGGTGCAGCGCAGCATAGATTCCCAATGGAATGCCAAATACAACAGAAAACAAAATTCCAAATACGGCAAATGTCAGTGATTTTGGAAACCGCATAGCGATATCACTGGATATGGATGTTTTATTAACCAGAGCCGTTCCGAAATCAAATTTTATAAATACTTTATACAGATAATCTCCTAACTGCACGACGTAGGGTCTGTCCAGCCCCATCTCATGGCGCAGCTCCTCAACCTGTTCCTGCGGGGCATTGCCCGCAAGAACCTCAGCCGCATCACCCGGTGTAAACCAGATAATTGTAAAAACAAGAATTGTAACCCCGATGACGATGGGAATCATAAGCAATAACCGCCTTATTATATATCTAATCATGTGTCACCTCTGCTTCATTAATCTGCATAAAATGCATAATCATCTGTGTAAGTACATGCTCCCGTTACAAGATTATTTTTAAAATTAGTCACAGTCTCTGTGATAGAGTTTACATGGGCACAGGTATAATAATTGTTAAACCACTGATACACATAACAATGATCCACCACATAATCATGAACCTGATCCAAATCTTCCTGAGCTGCTTCTTTTGAATTACACTTATCAATCAATGCCTGGAACTCAGGGTCATAAACGCCCCATCCAGGGCCATTGGCCTGATTATTATATCCCACATTGCTGCAGTAATAAGAATATGTCTGAATCAGATATGGCCCCTTTAATGTGGTACCCGCAAGGAAGATATCCCATCCGCTGGCCAGATCATTCAGATAAGTGGACTGGGTTGCCGCCTCTACAGAATTCACCTGACACTTAATTCCGATGGCCTCCAGACAAGAGGCTAATACGGTTCCTGTCTTTTCTGTCTCCGCGCCGGCTGCACCATAAAACTGAAGTGTCAGTTCACCTTCCTTAAATCCGGCCTCATTTAACAGCTCTTTTGCCTTTTCCACATTGTAGCTGTAATAGTCTGATTCCTCCCATTTTTCGTTATACCCGATCGCATAACTGCTGCCAAATGTTTTCGGAACATATCCTACACCGCTTAATGCCGTTTGAATCAATGCCTCATTATTTATCGCGTAACTGACTGCCTTTCGAAGTGCCTCGTTCTGACACGCGCTGTACTCAGAAGAATTAAAAACAATGCTTTTCATCTGAATGGACGGTTTGCTTTCAACAGTTATACCATCAATTCTTTTTGCGTCTTCAATAATACTCTCTGTCAACCAGGCAAACATCTGAGTCACATTCGTGTTTTCCATGGCGATTGCCATCTGGGTTGCCTCACTGACAATATTATAAACAATAACATCTACATTGGCCCGGCTGGTTACTGCTGTAAGTTCTTCTTTCTGCCAATAATCATCCCGTTTCTCCACTGTAGTTGTGGAACCGGAAATAAAATTAGTGCATACATAAGGGCCTGTCCCCGGACAGATACTATCCTCAGCCGCTGCTTTTTCATAAGATGCCTCAGTCGCCATCCAGCAGGTTTCACAAACCATCTCAAAAACACCCAGTCCCGAATCTGTCAAATGCATAACAAATTCATAATCATTTATCACTTCAATGTCTTCAATATACTTGGCGTCCGGCATACCGGCTTCATGACATTTATTAACACTAAACTTTACGTCATTTGCGGTAAATGGGTTTCCCTGACTGTCTGTTATGTAATCATATAAATAACAACGGTATGTGGTATCGTTTTCCTGTTCCCACTTTTCCATCAAAACCCCTTTAAAATTTTCCGAACCAAACTGCTCCCTTTCCCCCAGCCGTTCATAAACCCCTGCATACTGGATTCCTATATAAGGATCCCATTTTGTATACGGTGAAAATACATTAATTGCTTTCGCCAGCGCAACCGTCACTTTTGTTTTCTTTTCAGCTCCCTGTGCCTCCGTCTGTTCCGACTGTATACCAGTTGAACCGGAGGAATCTGTTTTAGAGCTGCATGCCGTTAAAACACCGGCCGCGATTGCTGATACCAGAAAAAATGCTGTAACTTTTTTACCAAACCCTTTTTTCATCTCCTATACCTCTCCTTTTCAATTACAGTTCTCTTTTAAAACACTTCTCCAAAAAACAACACCGCACAACTTGTAATTCGTATCTTTACATTAGCACAATCCCCCTTGCCATTTCAACCCTTTCGCTCGCTTTTATTTATTCCTGTTTTTTGTTTTATGTTAGTTTAATAATTATTTTCGTTTAAATTAAACACCTATAATTTAATACTTTAACCTGATTCCATTTATACATCGCCAATATCTATGTATCTTAATGATTGTTTTCCCTTGTAATCATTTATTAAAGTATTTATTCTGTATTAATTACTCGCTCTATATTTATTCCATTATTTTTATTAAAGTCTGTATTTTCATTTGCATTTTAAACCTTTATCGGATATAATCCCAATCATAAATACTTCTTATTTAAGCTATTTTCACTTGCCGCACAACTGGAAATGAAACTCTATATAAATAAGGAGCTGAAAACATGAACAACCATAAAAAGATTTATGCTTATATCGGAGGCTGGGGATATAACGAATCTATTCCCGAACACGGATTTTCTATCTGCAAATATCACGCAGATACCGGAGCGCTGACAGATCTGGAGCACACATTGCCAGATATCCGGGTAGGCGGTACCTGTATCCATCCTTCCCTGAATATCTGCTACTGTACGGACGAACGCACCGCCTCCAATCCGGATGGCGGCGGCCAGGTATTGGCCATTTTGCTTGATCCTTTAGATGGCAGTATGACCGAGTTAAACCGCCAGCCTTCCTATGCCTGCTCTCCTGCCTATTGTGCCACAGATTCCAATGGGGAATATCTGGTGGTAGCCAATCACGGAG
>JAGZXV010000029.1 GCA_018378255.1 Clostridiaceae bacterium | reverse complement strand
TCCGGCGAGAGAACCATCCTCCACCCGCCCGGTCCGACGCCCCGCGCCCGATCCCTGGACTCACGGCGTTACCCCCGCCAATCACTCAAATAAAGATTTTTCTCCCCCATCCTTGCTCTTCCCCCTTGTTTGCAGTATGATAAACCTATATCTTAAAGTTAACTTTAACTCACTACATATTTGGAGGTAATTTATGACGTACACAATCGGAGATATTGCACAGAAAATCGGCCTTACCCCTTCCACCCTGCGCTATTACGATAAAGAGGGACTGCTGCCGTTTGTAGACCGGACTGAATCCGGCATCCGGCGCTTTAAGGATTCTGACATGGAATGGTTTTCTATCATTGAGTGTCTGAAAAATACAGGCATGTCCATCAAAGAAATCAAGACCTTTATTGATTGGTGCATGGAAGGCGATGTCAGCCTGGACAAGAGGTATGAGATGTTTTTGGAGAGGAAAAAAGAGACGGAAAAGCAGATTAAACTCCTTCAGAAATCTTTAGATATCATAAACTACAAATGCTGGTATTACAAAACCGCATTGGAAGCAGGAACAGAAAAAGTCCACAGCAACATTACCCCGGAGATGAAGAAAGCTTGCCCGTTCAGCTCACGCCTCCATGGAGAGGGAGGAATCAACTGATGGATATACCAATTCTAAAAACAACCGCTACACCCAGATACTGCCGAAATCAGGGCAGTTTTCGGATAACCGGCCTTCAAGTGCCTGTGTTGGCTTATGACCATACGTCCATCACCCTGGTATGGCAAAAGCCGGAAAATTATGAGGCCATTGCAGACTATGCCGTTTCTATGAATGGACAGGAGATAGGAACAGCCCGGGAAAGTTTTAAAAAGCATGCCGACTGGACAAGTGTCTATATGAACGCATTTTATGAACATTATCAAAATCTGAATACTGAAATGGTAAATGTGGACATCCATTCCTTTAAAGCCACCGGCCTGGCCCCTGACACGTTTTATCATTTTGAAGTGACCCCCATAGGTCCAGACGGCCGCCGGTTAGGTGAAGCGGCTTCTATCGGCTGGAGAACCACTCCGGCACCAGCCGTTTTTAATATTGCAGACTACGGTGCAAAGCCTGTTGAGAAAGGTTACACCACTTATAATGATGCGGTCAACCGGCTGGTTGAATCCAACACTAAGGCCATTCAATCGGCCATCGACGACTGCACAAAAGGCGGAAAAGTGGTGATTCCATGCGGAATCTGGATGAGCGGGGCCTTATATCTTCACAGCAATATAACCTTGGAGCTGGAAGAAGGCGCTGTTTTGCTCGGTTCCCCCAATGTGGATCATTATGACAGGAATTATTTGCTGTATCCATATTCCACCGACACCCGTTCCTGGGCTCTGATCAATGCGTACAGCAGCGATGAAACAATGCCGCTTTCCAACATCCGCATAGTTGGAAAAGGAACCGTCTCCGGCAATGGCTGGAAATACGGGTTCAAAGACATAATCTGCGGTGACGGTTCCTCCCTTGCTTACCAAATTCCCTTGGAAGGAGATCCCAAAGACCCCCGCTACCGTTTGAAACAATGGGTATGCGGCACCAATTCCAAAGTATATTCCGCCATTTCGCCGGAATCCTCATACGGTATTCTGGCCGCCGATGCCTCCATGAAAAGCCAGAAAAATGGCCTGGATGCCGCCCGCGCTTACTCCACCCGCCCCAATCTGATTGTGATCCGCGGTGCCGAAAATATTTACATAGAAGGAATCACAGCAGAAAATCCCGCATTTCACACCATAGCTGTTTTAGACAGCCAAAATGCGGCCGCCGAAAATGTAAAGTACATCACTTACGATGCCAATAATGCGGACGGAATCGAACTGGGCAGCACATCCAACGCCCTGGTTTACAACTGTTTTTTCGACACCGGCGATGACTCCATCAATTTTGCAACCGGTTTAGGAAAAGGCGTTTTTGATTCAGGTCAGCAGCCTTCCCAAAATATCTGGGCTTTCAATAACTTTTTAAGGCATGGCCATGGCGGTGCTGTAGCTGCCGGAAGCCATACCGGCGCCGGTATCTGTGACATGCTGGTGGAAGATAATGTTTTAAATCACAGCGATATTCCATTCCGTTTCAAAAGCGCCCCTGTCAATGGAGGGGGCGTAAACAATGTGCTGATCCGTGACTGCGCCGTAGGCCATGCCCGGCAGCTTTTCGTCATGAGCACCATATATAACGACAACAATCAAACCCTGACCGTGGAGCCCGCCGATAAACCTGCTGAGTTTCATGATATTCATGCCCATCACATAACGGCCGACGGCATTTCCCAGAATACCTTCTGCCTGATTGCCGATGTCAATTACGAGGAACCTCACAGGATTTGGCATACCCACCATGATCTCTATTTCCAGGATATCACTGTAACCGGCATCTCACCGGACCTTGACGGAAAGGCGGAAATAATAACAGGCATTGAAAATACGGTCTTTCACAATGTAAAAACCGGCGCTGATCTGCATCCATGGAGCCGGATCGCCTGCAGCAAAAACCTGCAGTTTTACAACTGCGATCCGTCCCCTTCCATCGATGATGCCATGTTCCCGCCTAAATGGAACGAAAAACAGTCGTTTCTGAACGCCTTTCCACAACTTTGTACAGGGACAGACGCGTCTGTCACTCTGACCTGGGGAGGTGCGGACGATAAAACGACCGGCTATATAATTGAGACATGTTTACCCGGCAGCGAACACAGAACTGTGGATATCACACCGCCTGTTAAGGGCACGGAAAGCCATACGGTATCAGGTCTTTGCTATAATACCGGTTATATTTTCAAAGTATATGCCATCAGTGCCGCCGGAAATAAAACAGAAGGGCCGTCCTGCCAGATAAAAATTGAAAACAGCGCATCAATCCCACTCAGCCCACTTGCAAATGCGGACGTCATTTATCAGAAAGCGGGATATACATGGGCTGTGGCATCATTTGAAAATGCAGTGAAATCAGATCCCAGAATACGGGGTTACCTGTGTCTGGTAAACGGAAAAACGGTTAAAAGCGTCTTCAATTACCAGCTGGCCGGTTCCCGCTCCACCTGCCAATTGAACCTGCTCATCGGGCGCATGATGGAAACAGAACAGACAGTACAGCTGGCCGCCTTTTCAGATGATGGACAGACACTTTTCTATGACGCCAAAGTTTTAGAATTTGCACAGAAGTATTATTTTAAATCTCCAGTATGGACCTCCGGCCTGGAAGTGCACCGGGAAAAAAATTCCTTAATTCTTAATTGGAAGGAAGCGGAAGATGAAGCGGGTATTTACGCATACAGGGTTTACGTGGACGGTAAACCTCTATATCAAAATCCCTCTGACCGCTTTAATCCGGTTAATGGCAGTTATACCACAAAATCCACCACTATAACCCTAGATACGATCGATGTTACCACAAGCCATGTCTTCAAGGTGGAGGCTGCCGGGGCCTGGTGGAAATCACTTGCAGGAGAAGCGCCTTTTCACTGGTCCTGCAGCGGGCCGGAAGCGTGTTATCATGGAATGTGTTATTATGAAGCGGCGGCGGCGGAGTAATTTTACATGAATGACCTGGGGATTGATAGTAAAACGTGAAGGCATTTTTAAAAATGCCTTCACGTTTGATGTAAAAAAAATCCTGCTCTGATCACCCGTACCATTCAAAGGATACCTGCTGTATTTATCCAGCGTTATAGCTTTTCTCAGAAACTTCGGATTCTCAGTAAATCTACACTCCAAATCCCGCAGCCCTCCTCCATATCTACGTCCACTGCCACACCTCCATCTGACACCCCTTTCTAATAAATACTAGCGCTCTCATGCGCATTACAAACACATCCTTTCCACAATTTCAGCCACCCCTTAGATGGTTTTTCAATTGGCACAAACTCTTTTCTCCTCTCTTCAAATTCCTGTTCCGTTACCCTGGCATTCATCATCCTGCCCTCCACATCGATCTCAATAACATCCCCATCTTTTAAAAGGGCAATATTGCCGCCTTCATAGGCTTCCGGCGATACATGTCCCACCGCCAGTCCTGAGGTGGATCCTGAAAACCTGCCATCCGTAATTAAGGCCACATATGGGCCCAAGCCTTTTCCGATTATTACCCCCATCAATGAGGACAGATGAGGCATTCCAGGCGCTCCTTTAGGGCCTTCGTAGCGCACCACCAAAACATCCCCTTTTTGAATCTGGTTCTCCATTACCGCTTCATAAGCCGATTCATCCGATTCAAAAACCCTGGCTTTTCCTACAAAATGAAGACTTTCTTTATCAACAGCCGAAAACTTAACGATTGCGCTCATGGTACCGATATTGCCATGAAGTACCGCCAGCCCGCCTTCCCTTCTGATAGGCTGTTCTGTCTTATGTATGACATCTTCATTTTTATTTTCAGCCTTTAAGATTTTTTCCTCCATGGTTTCAAATATCCCTTTAGTGGAAGTGTCGAATTTTCCTCCGCAGGCCAACTCTTTCACCACGGCCGGAAGCCCTCCCGCCTCATCAAATTCAACCATACAGATATTTTTATTGTTAGGGTAAATCGTACTTATTAAGGGCACTTCCCGGCTGATCCGGTCAAAATCTTCAGGCAGTATCCGGTAGCCTGCCATCTTAGCAATTACCGGTACATGGAGCATGGAATTGGTCGACCCGCCTGTGGCCATGCAATATCTGATTACGTTGTAAAATGATTCCTGACTCAGGATATCCGAAGGTTTTATATCATCAATCACTATCTCCATAATTTTTTTGCCGCACTCTGCCGCCATCCGGTGCCATTTTTCACTCTGCGCCGCAACACTGGCGTTCCCATGGGGTGAAAAGCCGAGAATTTCCGCCATCGCGCACATCGTATTCGCAGTTCCCATAAAGGGACAGGCCCCTGGGGTCGGACAGCAGTTTCTTAAAACTTCCTGATACTTCTCTTTACTGATCGTTCCCGATTTATAACTGGAAAAGATTTTTTTAGCTGATCCCAGAGTTACGATCTCACCGTCCACATAACCGGGCTGCATATAGCCGCCCGTCAACATTATGGTGGGAATATCCACCATAACTGCCCCCAGCAGCATGCCAGGCACCACCTTGTCACAGCTTCCCAGAAGAATCATTCCGTCCAGACGGTTTAAATCCCCTAATGTCTGAATTTCCGCCGCTATTAAATCTCTGGCAGGAAGCGTATAGCGGTCCCCTGACGTATTAGAACACATTCCGTCGCAGATTCCCTGAGCCGTCAACTCCAGCGGAAGGCCGCCGTTCTCGGTTACCGCAGCTTTGATCATAGGCATCACTTCTTTTAAGTGAAAATGTCCCGGGTTCATCTCATTCCATGAATTAATAATACCGATAATTGGCTTTTTAGCATCCTCTTCTTTGATACCCATAGCGAAAAACAGCGCTTTTCGCTCTTCATTTGACTGTTCATTCCATTGTCTCATAGATTATTCCGCCTTTTTCTCTTTTTACAGCCGCCGCTGCCGGACATCCTGTTCTCCCTTTATCACGTTATTTACAGGCCAGGACGGCTGTTTTCCACTCAATACTTCATCTATTCCCTGAGCTGCAAAAACCGCCATCCGGTCCGCCGCCGCCTCGCTGAGCCCTGCGCAGTGCTGGGTTAATATCACATTTCTCATTTTTAAAAGCCTGCTCTCCGGGGGCAATGGCTCCTTCTTAAATACGTCCAGAGCCGCTCCTCCTAAATCCCCCCGCTCCAACGCGTCACAAAGTTCTTCCTCAACACAGATATCGCCTCGGGAACAATTGATCAGAAATGCGCCTCTCTTCATCATCTGAAACTGCCTTCTTCCCATCATACCCTTTGTCTCTTTTACAGACGGCACATGAAGTGTTATAATATCAGATTCTTTGAGCAGTTCTTCCAAATGTTCTGCATGCCGCACCCCTTGGGGTATCTTTTCCTCATCCACGTGTTTATCATAGACGATAACCGCAGGTTTAAATGCCGCCTTTAACATCCGTGCCACTGCCTGTCCGATGTTTCCAAACCCAATAATCCCTATGGTTTTTTCAGAGATTTCCCCCCTCTTATAATGGGTTCTGAATTCCCAGTTAAGGTTTCTGGTCTCCCGGTCTATGCCAAACAGGTCACAGGACAATGCTGTCATCAGAGCAACGGTAAATTCCGCAACCGCATTGATATTGGCTGCAGGCCCATTTACCACCTGTATGCCCAGTTCCGCTGCCGCTTCCAAATCAATATTATCAACTCCCGTACCATGTCTTGCGATTACCTTTAACGCCTTTCCTGCCTCCATTATCCGTCTCGTATAACGGGCATTTCTCACCAATAGGGCATCACAATCCATCACATCTTCGCATATAATATCCTCTTCATTTCCCCTGCCCATTTTTATCAAATATCCCCGGTCAAGCAGATATTGTTTGCCTTTTTCAGAGATATCTTCCGGAATTAAAACCCGATATGCCATTTTACGCCTCCTGATTATTACAATAAATACTGTGCCATCATGGTTAGTATTAGAATGTCCAGCGCCCCGCCAATTCTGGAAGAAATCTGTAAAAACGGGAGCAGATTCATCCTGCCGCTGGCTGATAAAACTGCAATATCCCCTGTTCCTCCCATATCCGCCAGCCCAATTCCGGCCATTATTGCGCTCTCCACAAAATAAAATCCTGAAAAATAGCCCAAGGCGCCTGCCACCACAATTGCCAAAAGCACCGCAGCCACGCACAGCAGTAAAAACCGGACATCCTTCAGCAGTACGATAACCTTGCCAAAATCAATAATTCCCAAACCAATCGCCGCCAGCATACACGGCGTCAATACCTTTGTTATGAATTTATTCCACTGTCCGCACCCAAATTCAATGGCTTCCGGCAGCAATTTAAAAATTTTACACGAAGAAGCGATGATCACCATCCATAAAAAGGAATGAATTGCCGGCGTAAAACTTCCTAATATCCGTCCCAGTACAAAGGTCACTCCCGCAGTGAAAAATCCGATACCCAGATCCCTGTAAGTTGTCGTTAAACCATCCTCATTTTCATCGGTAAAATCAGCGCTGTCCAAATCACGTCCCTCAGACCTCAATATTCTGCCTTCTCCAGAAAATCCCTTAAAAAACATATTCGGATTTTTCTTTCCCATACTTCCTAAAATAGCCGCCGCAAGAATTGTCAGGATATTGGCCAGCATTACAGCCGCCGATAACGTTGACAAAAATGTATCTGCCCCCTGCCCTGTAACGCTTCCGTAAACCTCAGACAGAGGGATTGCCGCCATCCCCATTCCCGCGCCCATAATCGGGCCGGCAATTAATAGGGCGCCTTCTGTAAAACCATATCCGGCCGCCATTCCCATTGCCCCTGTCAGCACGATCACACCGATCAGTGTTCCGATCATCGGAAGGAAAAACCGCGCGCCCGCCTTTATCAAAATATCCCGTTTCATCGCCAGAATACTGCCTACAATTAGACTCGGAATGATTAAAGAAGTAAAATCATACCCGGAAAAAAAATTCTTTGCAATGTTCTGAGCGCTCTCAGGCAAAATGCCAAAGTAAACCATTAACGCAGGCCCCATAACTGCCAGAATTGTTCCTCCCCCCAGGCTTTTAAAAACCGGTATATGTGATCCAATATAGTTAAAACAAGTTCCAAACATCAAACAAATAGTAAAACCCACCATCATATTATCAGGCAGCTTCTCCATAATCAGACCAGCCAACACGATTATCACAAATAGCGCATAATAAAACATCGGTATTCCATAGACTGTTTTTTCTTGCCCTTTATCCATTTTGCGTACCCCTTTCAAACTCCTGTGTTCTTAATGTTTGTTTTTATACCTAATCCATGGATTATCAGATTTTAATTCAATCCCCCGGCAAATTGAAAAACAATCCCCATACAGGAACCTCATATCAATCATGTGCCCTGTACCGCTGCCATTGGTTTCTGAATTCTTGGAGCTTGCTGAATATAGAAGCTCATTGAATATTCGTTTGGCCTTACGTTTATTCCATCTGTGCCTTAATTATATATTGTCTCCAGCTTTACTTACAAGTTCGATAATGATATGATATTATAAGGAAAGCTTATAATGTTATTCACCATTTGGAGCGTATAAAATGACAATTTTACAGATGGAGTATCTTCTTGCACTCAGTGAAACAAAGAAAATTTACCAAGCCGCACAAAAATGCTATATCTCACAGTCCGCCTTCAGCCAAAACCTGGCTAAAATTGAAGCCGAACTGGGCACACAGCTATTCATAAGAAGCAGCAATGAATGGAATCCTACCAGTGCGGGTGTAATTCTTTTAAATTCATGCCGGCAGATCGTAAACATATATAAAAATATGGAACACGACATTGCCCAGGTCACCTCTGCTAAACAGTTTACCATTTCACTTGGCATGTCCACAGAACGGGCGCTGCTTATTCTGACCAATATCTGGCCCTTGTTTCATGCTGAATATCCCAATTATTCTATCCGGCTGGTAGAAGGCCTCCACTCTTACCTCCAGGAGATGACCAACACGGAGGCCATCGACTTAAGCCTTACAGCTCTGCCTAAAAACAGAACTTTGGGCAATTCCTTTATGCTGAATACAATTCCTCTCTGCGATGAAGAATTAGTCTTAATCGCTCCAAAAAACCATCGTCTTTCGGATCTGGCCCGCAGCTCTTCCGGTCAGATCAGCTTATCAGAACTAAATGGAGAAAAATTTATCCAGTACGAAACCAGAAAAAACATTTACCACGTACTGCATTCCCTTTTTCAAAAAAATAACATCTGTCCGGATGAGCAGATGTTTTTCAACAGCGCGGCCACCTGTATTGGTTTTGTACAGAAAGGAATGGGTATTTCCATCGTCCCCCAGATGCTGATAGAAGAAAATCCTGATCTTTCCATTATCAGCCTGGACCCGCCGTTATATTGGGAGCTTACCATTGTTTATAACAAATCAAAAAGACTGTCCACCGCAGAACGAAGGCTAATTTCTCTAATCCGCCAGAGAATTAAATCCCTGATCCATCCCAAGCAGCCGCCATCGGAAAACAACACACTCTAGAGTGTGTTGTTTATGTTAAGTTGATAAAATAATGCATAAAATAATAAAATCTTACCATGTTAAAATGCCCTTAAATCTCTTATACTAAATATAGCAAAACCTTAATTAATTTTTATGATCAGTCAATTTACAAAGGAGTGAAGCGGTTATGACAAGCATGTCAGTAAAATTTGAAAGGCCAAATCAGATTGTGGATTTCGTGAATACCATCAACCGTTTGGAGTATGATGCGGATATTAAATACGGAAGCTGCGTTGTGGATGCAAAGTCCATAATGGGAGTTATGTCTCTGGCTATCGCACATACCGTGGAGTTGGTTCTCCATACAGAAAATAATGAGATTCCTGGTATCTTCAGTGAGCTTGCTAAATATGCGGCTTAACGTATATGCAGGAATCACCGCATTACTTTCACCAAAACACTAAATAAAGATTTCCAAACATAAGATTGTTGATTCCCCCTCTTAGTGGTACAATGGAAAGAACTTTTAAAAAAGGAGTGGGATAAATATGAATTTAATGCTGATTATTGTACAGGAAGAAGATGCCGCCTCATTAACCTCTGCCCTTAAAAGGAATAAAATCCAGGCCACAAAGATCAATGCCGAAGGTCTGGTATCCAACCGGAAATTAAAGTTGTTTTTAGTAGGAAGTGACAGAACTGAAGAAGTATTGAAACTGGTAGAAGCGAACTGCCAGGAGCGGACAGTAGAAACAGAAGTATTAGAATATAATGGTCATATGATGGTTGATGTTCAAAAAACAGTCGTAATCGGCGGCGCCACCGTTTTTATTTTAGATTTGTTACAGTTGATTAAAATTAAAGGCGGAGTTAACTTATAATCATATCAATAATAAAAGGGGATACTGCAAAACCAGCTAACGCTGGTTTTACAGCCCCCTTCCTACCCGCTATCCGTTTTTCACCAGCCGGTCTGCCGGTCCTCTTATTTTTTCTCTACTGCAACCCAGATCTCACACTGGTAATCCGGCGAAAGCACGTCACCCGACGGATAAGCTTCAAAATCCGTTCCTCCGCAGGGCTGGTACCCGCTTGCCGGGAAAAATTCACTGTATATCTGCTGATACAGCTTCTGAAATGCTTCCGGCATCTTTCCCACACATGGAAATACCACATAAGTATGGGCCGGAATCTCTTCTACAGTAAACCCCTCTTCTTCCACCGGCAGCCCATTATACATAGCGCCGATTGCATATGGAAATTGTTTATCCGCGGCATCCTTGCCAAAGCTGGCTCCCACTATGCAGTTTTTAAATATATTATCCTCAGAAATATACTTGCATAATGCCGGAATTGTCCCATCCACGTTGCACTGCTGCCAAAACACCGATATCTCCGCAGCTGTCAATTCCAGATTGCTGGATACCCTTTTCTTTTTCATGATCAGTTTAAAAGCATCTTTTGTTTCAATTCTGTAATCCATCGCATTTCCTCCATTTAAAATAAGTTTTACGGAAAGACGGGAAAATGATTTCAGGACCACTCTGTTATTCTTCACCTGGGACGGCGCTATGCCATGAAAACGGGTAAATGCCCTGCTAAAGCTTTCCGGCGTATCATAGCCGTATTTCAATGCAATATCAATGATCTTTGCATCTGAGCCCAGCAGCTCACTTCCCGCAAGGGATAATCTCCGGCACCGGATATATTCCCCTAAAGTGAACCCGCATAAAATGCTGAATATCCGCTGGAAATGAAAACTGGAAGAATAACCCTGCTTCGCCACCTCTTCATAATCAATGGGTTCCAAAATATGCTCTTCCACATAATCAACCGCCCGCTGTATCCCTGTGATCCAATCCATCGTCCTTCCCCTTTCTGTATACGTAACACTTCAGACCTGTCTGAACTGTTGCCTATGCCCTTATCTTAAAGGATTACAGATGCTTTCTCTTGACTTTTTATGCTGAGTGATGCCTGTTTTCTCAGGCCACCCCAACAGCGCTGCCGATTATGATCAGGATCGTTGAAATCACAAACCATATGCCAAACAACGGCATCATCCATTTCATCCATTTATCATAACTCACTCCGGCCACCGCTATACAAGCCATCATGGTGCCATTTGTAGGAAAAATCAGGTTGGAAAGACCGTCTCCATACTGGAAGGCACAGATCGCCATCTGCCTGGTGACACCCACCACATCGGAAAGAGGAGCCATGATCGGCATAACGACCGCTGCCTGCCCGGAACCTGAGGATACAAAAAAGTTAAAAATAAGGTTAACATAATACATTACCGGCCCTGCCAGCACATCCGGCAGGCGGTGAAGAGGAATAGCCATTCCATAAATGATGCTGTGAAGAATTCTGCCCTGTGTAAGAATTACAGAAATCGCAGTTGCACATCCGATTAACAAGGCTGAAAATGTCATCTGCCTCGCTCCCTTTAAAAAAGCCTGCACAAAACCTTCACTTCCCATTCGGCCAAAGCAGGCGCTTAAAAAGGCGACAATCAGCATCACACCCGCCATGTAATTAAGCCCCCATCCCAGCTTGAGGGAACCATACACATAAATACCCATGCCCACAGCCAATGAGATGAGAATTAAACCGTGACTCAGCTTAAATTCCACCGCCTCTGCGTCCATTTCACTTTCCGGCATAAATCCGCTTCCCAGCACACTTTTGCTCTGATCCATTTCCACCTTTCTTCCATAACGCATCATATAAGCCACAGTCACTGCCATAATCACTGCCCATCCGAACACACGGAATCCAAAACCGGACATCAGAGGCACTTCAGCAATCTTCTGGGCGGTCTGTACCGTCATAGGGCACATAGGGCTCATGGCATACCCCGTATATGCGGCCACAAATGTCACCGCCAAACCCATGAGAGGATCCAGCTTCAGCTTCTTAGCCAGAATAATCCCCACCGGAACCACTGCCACCACCGGATTGGCCATAACGCCCACGGCCCCCAGAACCGACATCAAGATTGCCATGATGGGAATGATGACCATGGTCCTGGTTCCCATCTTTTTGATTAAAAGGGAGATAAACGCATCAAATGCCTTTGTTTCAATCATCACATTAAAATACCCGCCCAAAAGTATGGTAAACAAGATAATGGAGGACGCATTCTGCATTCCGGTAAAAAATGAATCCACAAACCCCCAAAGGGTAGTTCCGCTCTGTTCCACCCTGTGAAAGGTATCCGGGTTAATATTTTTTGTCCCCTCCACCAGATCATACTGGCCTGCCGGAATCAGGTACGTCATAATGGCTGAAAATACCATAATAATAAATACAATAACAAACGCATTGGGTATCTTAATCTTTTTCTCTTTCATAATCATTTCTCCGTTTTTCATGTGTACTTCTCTGTCATATTAAATCAGAAATTGTCAGGTAAGCTGAGTATGGTTTCCGCCAGAATCCTGGTCCGCTCCTTCATGGATTTGATCACAGCATATTCCTCTCTGGAATGGTTATGAGCGCCTCTGACGCCTACCCCGCAGAGTACCGGAACCTGTTCCATTGCCACGTAAGCCCCGTCTGAACAGCCCCCCGAACTGACCATATTGGGCGCCGGGTACCCCAGCTTGATACAGGAATCTTTATATACTTCAAACAGCGGCCCTGTTTTTTCCGTCTTTTCCATGGCTTTAAAGCCCGCTGCCGTCTCCATTTCCGTTCTCACGCCTTTTGTATATACCTTTTTTGCAATTTCTTCCAGCTGTGCAAGCGCCCTCTTCTCCTCCTCATTTGTGCAAAACCGGATGCCCACACCAAACTCGCAATAATCGGGAATCACATTAACACCGCTGCCCCCCTTAATCGTTCCGCAGTTAAATGTAGTTCCGTCATAATCTGTCAGCGCCTCAATGTCCAGTATTTTTTTTGCCGCCTCTTTAATAGCGCTGGCTCCATCCCGGGGTGCCGCGCCTGCGTGGGAAGCGATTCCGTAAACCCGGAAAATCAGGGAGGCCCCGCCTTTCCTCTCTGTAATCACATCCCCCGTTAAAAGGCCGCTTTCACAGTTAAAGGCCGCCGCACAGCCTTGTATCCCCTCCTTATATAAGGCCAGGCTGGCTCCATTTGAGAGGGAATGGGCCGTCTCCTCGTCACCGGACAACAGAATTTTGAGCTGCCTTTTATCATATCCCCCATACATTAAAGCTTTTATTACAAAGAATGCTGTTACAATTCCGCCCTTACAGTCATAAACACCGGGCCCATGGACATTTTCCCCCTTTATCACAAACGCATGATCACCAAAAGTCCCGCGTCCATGAACCGTATCCATGTGTCCCATGAGCGCCACCCCCGGAAGCGCCCTTTCCTTTGTCCATGCGGCCAGACTTGGGCCTGCATGTTCATAAATATATTTTTTTGTGCTTAGGCCCAATGCGCCGCAGTATGTATCCAGATGAGCCGCCGCCTGAGCAACACCGTCTGGGTCCGCCGAGGGGCTTTCAAGCTGTACAAGGTTCTTCCAGAACTCTATCATCTCCTGCTCATGCTCATCAATATAGGCCATGACCCGTTCTCTCACATCCATTCTCAACCTCCTTGCTTTCCTCAGCAAAAGACTTTAAACATCCTTGTCCAACGCCTTTGCCGTAAATTATCTGAAAAAGCATACAATCTGCATCATTGTATCATATTTAGGGCAATGTTTCCACAATAGAAAATGCCCTGTGCAGTTGCACAAGGCATTTATTCTTTTAACATCCTCTTATTTCAATCAATAAAACAATCCGGAAGCTTACTTTCTGTTCAGAATCTCCAGCAGCTTCTCCACGTCTTCCTTCGTTGCCTTAGGAAGCGGGAAAGTGGCCTTATCAGAATCGATGATTCCAAGCGCAGCCATAGCAGTCTTAATATAAGGTACAAACGGAACGCCCACGCCATAGATATCCATCAGCCGGTTGACCGCCTGCTGTTTCTCTGAAATCTTCTGTAAGTCGTTCTCTTTAAATGCATCCATCCATTCCTTAAAGAACCCTGGTATCACATTGGAAAGCCCGCCGATACATCCATCTCCGCCGGATATCACATTATAGGCAAAGTTATCGTCAAAACCGGAATACACCTTGAAATCCGGACGCACCGGTTTTACCATCTTAATGATCTCTCTCGTATGGGCGACACCCGGAATTGTGTCCTTACATCCCACAATATTGGAAAATTCCCGAGCCAGTTTTAACATCACCTCAGGAGCAATATCATATCCTGTCCTGTCAGGGAAATTATAGATGTAGATATCTCCCTTCACTTCCTGTGCGATCTCAGCATAAAAATCGTAAATGCTGTCGTCCGTAAGAGTGAAATAATAAGGAGGGATGATCACAACCCCATCCGCGCCGCATTCCAACGCAAAATTCGACAATTCTATGGTCTCACCCGGAATCATGCTGTTAGTTCCGATTAATACCTTAACTCTGCCCTTGATCTCATTCACCGCAAAGCGGATGATATCCATCTTGTCTTCCTTCGAAACAGCAAAGAATTCACCGATACTTCCCAGCACCAGGATTCCGCTGATTCCTCCGTCAATCAAATGGTTATATAATTTTTTCAAACTGTCAAAATCCGGCTTGCCGTCCTCTTTAAACAGCGTCACCGCCGGTGTAATATATTCTGCTTTCATTCAAATATTCCCTTTCCATTTCTGCTCTTGAGTGTGATTGAAAATTGCCTCCCATCAGATGTGATTTTCAATCACGCTCTAATACCCGGCGCCTTCCATGGCTGACAGCGCATGGTCGGTATATCGTTTATAAAGCCCTTTTCTTCCAGAAGATTTTTTAATTCCCTCTTCGCTTCGTTTTTTAAGAACTGCTTCTATTTCATCCATGGGCATTTCCCTGCCGTCAATCCCCACTACATTTAAGGTTCTCTTTTCCACATCATATTCAATGATATCTCCGGTTCTTATAAATGCCAACGGACCGCCTCTTGCCGCCTCCGGCGAAACATGGCCGATGGCCGCTCCCCTGGTGGCTCCTGAGAACCTTCCGTCTGTTACCAATGAAACCGAACCATTTAAATCTTTATCGCATACAATCGCTTCCGTTGTCATCAGCATTTCCGGCATTCCGCTTCCCCTTGGGCCTTCATAGCGGATTACCACGATATCGCCCGGGTTGATTTTCTTATTGACCACATCGCTGTGGGCGGCTTCCTCGCTGTCATAAACCCTGGCCGGGCCTTTATGGCTGCGGAGTTCCTCCGTACATGCAGAATATTTGATAACAGAACCTTCCGGAGCCAGATTGCCTTTCAAAATCGCTACGGAACCATTCTCCTTCACCTTTTCAACCGGGAAAATCACATCCTCCCGCTCCAGGCCGTAGTTGTGAAGATATCTCACATTCCGTTCAAAGAAACGGTCCTTTTGAATCATTTCCAGGTTTTCTCCCAAAGTCTTACCAGTTACTGTCATCACATCCAAATCCAGATAATCCCTTAACATCCACTGAACCATGGGCACTCCGCCCGCAAACCAGAAGCTCTCCGTCAGGTGCTGGCCGCTGGGATTCACATTGCAGAGGTGTGGAATCTGATGATTGATCTCGTCAAACCATTCGATAGGCAGTTCAAATCCCGCTTCCCTGGCAATTGCCGGAAGATGGATTGTGGCATTGGTTGAGCCGCCGATGGCGCTGTGCACGACAATTGCATTCCTCATGGATTCCGGGGTGATGATCTGGGACGGGGTAACCCCTTTGGCCGCCAGTTCCATGATCTTTCTGCCCGCCAGTCTGGCATATTCCAGAATATCCCGCATGGTTGCCGGAACGAGGGCGCTTCCCGGAAGGGCCATTCCAAGTGCTTCCGCCATACACTGCATGGTAGAAGCGGTTCCCAGGAATGTACATGCGCCTACGGAAGGACATCCTGTTATCTTATATTCCCTGATCTCTTCCTCTGTTATCTCATCCTTACGCTTCTGCCGCAGCGAAATATCGCCCGCCACCAACGAGGTGGTCATATCAGGCCCTGGCCTCATACTTCCGCCCGGAAGGAATATGGCAGGAATATTCATTCTGGCCGCTGCCTTCAAATGTGCCGGTATGGACTTATCGCAGGAGCTGGAAAGCACCATTCCATCCCAAGGCAGCGCGCTGGCATGGACTTCCACCATATCACAGACTGCTTCCCTGGATGCCAGCACCAGGTTCATACCGTCATGACCCTGGGCGCAGCCGTCACAGATATCGGTAATATGGTATTTCGCCCCATATCCGCCTTTTTCCAGAACTCCCCATTTTACCTGTTCCGTCACCTGGTTTAAGTGAACGCTTCCCGGGTGGGAATCCCCATATACATCTTCAATTAAAATCTGCGGCTTCGTAATATCCTCTTCCGACCAGCCGCTGCCCAGCTGCAAAGAATCAAACTGGGCCCAAAGCAGACGCTCTTTTTTACTTTTCTGTTCCATAATAGGTTTCCTCTCGAATTTTTTTACATGAAGGGTGAAGGCATTTTTAAAAATGCCTTCACCCCTGATGTTAAAAAATAATTGTCTCCGCGCAAACCGAATCCCTTAATACTCTATCTCAACCATTAACGGTTTCTTACCCAACAGTTCAGCGCTTCTCTCATCCGGCTGGCTTCCGCCCACGTAAACAGCATATCTGCTGCCATCCTTCCGCCTGTTTCCACCGTCATCCACGATCTGGAATGCCTTCTCACCCAAATAAAGGGTAACTGTCTTTTTCTCTCCTGCTTTCAGCGCCACACGCTTAAATCCAGCCAGCCTGTGGTTTCTGACTTCATATTCTGACTCCAGATCCTTCATATAGAGTTCAACGATTTCTTCTCCATCCCGGGAGCCTTTATTCTCTACCGTAACGGTAACTTTAACACCGTCTCCATCCTCTTCGGCCTTCAAATCGCTGTATTCATAATCCGTATAGCTGAGTCCATAACCAAATGGATATAATGCCGGAACTTCCATATAGCGGTAGGTTCTTCCCTTCATCGCATAATCGGTAAAGGAAGGCATACCTTCTGCTGATTCATAGAATGTAATCGGCAGTTTGCCCGATGGGTTCACATCCCCGAACAGGATTCTCGCAACGGCCAGTCCGCCTTCTCCGCCCGGATACCAGCCCTGTACAATCGCTTTTACATTAGGCGTATCCTGGAGCCATTTCAGCTCAACCGCACTTCCTGTCATATTTACGATGACTATATCAACGCCGGTTTCAATCACTGCTTCCAGCATATGAATCTGGCTGTCGGGAAGAGCTGTGGTTGGTTTATCCGCCATGCTGACTTCATCACCACCAAACCGGTTTCCTGTATCCTGCTGCTCGCCCTCAAATCTTTCATCCAGACCTACACAGACAACTGCAAGCCCTGCCTCTTTTGCAACGATTACAGCCTCAGAAACACGGTCATCCGGCAGCGCCAGGCGCTCAACCCGGTCCTTCATGGTGTGGCAGCCCTCTGAATAATGGATTCTCACATCTGGTGCAACTTCTTCAATTCCGTCCAGAACCGTCACATACCTTGGTGACGTTCCGTGGTAATTGGCAATCAACGGCCATCTGCTGTCCGCATTGGGCCCGATCAGCGCCAGTTTCTTTGTATCTTTTTTAAGCGGCAGAATTCCGTCATTCTTTAACAGCACAATGGAGTTTTCCGCTGTTTTAACAGCTTCTTTTCTGTGTTCTTTACATCCGATCACATCATATGGAATATTGTCATATTCACAATCATCAGCAAACAGACCCAGTCTCATTCTGGTTCTGATCACCCGGACAGCCGCTTCGGTGATATCCTCTTCCGTCACGAGCCCTTCCTGATAGGCCTGCATCACCTTCAGGTAAAGGTTTCCGCAGTTGATATCACAGCCCATTTTAAGGGCCAGAGCCGCAGATTCGGTTGCTGTATCAGTCACATGATGGTTTTCATGGAAGTCTTTCAGCGCCCAGCAGTCAGACGTATAATATCCGTCAAAATGCCATTTATCCTTTAAAATATCCTGCATCAGCAGTTTGCTTCCGCAGCAAGGCTCTCCGTTGGTCCTGTTATAAGCTCCCATCACGCCTTCCACCTTAGCGTCTACCACACAGGCTTCAAAAGCGGGAAGATAAGTTTCCCAAAGATCCTTATCGGAAACCACGGCATTAAATTCATGGCGCAGCTCTTCCGGCCCGCTGTGAACCGCAAAATGCTTTGCACACGCCGCCGCCTTTAAGTATTTGCCATCGCCCTGGATGCCTTTAATGAATTCCACACCCAAAACAGAGGTTAAATACGGATCCTCACCATAAGTTTCCTGTCCTCTTCCCCATCTGGGGTCGCGGAATATGTTGACATTGGGGGACCAAAGGGTCAGGCCTTTATAAATATCACGGTCATCTTCTCCCGCATAAGCGTTGTATTTGGCTCTCGCTTCTGTAGCCACGATATCTCCAACCTTATGCATCTCTTCCTCGTCAAACATTGCAGCCAGACCGATGGCCTGTGGAAACATCGTAGCTGTACCGGCTCTTGCCAAACCGTGTAAAGCCTCATTCCACCAATGGTATCTGGGCACATTCAGCCTCTCTACGGGAATTGCATCGAAACGAAGCTGTCCGGCCCGTTCCTCCAGGGTCATCTTGCTGACCAGTTCCCTTGCCTGTTTTTCAAAATCCATCACTAACGCCTCCCTTTTATCATTACTTTTCTATATATTCAAAATACTCAAAATCCGCATATTTTGAAAACCCTGACATGTCCTGGGCGCACATACCGATAAATGCACCGGTAAATGCAGACGTATCAATATGTTCATCTGAAATTCTGAGCGCATCACAGTCTTTTCCATATTGTGTGTAGTTAATTCCGTCCAGGGAATAATAAAACTTAACAACCGCATAATCGCATGCTGCTTTCAGCCACACTTTTCCCGTATCCGGCAGTTTTACATATTCAAACGGTTCCGTATATTCCCCGTTATCACAGCTTAAAATTGCCAGCATCCGGCCACCCATCACCTCATCATAGCTGACTCTCAGATAATAGTACTGGGTGGTATTATAGTAGTAAACAAGTCCGGCCATCTGTTTGAAATAATCCGGTTCAAACTCAAGGGCCGTAACCGCTTCAAATTCAAAGGACTGCTGCCGCCTGGCCACCAGCGCCTGTTTAAACTTGGAAAGAAGGCTTTCCTTTCCATACAGTCTCATATAGCCGGGCCGGGCCGTCAGCGACATGGTGTCTTCCTCCATGGGCCTTCTTAAAAATTGTAAATCCATATCCCATGGGGTGTCCGGTGAAAACGTGTATTTCTTATGAATGGGTTTTGGCATCTGTCCATTATAAGGAACAGTAACCGATTCAAACGGCTCATTGCCGCCGCCCGTAAGCCGGATCCATCCGTCTTCATTAAAATAAATGCTCTGAAGCGCAGTTTCGCGGCCCAGCACGCAGTACCCCTCATCCGGTCCGATTGGGCGTCCGCACAGATGCACCATAAACCATTCGCCGCTGGGAGCCTGCACGATGCTGGCGTGCCCGGCCCTTTGCAGCATGGCCCATGGCTTATCCCTGGACGTCAGCATCGGATTCTCCGGATCGATCTCATAAGGCCCGTCAATCTGTTTTGACCGGGCCACGGTAACCGCATGTCCCTTTTCCGTTCCGCCTTCTGCCACAATCAAATAATAATATTCTCCCAAATGATAGAGATGCGGCCCTTCCGTCACTCCAATATCTGATCCTAAAAAGATCTTCTTCACAGGCCCAATGCATTTCTGCTGTTTTTCATCATATTCCTCCAGGAGAATCCCGGAAAAACGGTTCCGTCCTTCCCTGAAGTCTGTTTCCATGGTCACAAACCACTTTCTGCCGTCCGTATCGTGAAACAGGGACGGATCAAATCCATAACTGTTGATATAAACAGGCTCCGACCATTGGCCGTCAATCCTGTCACAAGTTACAAGGTAATTATGGGTATCCTTTAACCGGTCCTTGGTATGGGAATTGGTGTAAACCAGATAAAATGTTCCGTCGCAATATGATAAGCATGGCGCCCACACACCGCCGGAATCAGGTACTCCAACCATGTCAAGCTGACTTCTCCTGTTTAAAGGCTGAGCAACTACTTTCCAGTTAATCAGATCCCTGGAATGGTGAATCTGTACGCCGGGAAACCACTCAAATGTAGATGTAGCGATATAATAATCGTCTCCAACCCGGATAATTGACGGATCCGGATTAAATCCCTTTAAAATAGGGTTATGAGCAACACCCATAATTCTCCTCCTTTTCTTTAACCTTTAACAGCACCCTGTGTCAAACCGTTAACAACTTTTTCCTGTGCAAAGAAATATAAAAGGATAACCGGCAGGGAACCAACTAAAATTGCGGTAAGAATCGCCGGAATATTAACGGACTGGAAACCGTAGAACTCACGGATACCTAAAGGAAGCGTTTTCTTAGCTGTTGTGTTAATCAAAACATTGGCATTAATAAATTCATTCCAGATATTTAAAAATGTATAAACCGTAACGGTAGAAAGTCCCGCTCCTGACAATGGAATCATGATCTTTCTGAAAATACCGACCGTATCGCATCCGTCGATGATCGCCGCTTCTTCGATCTCCTTTGGTATCTCTTTGAAGAACTGGGTCAGGATAAATACGGAAATCGGTATATTATAGCTGATATACGGTCCGCAAAGTCCGATTAAAGAGTCGTTCAAATGAATCGAGCTCAATAACGTAAATGTAGGAATCAAAGTTGTATGTACCGGAATCATCATACCTGCAATGATTAAAAAGTAAAGTGCATTGGAACCTTTGAATTTCATCTTGGCAAATGCAAAAGAAATCATGGAAGAAACCAAAACAATCAAGGATACGCTGACTGCGGAAACAAATGCACTGTTGAGGAAATAACGCAGGAAATCCGGTTTAAATACAGCTTTATAGTTTCCAAAGAAAAACTTGCTTGGAAGCGCCCATATATTTTTCAGATACTCCGCCATGTCCTTAAAGCTGTTTACCAACAGGAAAATAAACGGAAATCCCGTTATGATCAGGATAAGTATGCAGGCCGCATATAATAAGGCTTTTACTAAATTTCTCTTTACCTTTGGATTCATGCTTTATCCCCCTTCCTGGAAGTCATATATAAGAAGACGCAGGCGAAGGCGAAACAGATCAGGAACATATAAGCCGCTATGGTACTGGCATATCCCATCTGGAACTCCGTAAAGCCTTTCTTATACATATAAGTTGCCATAAGTTCTGTACTTGCGTTAGGCGCACCGCCCATCATAACGTAGAATAAGTCAAAATATTTTAAGGATCCAACCAGCTGCAGGACCGCAGATGTTCTCATAGTCGGTACAATCAAAGGCAGGGTGATGTTGGTAAAGCACTGCCATGAATTAGCTCCATCGATTCTGGCCGCTTCATACAGTTCTTCAGGAACGTTAGTTAAACCTGCTTTAAAGATGATCATGTAATACGGAATAAACTGCCAGCAGATAACCAACAGGATGGACGGAAGTGCCGAACCTCCCTGAAGGAATGCGGTAGACATCGGAATGTGAAGTGCTTTAATAAGTTTTGCAAGTAAACCGAAGTTAGGATCATAAAACAGAATCCACATGATACCGGTTGCTACCGTTGAAAGCAGCATTGGCATGAAGAATACGGTACGGAAAAATTTTGTAAACCGGATTTTGCTGTTAATCAACAGCGCTAAAAGCAGCGCGCCCGGCATCTGAATAAACATAGAAACAATTACCAATATTAAGTTGTTTTTTAAAGAATTCCAAAAGCTCATGTCCTTGGCAACCGCAATATAATTGGACAATCCTATAAATGTTTTGTTGGCGCTGATGCCCTTCCAATCCATCGTACTGTAATAGAATGTCCTGGCGATACCAAGAAGGTTGAAAGTCCCGTAAAAGAATAACGCTGGAAGGACAAACAGTAAAACCAATCCGGTTTTTTTCCAACGTTTTGATGCTGCTGTTGTTTTATCCATTCAAAAACCCCCTCTAAAAAGAGTTAAAAAATGCACAGGCAGACCGTCTGCCGAACACTGCCTGTGCAAATTCCCCTAAAACTTAGTTATTATTTGTCCAATACTTCTTTTGCTTTTGCCTCCATATCAGCAGCAGCCTTCTCAGGAGTTGTGGTTAAACCGAACAGATCATATGTAGTCTGTTTGTGCAGAGCACCCATATCTGTAGGAAGGAACTGATCGTAGAAGTTCTGAATATAATCTGCATTCTGAATGAAATCATCAGCAGCCTGTGTTAATTCATTAGGCATGGTAACGCCTACGGCACCGGTAATAACGCCTGCATTGTCAACACTGTCCTGGCTGAATTCTTTATCTGTCAGCATGTGGATTAATTCAAATGCCTCTCTTGGATACTTACAGGATGCGGAGATAGAGTAAGCATTTCCGCCGCCTACGATTTCTTTATCAGTACCTTTTCCGCCCTCGATAACCGGGAAGTTGAAGATTCCTAAGTTGTTCTCATAGAACTCAGGAGCTTCTGACATACAGTTGGAGAACATACCATTGGTCTGAACGATGTGAGCAGCCTGTCCGCTGTAGAATAACATACGGGAACCGCCTGTATCGTAGTTGATACCATTACATCCTTCCGGATAGTAACCTTTGTTAATCCATTCCTGAATCTTCTGGCCTGCTTTAATGAAGCTTTCATCTTCAAATGTTCCGCCGTTTTCACGGTTATAAGCATTCAAGAATGCATCCTTGCCGCCTTCACGCAGTGATAAGTAGATGAATGTCAGAGCGCCCGGCCACTGGCTTGCGTTTCCAAGTGCCAGAGGAGTGATTCCTGCTTCTTTGATCTTATCGCAGTTAGCTTCAAATTCAGCCAGTGTCTTAGGAACTTCCAGTCCTAAATCAGCATAAATCTGTCTGTTGTAGTAAACAGGTGTAGGTCCGCAGGAATATGGAAGAGCATAGTTTTTGCCTTTAATCTGGAACAAGCTCAACGCTGAAGGATAGTATTCATCAGCAACTTCTTTTACCCATTCATCGATATCCAGAACTTTTCCTTCATCGATAAAGGATTCCAGCCAGCCGCCGCCCCAGGATACGAAGATATCAGGTTCCTGGCCTGCTGCCATAGCGGTTGCAAGTTTTGTCTTATAAGGATCGTTTTCATTAACAACATCCACAACTTTAATGTTTGGATATTTTTCCATAAATCTGTTCATTGCATTGGTTACTGTAGAATGACGTTTTTCATCAATTGCAATGTGCCATACGGTTAATTCAATTTCATCCTTGGTGAGTTCAACTCCGCTGCCCCCTGCTGCTTCTGTTGTAGCCTCACCTGCTGCCGTTGTCGCATCACCAGCCGGAGCTGCTGTTGTTTCTGCCGGAGCCGCCGTTGTTGCCGCTGTTGTCGCTGCCGTTGTAGGAGTGCTGCCGCCGCCTGAACATCCTGCCAGGTTACCGGCTACCATCGCTGCTGCCATTAATAGTGCCAAGCTTCTTTTTTTCATAAATTCACTTCTCCTTTTTCTTTATTTCACAAGAGTTTTCACTCTTTTATGTGCTGAATCATAAAGCCCTGCCAAAGCTGAATCCATACAAAATGTATCACTTATGATACATACCCCCAGTTATGCATATGGATTTTCCGTTTTATATCTCATGCCCTTTGGCTGGTTAAATCCGATTTCTTCCGTGTCAACCCCGATGTACTTAAACACTTCATACATCGCCTTACCGTAATGACCGAATGCCACTGCGCCGTGATGCGGGTAATTGCCTTCAATCAATACATGGCGGTAGAATCTTCCCATCTCAGGAATAGCGAATACGCCGATGGCTCCAAAGGAACGGGTAGCTACCGGAAGAACCTCTCCCTGTGCAACATAAGCTCTCAGCTTGTTATCCGCGGTGCTCTGCAGACGGTAGAATGTGATGTCTCCAGGTGCGATATCGCCTTCCAGCGTTCCCTGGGTAACTTCCTCAGGAAGGCTTCTGGCCATAATGAGCTGGTACTTCATAGCGCAGAAGGACAGCTTCTTGGAATATGTATTACCGCAGTGGAATCCCATAAATGTATCTTTATGAGTATAGTCATATTTACCCTTAATGTCTTCCTCATAAATATCATCCGGAACCGTATTGTTAATATCCAGAAGAGTAACTGCATCTTCGCTGACACAAGTTCCGATAAATTCACTGAGCGCTCCGTAAATATCAACTTCACAGGATACCGGAATGCCTCTGCCTGTCAGACGGCTGTTAACATAACATGGAACAAATCCAAACTGTGTCTGGAAGGCCGGCCAGCATTTTCCGGCGATAGCCACGTATTTTCTGTAGCCTCTGTGTGCTTCCACCCAGTCGAGCAATGTCAGTTCATACTGAGCCAGTTTTGGCAGTATCTCAGGTTTCATATTGCCTTCGCCGAGTTCTGCTTCCATATCTTTAACAACATCCGGGATTCTCGGGTCATTGTCATGTTTATGATAGGCTTCGAATAAATCCAATTCTGAATTTTCCTCAATCTCAACGCCTAAGTTATAAAGCTGTTTAATCGGTGCATTACATGCCATGAAGTTCATAGGACGAGGTCCGAAGCTGATGATCTTCAGCTGGGAAATTCCCACCACAGCTCTTGCAACCGGCACAAATTCATGGATCATATCTGCACATTCTTTTGCGGTTCCCACCGGATACTCAGGAATATATGCTTTTACATTGCGCAGTTTTAAGTTATAGCTGGCATTCAGCATACCGCAGTATGCGTCTCCACGTCCCTGAATTAAGCTGTCCCCTGATTCCTCAGCGGCTGCCACAAACATAACAGGTCCGTCAAAATGTTTAGCAAGCAATGTTTCGGAAATCTCCGGTCCGAAATTGCCAAGGTATACGACAAGGGCATTGCAGCCGGCATTCTTAACATCCTCTAATGCCTGAACCATATGAATTTCACTCTCTACGATGCAGATTGGACATTCATAGATATCCTCTTTTCCGTAAGCTGCTTCATATGCCTCCACCAGAGCTTTTCTCCTGTTTACAGATAAAGATTCCGGGAAACAATCACGGCTTACTGCCACAATACCAATTTTTACTACTGGAATATTCTCCATCTTCTCTCCTCCATTCTGCTGCCTCTGACAGCGATCCTTTTTTCTATTCCTTAACAGAAATGTTACTACCGATTAATCCAAGACAGGTTCCCTCGGGAAGTCCTGCATCCTTATGGCCGATGAGCCATTTGTTCTTAGCGGTCAAAAGTCCGTCCTCTCCGCCTTTGTGTTCTTTATCAAGAGGAAGGTTGGTGTCCTTAGGAAGCACAACTACATCCTTAAATCCGTTCTCATCCGCATTGCACGGCGCATAGTGAAGAGTGTCCGCATACAGCTCCACCGCCGTCCCTGCCGGTACGAAAAATGCCTCGATCAGCGAGGTATCATATGTATAATCATCTGTGATGTCCTGCTGTCTGCCCAGCAGAAGAATCAGGTCTGTGGCCGCCACATTGATCTCCGAACTGCGGTGGTATTCCACGGCGTTCAGCAGGTAATTGTGGCCGTTGCAGTAACCGATCTGAATCGGCAGTTCTCCGTAGATCCTGTCCCTGAGCACCTCATAAACCGGAACCGCTTCCAATTCCGGTACGGATGGTTCATAAACGACCTCCTGTTTAACCGGTATGGCTTCCATAGCCTTTAATAATGGCTCCCAGTCAACCCCTGTCACTTTTCTTCCATATTTTCTGAACTCAGCATCTGTAATCTGATATATCTTCATAGACGTTTCCTTTCCTGAGACTTATACAATCTTTTTATACAGTTCCTTGCATGCAGGATAGATTTCTTTAAACTGCTGATACCGCTTCTCATACTTTTCGACCAGCTCCGGTTCCGGTTCCACGGTTGAAACCACCTTTACCAGCTTATCCGCAATATCAACCACGCTGTCATATGCTCCGCACGCTACTGCCGCCAGCATCGCGCCTCCCAAAGACGGGCCTTCTTCACTTTCTAAAAGGTCTACTTTTAAGTTCAATACATTGGCAATCATCTTCACCCACAGAGGGCTCTTAGCTCCGCCGCCGCATATCTTTGTCCTTTTAATCCGGATACCAAGGCTCTTGGCAACCTCCAGGCAGTCCCTGAATGCGAATGCCACGCCCTCCAGCACAGCCTGCGTCATATCTTCCCTTGTGGTGTCCATGGTCATCCCGATAAATGTTCCTCTTGCGAAGGGATCATTGTGGGGGGAACGCTCACCCATCAGGTATGGCAGGAAGTAAACATGGTTCTCACCCAGCTTCTGGATCTGGGCCTGCTCTTTTGCGTATTCATCAGTTTTTAAGATATTGTCCATCCACCATTTGTTGCAGGAAGCCGCGCTGAGCATACATCCCATCAGGTGATAATGCCCGTCCGCATGTGCGAATGCATGAAGTGCATTATGAGGATCGACCCCAAACTTATCGGAAGAGATAAAGATGGTTCCGCTGGTTCCGATGGAAACATTGCACATCCCATCGCCTACAGTTCCCGTTCCTACGGCTGCCGCCGCATTATCTCCTGCGCCTGCAGCTATGACCACCTGATCGGAAAGTCCTAACTCCTCAGCGATCTCTGGTTTTAAGGTTCCCACCGCTTCATAGCTTTCATAAATCTTCGCAAGCTGTTCCTTTTTGATTCCACAGATCTCTATCATCTCATCGGACCAGCAGCGGTTTTTAACATCAAACAGCAGCATTCCTGAAGCATCCGATACATCGGTGCAGTGAACTCCGCTCAATTTATATGCCAGATAGTCTTTTGGAAGCATGATCTTCTTAATTCTTGCAAAGTTCTCCGGTTCCTTATTCTTAACCCATAAAATCTTAGGGGCTGTAAAACCGGTAAACGAAATATTGGCGGTATATTCGGAAAGCTTATCCATGCCAATCACCTGATTGAGGTAATCACATTCTTCAACCGTTCTTCCGTCATTCCAGAGAATGGCCGGCCGGATTACCTGATCTTCTTCGTCCAGGATGACCAGTCCATGCATCTGACCGCCAAAACTGATACCCGCTACCTGAGACTTATCACATCCATCTAAAAGTTCTTTTAAACCCTCTATCGACTTCTCATACCAGTCCTCCGGTTTTTGTTCAGACCAGCCCGGATTAGGGAAATAAAGCGGATACTCTTTTGAGACCACCTTCACAATCTTTCCCAAGTCATCCATAAGCAGCAGCTTCACTGAAGAGGTCCCTAAATCAATGCCTACAAATAACATATCTATCCCCCTTTTGATGCTTTCATATGTGCACGTGCACGTTATCAACTAATCCCACATTAACATATTTGGTAAATTTAGTCAATAACTTTTTCTTTTTTTATGCTTTATTAAACACTATTACATGGTTTTTTCGGTTTTCAGGCCATATTCAGCATTATTTTGACATTTTATTCACGGGCACATAAAAGTTAATTTGACACTGCAAACATTACATGTTATTCTAATCTTGTAGGGTCAATCTAATTTTAAAAGGGGTATTTTATGACAACGTTAAAAGAGATCGCGGCATTGGCAGGAGTTTCCAGGGGCACTGTAGACCGTGTTCTGAATAACCGCGGATCGGTAAATCCTGATACAGAAAAGCGAATACGTGAAATCGTTCAGGCGCTGAATTATCAACCGAATAAAGCTGCCCTCGCTTTGGCTGCCCAAAAAAAGAAGATTACGTTAGGCGTTCTGCTTTTTGGAGAGAACAACGGCAATAAATATTTTGACGATGTGGTGGAAGGTGTGGAATACCAGCGTGAAAAACTGGAGGGATACGGCTGTACCATTTTAATAAAACGAACACCGTTTAATATACAGGCACAACTGGATGCCATCAATTCACTTCTGGAATCCGGAATTCACGGACTGGTTCTTTCCCCTTATAACGCCCCGGAAATCAGCCGCAGGATCAATGAACTGTTTGACATAGGCATTCCGACGATCACCACCAACACTGATATCTCCGATTCCAAGCGCATTGCTTATGTCGGAAGCAACTATTATCAGTGTGGATGTACGGCAGGCGGTCTCATGGGGCTGATCACAGGCGGTGTGGCAAAAGTAGGAATTATTACCGGATCTCCATTGGTTTTATGTCATACGGAGCGGATTAACGGGTTTTTAGATACCATTCATGAGCGGTTTCCTAAGATGCAAAGTCTTGAAATTATAGCCAATCAGGATGACGAATTTCAAAGTTATAAAGCAACTTCAGAACTGATAGCCAAGTATCCTGATATGGACGCTCTCTACTTCACAGCGGCCGGAGTATACGGCGGCTGCCGGGCGGTTCTGGATCATCATAAGGAACATAAATTGAGGATCATATCCTTTGATGCAGTGGAAACCACCAGGCAGATGCTGCACGATGATGTTATCTCTGCAACCATCTGCCAGCAGCCATTCCAGCAGGGGTCACGGCCCGTTAAGCTGCTGTTCGACTATCTTTCTACCGGGGTTTATCCGGCAGACCCGCTGCAGTATACGGAGGCATCGATTAAGATACGGGAGAATATTTAATTTAACATGAAAGGTGAAGGCATTTTCCAAAAAGCCTTGACGTTTTACTTTAAAACGTCAGGTCATTTCGGAAAATGCCTTCACCTTTTATGTTAAATCTATATCCCTGCCGGACAGCTTCTCATCTCCTGTCCAATATTCAAAATATGATCTCCAATCCTCTCAAAATCCGTCAGCATCTCAGAATAGATCACACACGCTTCATCTGAACACCTCTGGCTCTTCAGCCGCCCAATCTGGCTTTGGCGGAAACAAACCGTCATATCATCAAACTGCTGTTCCAGATCCTCGATCTTCATATAGAGGGATTCCGGCTCATTTTCAATACAAGACATATAATCCATAGCAGTCATGCTGACCTGATGCATCTGTTCCACTTCTTTTCTGGCCTCTTCTGAAAGGGTAATATGAAGTTCATCCAACAGTTTGGCATACCCGCCCAGGTTCATTGCGTGGTCACTGATTCGTTCGATATTGCCGGTAACTTTAAAAAGAGCGCTGATTAATCTGGAATCATTATCATTTGCCTCATTTACAATTACTTTAGAAATTCCCTTTGCGATCTCCTGATTCAGAAAATCCACATAATCTTCCGTTTTTTCAATCTGCTCCATATATCCGGGATTACCGTCTAAAATCGCCCGGAAACTGAGATCCACATTTTCTTTCGCCATATCCGCCATTCGCACCAGTTCATTGCGGATACTGGTAATAGCGATAGCAGACGCTCCGATTGAAAGTTCGCCGTTATAATCCACCGGCTTCATATAGGCCAGAGTAAATCCTTCGGAGATTTCCCCTTCCTGCTCCGGAAGAATCCGTTCCGACAGAGCCGCCAGTTTCGTCCCGAACGGCAGAAGCAGCGCTGTGGTAACCAGGTTAAACAGCGTATGCATGTTGGCGATCTGCGCCGCCGGATTCCCGGGTGTAAAATGCTCCACTGCCAAAGCAAGCGGAAACAGCATGCAGATCAAAGTAAACAATATCGTACCAAATACATTAAAAATCAAATGGATAATCGTAGCCCTTTTAGCATTCCTGCTGGTTCCAATAGATGCTAAAACTGCGGTAATACAAGTACCTATATTTTGTCCAAATAAAACATAAACAGCGCTTGGAAGCCCGATCACTCCGCTCACCGCCAGAGCCTGTAAAATTCCAACAGACGCAGAAGAAGACTGGATCACAGCGGTAAACACCGCACCTGCCAGTATTCCAAGCAGCGGATTGGAAAACTTAGTCATTAAATCTACAAATGCCGGAGATTCCCTGAGAGGAACCATAGAACCGCTCATCATCTCCATCCCTATAAAAAGGATACCAAGCCCGGCCACAATCTGTCCATAATGCTGGATATGGAGCTTCTTAACAAATACGATCATGGCAACGCCGAAAAATGCAAAAAGAGGGGCGACTGCACCCACATCCAATGCAATTAACTGCCCTGTAATGGTAGTTCCCACATTCGCACCCATAATGATCCAAACTGCCTGCCGCAGCGTCATCATTCCGGAGTTTACAAATCCCACTACCATAACTGTTGTTGCAGAAGAAGACTGAATCACCGCAGTGATTCCCGCCCCCACCGCCACTCCTAAAAACCGGTTGGACGTCAGCTTTTCCAGAATCTGCTTCATGCGGTTTCCAGCCGCTGCCTCCAGGCCGCCGCTCATCATCTGCATTCCATACAGAAACAAAGCCAGCCCTCCAAATAAATTCATAATCTGTGTTACTCCCATAAAATTCCTCCATTATTATAATTGTTAACCGGACTTTACAATTATAGACAGAAAATGGGAAAAATCTCAATAGGGTTGGCTGAGGTTTAACTTACATTTAACATGGATTTTACATAACAAAGGTATATGGTAAAACCGGGAGGGGAAATGCCTTCCTCGCCCGGTCTGTCCTCAATTTTATTTATTGTTTCAGTCAGTACTTCCACATATCCCGGATTTGTAACAAACCATTTTTTATGATATTATTTTTAATAGAATATAAAAGAAGGGGGAATTTACATGAACTGTCCAAATTGTAATACCGAAAACCCGGTTAACAGCAAATTTTGTAAAAACTGCGGCCATCATTTACAGCAGGAATCAGTAATACAAGCGGATCCTGAAATAACGACTAAACAAGAACTTGAAACCCAGGTGCTTAACCAGCTGAATGATTTTTTTACATACCGGTTGAAAAAGAAAAGAGACTTTAAAAAGAATTCTACTGCTTTAGCAGTTAATATATTAGGTATGGTCACATTATATTTTGGTATAATTTCCGGTCTTTGCGTCGGTGTCATATTCCATAGTTTTCTATCCGGCCTGCTTATCATTATTAATTCTGTTGCAATAGGAGTTTTACTTTTGGGGTTCAGTGAAATAATCACTCTTCTGCACAATATTAATGAAAGACTTGATCTATAATAATTGAAAATACAGAAAAACCGAACGGCCTTTAACTTGCCGTTCGGTTTTTCTTTCCATATCCCCCTACCTGCGAATCGATTCAAAATAAGCAAAAACTCCTTCCGCCAGCACCGGATCAATCACCGGTATATGAACCTCTTCTTCAATCTCCTTCGCAATCCCAATGGTCGTCAGACCAGTACATCCAAGAGCGATTACTTCCGCTCCCATCTCCTTCAGTTCCCGTGCCTTTTTAAGGCAGCTGGCCCTTCCTTCCGGCGTCATCAAATCCAGCGTACTCTCCACGCCATCCGGCTTTCCAACCGCTATCAGCTTATCAGGAATCATCCTGAGATAAGCTTTCGGAGCATAATCGACGATACCAAGGATCGCAATTTTCTGTCCATATTTCATCGCCAGAGCAACCGTTGTCTCACCGCCGCCTGTAACAGGAATTCCCGGAATCGCTTCCCTGATCTCCGCCACACCCGGATCATCCGCACAGCTTACAATGATCATGTCCACATTTTCAAATGACTTTGCAGTTTCCACGATCTTTGGTACTGCAATCCGTTCCAGTTCATGGCTGTGTATCCCCTCCGGCTGATCCGGAATGCACTTTGAAATACACTCGATGCCCGGAAAATGTTCCTCAATAATCCTTCCGTGCATATCTACAAAATCCTGGTCATCCGATGTTAAAACCCGGATCACCCCAACTCTGAATTTACCGTCCATTGCCACACTCCCTTCCCCTATCCGCTTTCGACTAAACTACAAATTTTCCCTTATCTATAATCAGTTTATCGTCAAAATAAAGAGTAGGATTCAGTATAATTCCATCCATATGGCAGTCTGCTTTGTTCACTCCCCCAAATGAAGTATTGGTTCCAAATGCGATATGGACAGTTCCATACACCTTCTCATCTTCAAGAATGATGCCGTTTAAAACCGCAGCCTCATTGGTTCCGATTCCCAGTTCCCCGACTGTGGCATTCCTTTCATTCGCCAGCAGTATATCCAGTTTTTCACAGTATTGCCCGCTGACCTTTTTCAGTTTACCCTTTTCAATCACAACATGAAGAGGAGATTCCAGCTTTCCGATGCCCACCATGGAACCGTCAATAATCATCTCCCCATCCACTCCGTCTTCCAAAGGCGCTATATATGCCTCGCCGGAAGGCAGGTTGCCGCATTGTCCCGGTTTCCTGTAGATTCCCGGGCTTGGAATGCCGTTACGCCCTTCCAGCTTCAAATTCAGCACACAGCCGTCTTTTTCAATACGGGCTGTGCTGCACTCAGTCAAAAGATCCGTAATTCTGGCTGTCAGCTTTTCCACTTCATTATAATCGGCAGTCATGGCCCCGGCGCCAAACATGGCTTCCGTGATGCCCGGCATGGTGGCAACTCTGGTTCCCTCTTTGGCTGCATTGATTCTGGCATTGGTATGGGTCAGTGACTTGGCAGTCGGACAGATCACAATATCAGCAGCTTTCATAGCTTCTGCAATCGCTTTCGGCGGTTCCTGTCCGTTCAGTTCCCGCTCCTTCATAATTGTCATCATGGCTTCGCAGCCCAGCTCTTTTGCCCCTTCATACAGCGCCTCAGCAATTGGCACCCGCGTGTCATCAGTTACAATAAACACCTCCTCGCCCGGCTTTGCATCCAGGCATGAGGTCAGGATTCTTTTAGATATTTCGATTAAATTCATTATAATGCTCCTATTCCACATCCGTTAATTCTGAAATAACTCTCGCCAGAAGAGTTCTGGGAAGAACCACCAATTTTCCGGTTTCCCTGGCAAACATATTCTTCATCTCCTGGGTAAATCCTATACAATCCAGAACCACCAAATCTGCTTCCATTTCCTTAATCTCTTTTGCCGCCCGTTCCAGGTCCTCCCAGGGCCCATATGGAGATGCCGGAATGGCTTTTACACTCTTTACATATTCCGACCACTTTTTCTCACACTGTTCCACCTGAAGGGGTGACGGGGTGACGGTCACAATATTGGAATCTTTTGTCAAAAGCGGAACAACTTTATTTAAAATATTACATGGATAGACAAGAGGAACATTGGCCGTCAGGCTGTCGGGAAAATCTCCGGTGCAGAAAAACATGATCAGCCGCACCCCTTCCGCTTCCAGTTCATTGATACACTCCTGAAGTCTGGGCAGAATATACCGTTCCGCGAATGTCATGGATGTGCCGTCCGTAAGTCTGGAAACCAGCACATAATCCCCCTCCTCCGGCTTAAACTCCGCAATCTGCTCCTTTGTCAGGCCGTCCAGACCGCCTCTCTGAAGCAGTTCGATCTTTCCGTTAAAGATATCCATGATATCCACTGTTACATCAACTCTCGGAGCTTGTCCGATGGTCACCGCACCAATCTTCATATCCGGTACCTCCTTATCATCAATCTTTATTGCCCAGTGTCTGAAGATGATTCATAGGGCCATACAGTTTCTTTATCAGCGCATATTCATCTTCATCATAGAATTTAAGTGTTCCCTTACCAAAATACTTTGCAACTTCAAGCATGAACCGGGACGCCTCTTCCACATCTACAAAATGGCTGGCTCCTGTCGCGCAGCCCGGAACCATAACCTCTGTTGTCAGCGCAACGCCCACTACCGGCGCGTTAGTGGCTGTTGCCGGCTGAAGGATGCTGTTTAAATGATGAACGTCATTGCCATAAGGCGTAATATCCTGGGTTGCCAGCGGAAATACATACGGAAGGCGGCCCGTGGTAATCTGCATCTGCTCCAGCAGATCTTCTGAAGTTTTCAGTATATAGCCTTCTTTTACAGTTGGAGAAATCGCAAATCCTCTGGTATTGATCACTCTGTTCCCTTTTGTTGTATCTACAGAAAGAATTGCGTCCAGCTCAGGTGAAACCTCTTCCTTATTCACCTGTGACATCTCAACCGGCGATCCCATAAATGGAACCGGGAAGTGAGGTGCAGTAGGGGCATGAGGACAAATCTGTGTGGAAACAAATACATCCCCCTCCAGGAAATCCCCCTTCATCTGCATATCCAGCAATTTAGCCGCCACACTGACCGCTGCCAGAGCGCCGTCGCCGTCTGATACAAATCCAATCATTTCCGGCCGGGCTCCAATTCCTCCGAGACGTCCCAGAATACCAATCGTTGGCGCGCTGCCGCCTGAGGATTTTCCATGCAGTCCGGGAATCCGAACCTTTACCATATCTGTGCTGCCTTTCGGTCCCTTTAATTCATATACTTCAATATTGGCATCCGGCTTAATCTTCTTCAGGTAATTCTCCACATCTTTTCCAGTAACCGTACTGCTGTCTAATACATCAAAGGTTTCAATCACTTGTTTAATCAACATCTCATTACCTCCGTCTTTGTCAATTTATTTACATTGTTTGTCAGTTTTATCTAAATTATATAAAAATCTCATCCTATATGCAATCTATTTTGTTCGGGTTTTTATAAAATTTTTATTTTATTTGACTTTTTTTTACTTTTTGTATAAAATCTTTATAAAGATATGGATGACCATAGCTAAAATATGGTCATCTTTCTTAATATTATTCTAAAGGAGAGTGAAATATGGAGAAAGAAAAAATTCCCCAGGAACTGATTATTCCTGCATCAGAACATCCAAAAGCGTATGAACCTACCGTATTAGTCCTTAACGTGGTTATGTGCGCGCTTGGCGCCATTATTGGCTTGGAATTGATTGTAAGAACCGGCGTTACTCCTAATACATCGATTGTAGGCGCCCTGTTCGCAATCCTGATTTCCAGAATACCGATTACGATTCTTAAAAAATACAGAAGCGTACATAGGCAGAACCTGATTCAAACCGCAATTTCCGGCGCAACATTCTCTGCTGCTAACTGTCTGATTCTTCCAATCGGTATCCCCGTAGTTATGGGAAAACCCGAATTGATGTTTCCTATGCTGATCGGTGTATTCTTAGCTACCTGTATCGATGCTACGATCCTTTACAAAACATTTGACTCTGAGATGTATCCCGCAGAGGGAGCATGGCCTCCCGGCGTAGCTGCTGCCCAGTCCATTCTTGCAGTTGTAGAAAAAGGACGGAAAGCATTTCTATTAATCGTCGGTATTGCAATCGGCTGGGTTGGAAAGATAGCCGGAATTCCAACAGATCTTCTTGGAGTTTCCTGGTTTGGTGATTTCTTCGCCATGTTAGCCCTTGGCGTTGGTTCTATCATTATCGGAGTTATCAAGACAAACGGTATTGCCCTTTCCCTGTTTGGGCATACGGCAACTCTGGCCAGCAATCTTTTCGGCTCCGACTTTGTATTCAGTGATTACGCAATGATTAACTACATGCCGCATGGAGTTATGATCGGCGCAGGCGCCGTATCCCTTCTTCAGTGCGCACGCATGCTGTTCAAGAAAAGCGGCAATGAAGACACTGCCGCAGGTAAATTTACAAGCAGCATGAAGGTTTTAAAGAAAACATTGGGCTTTGGTTTTGTCGCTTACATGGCAGTAGCCCTTCTTCTGGCCGTTATCTGTGGTATTATATCGGATATGAGCGTAGGAATGTTCATTGTCTGGCTGATTTTCTCGGCATTTGCTGCACTTGCATCAGAATTAATCGTTGGTATTTCCGCCATGTATTCCGGATGGTTCCCGGGATTTGCAACAGCCCTTATCTTCCTTATTGTTGGTATGCTTTTAGGCTTCCCGCCTTTAGCATTAGCAGTATTGGTTGGTTTTACATCCGCTACGGGACCTGTTTTCTCCGATATGGCATATGATTTAAAATGCGGATATATTCTGAGAGGTTCAGGCGAATATCCGGAACTGGAAAAAGAGGGAAGAAAACAGCAGTATTACTGTGAAATGATGTCATTTATCATCGCATTCCTCATGGTTGCATTCCTGGCTACCAAGTATTTTGACCAGGGCTTATTTGCCCCTGTCAGCAAAACATTTGCTACCACTATTGATGCCGGAACCAACAGCGAAGTTGCCAAATGGCTTCTCATCTGGGCAATTCCAGGCGCCATCATTCAGTTGATAGGCGGAAACAGACAGATTGGTATTCTGTTTGCAACCGGTTTGCTCGTAGGAACCACCATGAACGGTGTTACCATTATCGTAGGTCTTATCATCCGTTATATCGCCGTTAAACGCAATAAAGCGAATGAGCAGATCCTCAACATTCTGGGTGCCGGTGCTTTGGCCGGAGCCGCGGTATACAGTTTCTTTACCGCTACGCTGGGATTGGCGAAGAAGAAGTAACAAACACATTATATTACCACATAAAAAGGCCGCCGCATAATTTTCTTATTGCGCCGGCCTTTTCCTCTATCTGATCCACGATGTAATAAGAAAAACCAGTGGAATGGTGCCCATACAGCTTATGGTAGTAACAAATACCGCTGTAGAAGCATACCCCTCATCCAGCCCGTATTGCTTTGCAATCATGCTGGAGGTGGTCATCGACGGCGCGCCTGCAATCAGCATCAAAATCAGGCTTTCCGTCATCGGAAGAAAACGTGAGGATATTAAAAATACAGCAGCCGGTATGAGAATCAGCTTAGTCCCTACAATCATGGAAATACTCCTGATCTCCGATAAGCCGGGCATTTTTAAAAAGCAAATGGTACAGCCCAGATAAACAAGCCCCATGCTGTAACTCACGCTCCCCACCGAATCAATCACATACACGAATGGTTCCGGCAGTACAATATCCAGTGAATTAATAACCAGCGCTAATAAAATGGATAGCAAAATAGGATTTACCAGCTTTTTCCCAAGCTCCTTAAAAGACCCGGCCTTTCCCCTTGTAAAAAGGGTCAGTCCCAGTGTCCACACCACTATGGTATCCACAGCGGAACATACCGGAATATACTGCCTGTCGGCTGCTTTTGTAAACAATGCCATAATGAGGGGAATCACTACAAATCCATAATTTCCGCCCACCATACACCCCTGATGAACACAAGCCGTAAGAGGCGGAAGTTTAGCCAGACGGCTGCATATCATTCCAACAGCCGCCATCAGAAAATACGTACCCACCTGCCAAATCACGATCCTGTGATATTCAGCCAAACCGGCAAAGGTAGTCTTATTCTCATAAAGAAGCGAGACTGTCAGGCAGGGCAGCACCAGCTTAATCAAAAGCCCGGATATGGAAGACAAACTGCATTCCTTCACAATTCCCAATTTAGATACTGTGTACCCCATTAAAATCAATATTAAAAAACTCAGCAGTTTGGGAAATATTATAAAAAAGTAATCCATACCGGCTGCTGCTCCTTTCAGGTTTATTATGATTAAATTATAACTGTATCAGCCAAAACGCTATTTTCCTTTATCATAGTCTGCTTTTCTGCCTGATCTGTTATCTTAAATTATAATATAACTTGAAAAATCAGCAATAATTATTTATTCATTTAAATGATGACTGGAACACACACTCATCCAGCCGTCAGGAAAGGAACTGAATATGGATGTATCAGAAGCGATTAAACTCAGACGGAGTATCCGTTCATTCGACGGCCGTCCGGTTTCGGATGACCTGCTATTAAAATTGGCCGAAGCAGCAAGGCTGGCCCCCAGCGCCAGCAACTTACAGGCCTGGAAATTCTTTTTTCTGACCGATCCCCATCTTGTACGCAAAGTGGATCTTTTCAGCCCGGGACTCAGCGGCAAGCCGCCTGTAATCCTTGCCATATGTTCCGATATGGATTACGCCTTAAAACACGGTTCTCCCAATTCAGAAATTTATGGCTGCATGATGGATGCCTCCATGGCAGCGGAAAACATCATGCTAGAAGCCGTCGAACTGGGCCTTGGCACCTGCGCCATCAAATCCTACAATGCAGCGGCAGTCAAAAAACTGCTGAAATTACCCGAACATTACCGCCTGGAACTTCTCATCTCCATCGGCTACCCCCAGGGCGAACCAAGAACCGCCCGCCGGAAATCATTGGAAGAGATTGTACATTTTAACGCATGGGAGGAAAACAATGAATCAGAATGATTATTTTGAACTGCTGGTCTATATGATAACCAGTGCAGCCGGATTAGAGGGCGAGCCAAGAATTTACGGCCCCCTCCGCATGATCGAAGCATCTCAGAGGCTATGCCGCCTGATGTTGGAAAAAGACCCTGAAAATCAGGATCTGAAAGAGCTGATTGAAATAATTGAGGAAGGAAAGGGCAAAACCATGTCCGATGAAAAAGCTTTCTACCTGATGCTCCAGGATGCGGCTGCGAAGCTGGTTGATTTTGTAAATTGAGATTTGGTTGAGAAAGATACGCAGAAAAGCGGGGCGGAGGGATGACGGAGAACCAGGGCGGGAACCGGAACGGAGGAAGCAAACGATACAG
>JAGZXV010000299.1 GCA_018378255.1 Clostridiaceae bacterium | reverse complement strand
CAGGGTGATTTTTTTTCCTACACGGTCAAATAAACGCGTTTCCAGCTCATTTTCAAGCAGCTTGATCTGGACGGTGACGGCTGACTGGGAATAGCCCAGCGCTTCTGCGGCCTTGGAAAAACTCTGCAGTTGTGCGACTTTGATGAACGTATAGAGTTGGCGGGTCTCCATGTCCAATTCCCCCTTATCTTTTTGTATTTTGAAATTCCAGGTAATTATTGAATGTAAGTATTTACTATTTGAAATAGTCAGATTATTAAAAATATTAAACATATTAATGAATATCATGAATTTGATTAATGCATAATCCCATGTTATATTAAAATTACATTAACGTCAATCGTGTATGATGTACAAATATTTTTTATAAGGTGGGAACCCGCCGTATCAGGTTGTAATTATTGGCGCAGAATAATGGAATGGATAAGAGAATCCGCAATGCTGGTAATTATGGCGGCTGCGGCTTCCGTAAATAAATGATTAATTTAAGAAGTAACTGCCGCAGCCATGAGCAGCACAGCCGTGGACGCGATGGAAGAATAAACAGAAATGAGGCATGATGATATGGCATTTATAAGTGCGTTTGATGTGCTGGGGCCTAATATGATAGGGCCGTCCAGTTCCCATACCGCAGGAGCGGTGGCGATTTCCCTGCTGGCCCAGAAGATGATAAACGGTCCGGTTAAGAAGGCTGATTTCATACTGTATGGTTCATTTGCAAAGACCTATAAGGGGCATGGAACCGACCGCGCCTTGCTAGGAGGAATCATGGGATTTGAAACTGATGATATCCGGATCAGAAATTCTTTTGCGATTGCAGACGAACGGGGACTCTGTTATACTTTTACCACCAATGAACGGGAGAAAGAGGTACATCCCAATACCGTAGACATCCGCCTGGAAAATGAAAAAGGCGATGTGCTGACTGTCCGGGGAGAATCCCTGGGAGGCGGAAAGGTGAGGATTACCCGGATTAACCAGGTGGACGTGGACTTTACGGGAGAATACAGCGCGGTTATCGTGATCCATCAGGATAAACCGGGTGTGGTAGCCCATATCACCAAATGTTTAAGCGACTGCAATGTCAACATCGCCTTTATGAAGTTATTCCGCGAGGACAAAGGAGCTACCGCTTACAGCATTGTGGAATCCGATGAGCGCCTTCCTTTAGAAGTGATCGCCCATATCAGGGAAAATCCCAATGTTCATGATACCATGCTGGTACAGATATAGGAGGCAGAGACTATGGATTTTAAAACAGGTAAAGAACTTCTGGAATTGTGTAAAGAACACGGGATATCCATATCGGAAGTTATGATTCAGAGGGAAACGGATTTGACGGAAGTGAGCAGGGAAGCTGTCTTAAAACGCATGGGAAAAGCGCTGGATATCATGCGGGAATCCTCTCATAAACCTTTAAAAGAACCGGTGAAATCCATCGGGGGCCTGATCGGCGGAGAGGCGGAAAAATTAGAAAAGCGGCGCTTGTCCGGAGCTTCCATCTGCGGAAATGTGCTGGCAAAGGCGATCACCTACGCTATGGCCGTTCTGGAAGTGAACACTTCCATGGGCTTAATCGTTGCGGCGCCTACGGCCGGTTCTTCAGGAATTGTGCCCGGGCTTCTGCTGGCGCTTCAGGAGGAGTACGGACTGACGGATGATGAGGTGATCTGCGGCCTTTTTACGGCTTCAGCCATCGGCTATCTGGCTATGCGCAATGCCACGGTGGCAGGAGCGGTAGGCGGCTGCCAGGCTGAGGTGGGCGTCGCTTCCGCTATGGCTGCCGCCGCAGCTGTGGAAATCATGGGCGGAACGCCTAAACAGTGTTTAAATGCGGCCTCCACAGCGATTATGAATCTGCTTGGGCTGGTCTGCGACCCTATCGGAGGATTGGTGGAATGCCCGTGTCAGAGCAGGAATGCAGCGGGTACGGCCAATGCCCTGACCTGCGCGGAGATCGCCCTTTGCGGGATCGGCCAGCTGATCCCTCTTGACGAAATGCTGGATACCATGCTGGGGGTGGGAAGAGGACTGCCCTATGAACTGAGAGAAACGGCTTTAGGCGGCTGTGCGGCCACGGCGACCGGATGTTCGCTGGGAGGCTGTTCTTTGAATGCATAAATATGGAGTTTAACAGGAATGGTGACGTCGGCTGCGGTGCAGTCCGGGGCCGCCATTTTCCGGTTTTGTCCCATTTGAGCAAAGGTTCTTTTGTATTTGGCGTATTTGGATTTGACAGCAGTATAAATTCATAAAAAACAAGGGGATAGTGTAAAAAAATAATCCAGATGGCTTATTTTTTATATTCCAATTTGTGCCGGAGCCACAAATTGGAACCGGATCTGAGAATATGAAGTTCTCAGCGCGTGCCTGCGTAACGCAATATATGCGTAACGCAACATATGCGTAACGCAATAAATGCGAAACGCAATAAATGCGAAACGCAATAAATGCTCCGGTATGGAGGGATGGTATGAGCGAAGACAAAAAATGTATGCCTCTTATCAAAGTGATGCTGGTGGATGATGACCAGCTTCTTTTAGAAGACATACAGACACTGGTGGACTGGGGGAATCTTGGCTTTGAGATTGTCGGGGTATTTGGGAACGGACAGGCGGCGTTTGATCATCTGTCCTCCTGCCGGCCCGATTTCATTATTACGGATATCAGGATGCCTTGTATGGACGGCCTGGCTTTTGTGGCTGAGGTGAAATCGTGTATGCCTCAGGTCCAGATGCTGCTTCTGACCGCTTATTCTGACTTTGATTATGCAAAAGAGGCGATCAGGCTGGGAGTTTCCGACTATGTATTAAAGTATGATCTCAATGAAGCGGCTTTGACGGCGGAACTCATAAAGGTCAGAGGGCGTTTTTTCAGCAGCAGGAGTATATCTGTTATGAGCAGCCGTCAGAAGCTGGAACAATTTTTAACTTCACCTCAGGATGAGGAAGTAAAAAGCCAACTGGTACATATGCTGGAAAGTTATGGGGCTTCTGTCTGGGGGCTGATGGTCATCGTGCCTCAGATAGGGCTTGCTGTTCCGGGTTCAACCGATACCTTGTCCAGAATTAACCGGGAATGCTACAGGATCAGGGACTGCCTCACCGAGCTTTCGCTGACCGGCCGGGAAGGCCGGAATGAAGAGCTGGGATATCTCACAATCCTGCACAAAGGTCGGCAGATTGTGGTGCTGGTTTTGCTGGATGAAGGGCACTGCAGCGAGAACAGGTACCGCCGGACCATGTATGGGCTTTCCTGCCGTTTTGAGGAATGCCTTGGAAATGGGGGAGAAGGGAAAACCACGATTCTTTATATGCCTTATGGAGTCAGCCGGCCGGAACAGCTTTTTCAGGCCTATGAATGTTTGGACAGCCTGATTCCTTATACCATTTTTCAGGGACACGGCAGAATTGCAGAGTACGAACCGGTTAAAGCCAGAATTTGTGAAGCTGAATTGAAATTGGATGAAATCGAAGAGATCAGACAGGGGATGGCGGGAATGACGGTCCATGGCATTGTGGAGAAGCTGGAGACGCTGATGGAGCGTTTTTGCCGCCGCAGTTACAGTCTGGGAGGATTTGCCCAGCTGGGTTCCCTCATGGACGCCGCAGTCCTGCAGTACCGTAAAAATAATTTCTGTTCCGCAAAGCAGATTCAGCAGTTCCGTCAGGATGTGGCGGAATGCAAGAGCGCAGAAGAGGTATGGGAGACATTTACGGAGTTTTCGCAGCATGTCGTGGAGTTCGGCTGTCATGTATACAGTTCCCGGGTGAGAAAAGCGGTCCAGTTCATTCATGAGAATTTCGGAAACGACATCTCTGTCCAGGATGCGGCGGATCAGCTGGGGTTCAATGCGGAATACCTGAACAAACTGTTTAAACGTGAGGTTGGACAGGGATTTTCCAGATATTTGACGGCTTACCGGATGGAACAGGCAAAGAATCTGCTGGAAAGCGGGGACTACCGGGTAGGCGAGGTGGCGGAAATGGTTGGATATAAGAGCAGCCAGTATTTCAGCATGACATTCCGCCAGATCATGGGAGTTCCTCCATCGGCGTTCGGGCGGCAGGGAGACAGTGCGAAATGAACGGAAAAATCAGAATGACAATTCAGAAAAAGACCAGCGCCGGGATCGCGGTCCTCATCTTAATCCTGACGCTGATCGGTAATTCCTTTGTATACCAGTATTGTTATAAGCTTTTAGTCGCCCACCGCAGGCAGCAGGATGCCGGGATCACCAGCCAGTGTGCCATGGGGGTGCAGACGATTCTTCAGGACAGCCGTTTTCTGGCACAGAATATATCGGTCAGCCCGCTGATCCAGGATTTTCTTAAAATACCGGATCCGGACTACTATCAGATTGAGGCCATGAGCCAGGAACTGAAAAATATGATTAAACTGCGGCTATATATCAGAAGTGCGGTGCTGATCTGCCGGGATGAGGTGTATTGGAGCTACAGCCCTTATGAGGACTATTTTAAAGGGCTTCTTAAAGAGACGTGGTATCAGGAGATGGGAGGGGAGAAC
>JAGZXV010000298.1 GCA_018378255.1 Clostridiaceae bacterium | reverse complement strand
TTCTTTCGCCCTCTCCTGTAATAAATCCAAAAAGTAAAACATAACCGGACCCGCGGCCGGTTCCTCCGCCAGCCCGATCCTTCCATTCAGTTCCCTGTAAACCTTCCGGTTTCCGTATTTCTTTAATATTTCATTTACTTCCTGCAAAATCAAATCCCAGCTGTCTGATTCCAAATCCGGCACGCAGTCCCTCCACTTAATCCAGAAGAGCTGGGCTGATTTTAAGATCTCTGTTACTTCCTCATTGCTCATTCAACCACCTATCCAAAATTTATGTAATCACTCATATCTCCGATTTCGTAAAAACCATCACCAATTGAATTCCAGCCATATTCCCGGTTAAATACCTTTTCGATTCCTACAATCCGCTTACTACTGGATGAATAATACAGTGGAATCGGGCTGTTTTCTTTTGTCAGCCTTCCGGTCAAACGGTTTTTTGTCACCTGGAACAGCCTTTTATCTGGATCATTGTCCTCATTATCCCGGGAATAAGACATCACCACATCAACCTTGTTTGTGATATCCGCACTTCCGCTGATGTCATCATTGGATAGATTCCCCGATGTCTTTCTTGGGTGGGCCACTAATAAAATGACTATACGATAGGCCTTGGCGATCTTGGCAAGCTTCCCTACAAACACGCTCTGGGCGCGGTACAGGTCATCCCGGGCCGTCACATCCATGGCCGTCATCAGGTTGTCTATGCAGACAAATTTTACATTGTACTGCTTAATTGCATTTTCTACCACCGTAACCAGATCCTCCAGCTCCTCCCCTTCAATCATGGAGTTGTCATAGAGAAAGGCCCTCCCCCGGTACCAGGCATTGATCTTCCTGATATTGGATTCCGATATAGAATAAGTTTCCGTTCCATTTGCCAGTTTCTGATAGACCAGATGGGTTCCTGCCACCTGCAGGTCCAGCCACCGCTTAAAATGGAAATCAACCAGCTCTCCGGAATAGATAAACGTGTTATAGTTCTGTTCCAGCGCTTCCGCAATCAACTGGCTCATAAAGGTGGATTTCCCTTCTCCACGCCTGCCGGTCAAAAGGATCAGTTGCCCCAGATACATCCCGGTGAGAAGACGGTCTATCGCCGGGATATTCGTCTTGATATGCTCCATGCGCTCAATATCCACGGCTTCCACATCCGCCAGTTCTTTGATCTGTTTCACCGGCAGGAGTTTGGCATGTTCCACAGCAAAGACAACCGAAGCCTTTCCAAACTTCTGTAAAATCTCATTTGCATCCTTACAGCCGTTGTAATCCTCTTCCTGTACCGCCCGGATCCTCTTATGGGAGAAGCGCCGGCTTAGGGTGTCCAGCAGCGTCATAGACCCTTTCTCAAAATCACCGAAGACCACAATCTCTTCAAACCGGTTTACCCAGTCCCAGCAATGGGGGATCCAGGTAAAGCCGTTGCAGCCGGTTGGGACAGATACCGCATTCTTAATCCCTGCTTCTGCCACAGACAGGCTGTCGATTTGGCCTTCTGTAATTACCAGGCTTGTATAATCCGCGCATCGGTTCATCCCGAACAGGACCGGCATACAGCCCCTTTCGCACCACTCCTTTGATTTATCCCGTTTCTTATCAAACTCCATGTTTCTGTATTTGATAAACCTCAGTTCATCCTTTTCGTCAAAGAATGGGAATACCAGGATGTTCTCAGCATCATTTTTGACTGTAATCTTATAGTTCTCCGTTATCCTTTTGGAAATGCCGCGGTTTTCCAGGTACTCCACTGCTTTATCCTTTACCGTTATATGCGCCTTTTTAAACCTGCGGAATTTCTCATTAAAATGATCCCGGTTTAAATACCGGTCCATATCCTCAGACAAAGAGAAATCAAAATCCCTGGACAAGGTAATCATGTTTCCCTTCACCGAACAGCTTGATCTCTTGCACTCAAACTGCCCGGTTATCAGACTAATGGAAAAGGAGCCTTTATCCTTACTGGCGCCGCCATGGCAGTATGGGCAGTAATTGAATTGGAGTTCCTCCCCCCGGATCCTGGCCTGGGCCTTTACAAAACTCTGAAACCGTAATGCATCTTCCCGTTCAAATTCATATAACATCCTGCCCGTCCTCCCATCCGTATGGGTCATCGTCTACCGGTTTTTCATCCGCCGCAGGCGTAATATCTTTTTTCTTTACATTCTTTTCATTCTTATTATTCTTATCATTCTTGTTAGTTGTTACCTCTTTGTTACCTCTTTGTTGGCTCTTTGTTACCTCTTTGTTATCCTCTTTGTTGGGCAGTTCTTCTGATGACTGATAATGCCCCCAGTTTATGACGCTTATAAGTCTTCCTGTCTTTGTTGACTGGTTTGTTAGAAATCCCAATTTTTCGAATCTCAACAAAGCACTTCTTACATTCTGTATGCTCACGCCTTTTCCGCACTCATCGGCTAAAGACTGGAGGCTTGTAATCATCTCGCCTGCTTCACAGGTATACGTTTCTCCCTGCCACTCCCATGTCCTTGCCTCATGATTGACACTCATCAAAATAGTAACCAGCACTGTTTTTTGTTCCGGCGTGGAACTCTGCCAGATCGATTTTGATTTGAGTTCCCTGTATAGTTTTACCCAGCCCTGATTAACCATAAATCCCACTCTCCAGTCGTTCCTTTAACTCCCGATATAAAATTTCCTTTATCATCCGCCCGCTGCTTTCTGATTTGCAGAAGATCACGCAGGTCCCATACCGGGCCATCCATGCTGTTACAGACGCTATGTATGCCTCACTCCGATACCTGCTCCTGTATTTCCCATTCAGAAGGTTCTCCCAGGAGGCATTCTCCACCAGAAGATACACCTTGCTCTGGTTCCCGGCCGCCTTGTCAAACTCCTTCTGAAACCGGGCCCGGTCCCAGCTATAACACTGGGCCAGTTCTCCAAGATCCATCTTCCGTTCAATCACCACATCCGGTCTCAGCGTCTCAGAATCGTCATACAGCCACGTCCCGTTCGGCATCCGGCAGTTATAGGCATAATCCCCGTAATCAAGCGTACAGCGCTTATATGGAACACAGAAGCGGGTATACCGCTCCCGTGCCCGCTCAGTCTCCTGCTCTCTTCTGTCCACCAGAATTATCATGGAATCCAGGCAGTTCTGTATCTCAAAATGGTTCATAGGCTTAGAACGGAATGGCTTCTTCCGCGCCGGCCGGGATCTTCATAAAGTCTTCCTCAGCAGAAGGGACAGAAGCTGGCATCCGATTCTTTAACAGGGTAGGTTCCGGTATTTTATAACTTCCGCTCCGTATCTTTTCAGCACTGCAAAAGCCGTAGCAATTCGTATAGAATCCATGGCGCCCGTTAAATTCATACTCTTTTTCATTAAAAATGCCGCCAATCCGCTTGCCTTTCAGTGTGGTTTCATCCCAGTTCCAGTGAAAGCCTCCATTGGAATCCTCAAACGCATTCATAACCGTTTTAAACCGCTTCATTGTCCAGGCATCCTGTTCGCTGCCGTCATCTTTGGGGACATAGAGCCGGTATGTCCCTTTCCACTTCTTGCCTTCCTGAGGATTTTCCTCAAAATTCTTTCGGAAAAATCCCGCATAATCCCCTTCACAGATATCAAACCGGAAAATGATGATATCAGACTTGCCGTCCCGGCCTTCTTCATATTTAATATCCTCAATGTTCAAAACGTAACCGCCTACCGGTAAACGCCCGGCATCTGTATATACTTTTGCTTCCTCATAACTCTTTCCTAATCTTCTCATATTCGCTTCGTTCCTTTCTGTTATATCGGTTCCTATCGTTTCTCGCTGCCATAAAACTCCCATAAATGCGGTATTCTGTGACTAATCCATGTGTTAAAAGCAGTTCTGCAAATTTCCTGTCTGAATAAAGGATCTCTGCCCTTCCATGTGACAGGCACAAAATCCAGCGGTCAGTATTCCTGCAGCACTTCCATGACTTTAACAATATCATTTTCAATCTCTTCTTTCTCAAAGGCCCCAAGCGGTGTCTTGGCAGTCGAATTCTCTGCATGGGTTTTGAACACATAGTTTCCATCATGCCGGACTGCATAAAGCACCGTTGTCAGCTTGCTCTCCAGGACAATCTTGTCCAATTTGCGCCCGTTTGTTTTGATCCGGGTAAACAGATACCCATTCTCATCAGAAATCGTCTCAGAATGGCATAGGATGATAACCGTCAGGTCCTCCCTGGCAGTAAGGGCATAATCAATAATCCCGTAGATGTAGGAAGCAAGGTCGGTCCACTTGCCATAACCATTGATCCGGATATTCCGCATCTCTTCCCCGACCATTATGCCGTTGATGGTATCAACTACCACCGTCTGGATGTGCTTCATGTTTTCCTGCCTGTCTATCTTTTCAAGAAGATTCAATACCGTGGCCGGGAAGTCCGTCCGGAAATAATTATGCTTTTCTTCCTGGTACTGTTCCTTCCATCCCTTCCAGGACATCCCCTTCTTGTCGCAGTCAATGTAAAAAGTTGTCTGCGGATCCAGGTTACGCATCGAAGTAGTCTTACCGGATCCGGATTCCCCCATAACGCCGATTACTTTAGCCACAGTTCACCACCTCCACTTCTTCCTCCGGTTTCCAGGAAAAATCAGCCTG
>JAGZXV010000297.1 GCA_018378255.1 Clostridiaceae bacterium | reverse complement strand
CGGTAAAGTCATCAGGAGTTTACCGTGAATGGGCATCGGACCGCCTCTTTTTCATGCTGGGAGTCTTAGTTCCACTTAACGGTTGGAATCAGATCCCTGCATCGTTTGGTTCCTCCGTTCCGGTTCCCGCCCTGGTTCTCCGTCATCCCTCCGCCCCGCTTTTCTGCGTATCTTTCTCAACCAAATCTCAATTTTTTAATAAACCCATTTTTTGGAACCGCCCCCATCATTTCCCCTCAGTGAATAATTTCGCTCATCCCTCAGGATAATAATAAAAGAATTTCAATGAGCATAAGCATCAAATCAAAATTCGGAGGGAGCAATTATGAAGAAACAAAACAATTACTGGTTTATCGGAGGAATTGCTGCTGTTGTAGTAATTCTCCTCATACTGCTGGCGGTTAGCTATAATAGGAGCAGGGACAAAAGGAATGAAAACGGCCTGACAGGGGATGCCATTGAAGAGAGTTCGTCATTGGAAGATATGTCCGGCATTTCGGGTCAGGATACCATGGATCATAATGCTATGGGGCATGGGGATATGGAACATGGTACTATGGGGGCTGACGATGGTATGGAAGATGAAAGCCTTACGGCATATTTGAGCGACCAGGATAAGATCATGACTGATATGATGAGAAGCATGGCAGAGGTGGAAAAGTCAGGAAATGCCTCCATCGATTTTCTGGAGGGGATGATTCCTCATCATGAGTCGGCTATTGAAATGGCGGAAAGCTATCTGAAATATGGCGGAGAGAATCAGGAATTAAAAGAGATGGCGGAGGCTATTATTGAAACCCAGACGGATGAGGTCTGGCAGATGAAATCCCTGATTGATGAACTGAAAGCGCTGGGACAAACGGATGAGGACAAAGAAGAGGCATATTTGAAAGAGTATAATGAGATGATGTCTGCCCACCATGAAGGACACAGCACTGGTGACAGCGTTGACCAGGCCTTTGCCGAGGGCATGCATATGCACCATCAAATGGCGGTTGATATGTCTAAAGCGATATTAAATTATGCGGATGAAGGCGCAGTAAAGATGATGGCGCAGAATATTATCCGTATGCAGGAAGAAGAAATGGCGCAGATGGAAAACATTTTACAGGAACTGCAACAGGGAAATAATCAGCAGGAAAGTAACCAGCAGGGAAATAGTCAACAGGGAAATAATTAACAAGGAAATAATCAACAGGGAGCAATCAATAGAAAAATATTAAATAGAAAAACAATCGATAAAAAACGCACCAACCGAAATAATAAAAACTAAAAAATATTTAGGTAACCTAAAAATTTGTGTATATCACCGTAAATCACTCCGTTTCCATAGAAATTCTTATGTACTTTGTGAATTGCCATTCTCCGGCGAACTGATATAATAAGGATATCAAAAGGGAAAGAGAGGCGGCCAGTATGTACGCAGTTGCTTATATCATCGTTTTTGGATTACTTGCAGTTGATTTATATCCTATCGTGAAAAACGGATTAAAAAAATAAATGGTTGACACATCCGGTATACAGATAGTATGATGTCTAAGGAAATTTAATACAGAAAGATGCAATAGAGGCGCGGTGAAGATCAGTAGCTCCATGGAGATCCGGCAGGATCATAGAGATGGAAGGAAAGGATTTACCGCCGAAACAGATAGAATCTGCCGTTTTTATCTGTTGGGATGCAGTTTAAGAGGCTGCATACTCTCACTGAAAAGTGGAGGCGCTATTGGCTGGATTGTTAATATGTTATAAAAAGCAATGGCCTGCGCCGTTGCTTTTTTTGCATCCAAATAAAACACAGGGGGATATACGAAATGACAGAATTTTTTAACTGGTTTGCCTATGATATTTTATGGGGACCGCCGCTGATTGCAATTATGGTAATAACCGGTCTTTACCTGACCATCCGGTCCGGGTTTTTCCAGATCCGGCATCTGGGGTACATTTTTAACCGTACCTTAGGGTGTATTCTCAGAAAAGACCATGTTCAGGATGAAAATGATAAGGGGCTGCTGAGCCCTTATGAAGCGATTGCAACAGCAGTAGGCGGTTCCGTCGGGTTCGGCAACATTGCAGGCGTTGCAACCGCGGTGACGACGGGAGGCCCGGGCGCTGTGTTCTGGATGTGGATGACAGCGTTGATGGGAATGCTGATTAAACAGGTGGAAGTTACCCTGGCCGTATATTACCGCAGGACGGATGAAGAGGGCAATCCTTATGGAGGCCCGACCTACTATATGGAATACGGCCTTGGCGAAGAACGTCATTGGGGTAAAAAATGGCTTCCGCTGGCGTTTGTGTTCGGCCTTGGAATTTTCTCCACATTTTTTATCAGCGCATCTAATTTTACCACATCGGAAGTTTTGGCGTCTTCTCTGGGCTTAAAACAGGAGCTGGCAGCTTTGCTGCTGGTAATCTTTACATATGCCCTGATCTGGCGCGGGGTGAAGAAGCTGGGACAGATTTTTGTAAAGCTGGTTCCGGTGATGAGCCTGGGGTATCTGCTTTTTGGTATTGTGATCATTGTGCTGAACATAGGCAATTTTATTCCTACCGTTACCGCAATATTCAGAGAGGCATTTACAGGCAGCGCGGCCCTTGGCGGGTTCGCCGGTGTTTCCGTGGCGAAAGCCATTTCCACAGGTATGGCCAGGAGCGTTTACTCCAATGAAGCCGGCTGGGGAACCAGTCCTATGGTTCACGCGTCAAGTAAGACAAGGCATCCGGTGGAGCAGGGGCTTTGGGGATCATTTGAGGTGTTTGTGGATACATTTATCGTGTGTACGGTGACGGCGATCAGCGTTTTGATCACCGGGGAGTGGACATCCGGAGCGACAAATGCTACACTTGCATTAAATGTATTCCGTGATAACCTGGGATTTTTCGGAATGCTGTTTATGACAGCCACAATGGTGATTTTCTCTGTCACAACTTCCGGCGGCTGGTATGTTTACTATGAAGCAACCCTGCGCCATCTGGCAGGAGATCATGTGAAGATGAAAAAATGGATCCTGGTCATGTTCCGTTATTTCTATGCGCTGCCGCCATTTTTGCTGACACTCTATTTAATCCACGTAGGAGATTTGAGCATTTGGACCATGGTGGATATTACAAGCGGTATTCCAACGTTCATCAATGTGATTGTGGTGCTGATTCTGTCAGGTACTTATTTTAAACTGTTAAAGGACTACAGAGCGCGCTATATGAACGATGGACAGGTGGACGAAAACTTCCCGATTTTCTATGAAGACAAGAAAAAACAAGAGAGCTCGGAAGGACGTAAATAGATGAAAACAATTTATACCAATGGTGTTGTTTACACGGGAGAAATGCCTTTCTGCCAGGCATTTGCAGTTGAAAACGGCCGCTTTTTATATGCCGGTTCCAATGAAGAGGCAGTTAAATTAAAAAATGAAGATGACCTTATCTACGACCTGGAGGGCCGTTTTGTCTGCGCCGGATTTAATGATTCCCACATGCATCTGGTGAATTACGGATATTCCCTGCAGATGGCGGATCTGGCATCCCATACGGAATCCATGGAGGCCGTTAAAAATGCCGTGAAACAGTTTATTGAAGAACGGCAGATTGAGCCTGGGACCTGGGTGAGAGGCCGCGGCTGGAACCAGGATTATTTTACAGATGACAAGAGATTTCCGACCAGGTATGATCTGGATGAAATTTCATCTGAACATCCAATCTGTTTAACGAGAACCTGCGGACATGCCTGTGTGGTGAACAGCAGGGCGCTTTCTATGGCCGGAATTACCAAAGACACGCCTCAGATTCCCGGAGGTCATTTTGAACTGGGGCCGGATGGGGAGCCCAACGGCATTTTCCGGGAGAATGCTATGGATCTGATCTATTCCAGGCTGCCGGAACCAACAAAGGACGATATTAAAAAGATGATCGTTGCCGCATCGAAAGCCCTTAACAGCTATGGAGTTACCTCTTCCCAGACAGATGACCTTCTGGTTTTCAATAACGTACCTTATCAGAGGATTTTAGATGCTTACGCGGAGCTGGAAGCAGAGGGGAAAATGACGGTCCGTGTAAACCAGCAGGCCCAGTTCATGGATCTGGACGGTTTAAAGGAGTTTGTGGAAAAAGGATACAATACCGGATGGGGCAGCGAATGGTTCAGAATCGGGCCGCTGAAAATGCTGGGAGACGGATCTTTAGGAGCGCGGACCGCTTATATGAGTGAGCCTTATGCGGATGACCCATCCACCAGAGGAATTCCAATTTTCACCAGAGAACAGTTTGAAGAAATGGTCTGCTTCGCTAATTCCCATCATATGCAGGTGGCTATTCATGCCATTGGGGACGGGATTTTAGACGATATTCTGGCGGCCTATGAAAAAGCTTTGACAGAATGCCCGAGGACAGACCACCGTCACGGGATTGTACACTGCCAGATCATGCGGCCGGACCAGATCGTGAAGTTCAGGGAATTATCCCTTCACGCTTATATCCAGTCCATTTTCCTGGATTATGATATTCATATCGTAGAGGACAGGATTGGAGCTAAAAAGGCGAAAAGCAGCTATAATTTTAAGACATTATATGATACGGTGCATACGTCCAACGGATCTGACTGCCCGGTGGAACTGCCGGATGTGATGGCAGG
>JAGZXV010000296.1 GCA_018378255.1 Clostridiaceae bacterium | reverse complement strand
TCATATTGGCCGATATACATAAAAACACACAGATCAGCAGGGTATTCCTTATCATGGGAAGTGTGATATAAACAGCTTTCTGAACCGCTCCCGCACCGTCTATGGAAGAACTTTCATAGATATCCTGGTCGATGGATGTCATGGCCGATACCAGGATTACCAGATGAAATCCCACATACTGCCAGATCAGAGGAATGCATACACAGAGCATAACCGTGGATTCCTGCCCCAGCCATGGCGCTATCAGATCAGACCTTCCAATAAACTCTAAAAGTTTAGCAACAATTCCATAGTTGTAGTCGAACACCATTTTCCACACATAGCCGATGACAACAGCCGAAATCGTGACTGGAAAATATATCACGGTCCTGCAAAGGCCGGCCAATATGGTTTTGGAAGAACTTAAAATGCAGGCCAGCACAAATGCAATCCCGATCTGCCCCACCAGGCTGACCGCCACCAAAAACAGGTTGTTTTTCAGGGCGATCCAGACATTGGGGTCATTGAAAAGGGTGATATAGTTCTGCAGCCCTGTAAAACTGAATTTCCTAATGTTTGAAAATTTGAAAAAACTCAGTAAAACAGACGCCGCCGCCGGTATAATAAATACAAAAATATAAATGCATAAACACGGTAACAGATATGCGATGAAAACGCCCTTTTTAGGCCGTATTGCACGGTTCATCCCTTTTCTCCTTGTCTATAACTGATCCTGAAAAGCCTGCAGTTTCTGAGCCATCTCTTCCGGCGTATTGTTTCCCGCAAGCAGGCTCTGTGTCTCTGCCTGCATCAAATTGGCGATTCCCTGGTTAAAATAATCGTTGAAATTAAGTCCGGAATCCGGAGTGTTCAAAACTTCGGCAAATTCTTCATACTGGGGGCCTTTTCCAGTGAAATCCAGATCGGTTTTAACAGGGGTTGTACTGGCGCGCTCAGACATAAACCGGGCATAATCCTGACTGCTGATCTGTTTCACAAGTTCGATTGCTGCTTCCCGTTCTGCGCCTTCTAATTTCGAGCTGACGCCCACTGCCGCGCCCACTGCGGAAACAAGGGTGGGATTAGCGCCGTTTGCCGCCGGTAAAATCGCCACTCCCGTATTATCCCATACGTCCTTATATTCCTCAGACATATTTTTTGCCGTATCAATTCCCCAGGTTCCAACCGCATGGGCAGCGGCATTTCCCTGCATATACCAGCCCATGGCCCACATATCGTCCTGCATGTTAAAATCTTCGTTAAACAGAATTGACATCTTCTGCAGCTCTTCCATAGCCTGAATGAAGCAGTCATCCGTCCATTTGGCTTTTCCGTCCTGGGCTATCATGGATTCCACCCATTCTTTTCCGCAGTAGTCATACAGAAGAGGGCTTGTAAAATAGGAAACCGCATTCCATTTTGCCGTATTGCCGAATGAAACGGCGGTGATTCCCTTTTCTTTAAACACTTCTCCGGCTTTTATGAACTCCTCCATGGTGGCTGGAAATGTGTCATAACCGGCTTCCTTCCACATCTTTTTATTGTATAAAATCAGATTATAAGCGGAGTGTTTGTTGGGCATTCCCCATACTTTTCCATCGTATGTGACGGAATAAAGTCCGTCCACATAATCGTCGGGATTCACATACTCGGTCAGATCTACCAGCATGTTATTTTCCACCATATTTTCCAGCCAGGTATATTTCACATAGGTGACATCGGGAAGTTCATCTGCCGCGATCAGGGCCAGATATTTGTTGAGAATTTCGGAATTGGAAACCGTAGTCTCCTCCAAATGTACCCAGGGATGCTCTTCCTGGTATTTGTCCAGCATCGCACGGAAGCCTGCGCTGCTGACAATGTTCTCCGCTGCCTCTGCGGAATGTTCATGCAGAATGGATATCGTTACCTCCTCATGCGGTTCCCCTGCCGCGTCCAAACTGTTTTCCTGTGGCTGGGATTTGGAGCCGCAGGCCGCTGTTCCCATCATCAATCCCCCGGCCAGGAACATTGCCGCTATTCTTGCCGCTATTGTCCGTTTCATCCTGTCTCCTCCTTTGATATTGATTTCATGCTGTTATTGTATGATAAATCCCTCTGTATTTACAGATTACTTTTTGTTCTATTTCCCATTTTACAACAATAAATGGAATATTGTCTTCGTTACTTTCTAATCAAATATTACGATTCTTGCTGTTCAGGCAAAATTTGGAATATTCTCCAATTACTCCTTTTGTGTTACTATAAAAGAAAAGGATAAAAGAGGATTTTATGAAAAAAAACAGCCTGCTTTCCAAGCTGATCGCCTCCAATTTATTATTTTTTCTGCTGCCGGCTGTTGTCTGTCTGATTCTGGCTTCCGTCTTTTTCAGCAACCGCCTGCTTTCGGACCGCCGGGCCACCACCCAGTACATATTGAATGATGTTTCTACTTCTGTTACCAGCCTGTTGGCCGGCATCAGCAATATTTCCGTTTCCATCATAGCGGATGACACGATACGGGACTTCATATTGGCGGACAATACGGCTCCCACCTCCCAATATCTGGAGCTGTATTCCTCAGCCCTCTCCACGCTGCAGACCATGATTTCCCAAAATACGGCCATACGAAACATCTACATCCAGACCGCTGACGGACGTAAATTATGTACAGGCGCTTATTCGAAAAATGCTCCGGTCTTCACGGACCAGGAATTAGCGGACATGAACAGCACCTATGGGCAGTGGGTGCTGTTTTCAGAAGGGGAACAGCTTAATTTCTGCCGGTCCATACGCAACATGTATCACCCGGATGATAAGATAGCCTATTTAAAAATCAGAATTAACAGCTCTGCACTGCACCGTTTTTTTACTTCCTCCCAAATGCCGGATGACATCTTCTTTGCACTTTGGAGCCAGGACGGCCGGATGCTGACCCATAACCTGACCGCTCAAAACCGTTGGCTGGCGGATGATGCCGATCTGAAGGCGCTTTTCGGTTTAAAACAGGGGGAGCGGATTCCTCTGCATGGGACAAGCGGATATTATCATGCCCTCTCTTCCCGGATGTTTCACGGAAAGTTATATCTGACTGAGTTTGCCGTTGATAAAAAGGCATTTTACCGTAGAATGATCCTGATTATCATCCTGGCTCTTACTTGCATTTTTATCATCTTTGCTACTGTACAGATTATTTTTTACCAGCACTTTTTAGTCAAGCCGGTTCTGCATCTGGGAAAGCTGATGGAATCCATAGAATTGGAGGATTATACGGTTCAGTTTGATTACAAAGTCAGCCGGGAGCTGGAGCAGTTAATTAACCGGTTCAACACCATGTCAAAACGGCTGCATTTTCTTTACAATCAGGTGTATCAGACAAACCTGCAGTACAAAGACGCGGAAATCCAGAACCTGCAGGCTGAAATCAATCCGCATTTTCTATATAATATCCTGGATTCCATCTGCTGGCTGATAGAACTGAACCGTACAGAAAATGCCTCCCGGATGGTGCGCATGCTCTCGTCCCTGTTCCGGCTGTCGTTAATCAGGACAGATGACGGCTTAATCCCTTTATCCAAAGAGCTGGAACATGTAAATTTATATGTTAATCTTCAGCGGGAACGCTTTGAAAATCATTTTCAGTTCACCCTGGATGTGGAAGAAACCATTGATCTCTCCTCTGTTTACGTGATGAAACTGCTTTTGCAGCCTTTGGTGGAAAATGCCATTGTACACGGCATTGTGCCGGACCGGAATGATGGTGAAATCATTGTAACCGTGTACAGGGAAAATGAGGACCTGATCTACCACATCTATGATAACGGCATCGGCATTGATCCTGACTACATCCAAAAACTGCTGGCACACTCCAATCCCCCAACGGATACTCACGGCCTGGCGCTCAACAATATCAATGAACGGCTCAAGTTAAAATACGGTGATTCTTACGGGCTGGCCTATTTCCGCCCCGCCATGGGAGGGAGTATCTTTATGGTCCGGCAGCCTGTCATCACAAAGGAGGAACGTTTATGTTAAAAGTTTTATTGATCGATGACGAATCCATCGTCCGGCAGGGGCTTCGCCAGGCAGTTGACTGGGCCGCCCTGAATCTGGCCGTGGTGGGCGAAGCTGACAGCGTGCCTTCTGCCATGAATCTGGCCCGTTCCCATCAGCCGGATATCTTTTTATGTGATATCCGCCTGCCTGGCGAAGACGGCTTCGCATTCATCGACAAGGTGAAAAATATTCTTCCGCATTCGCAAATCATCATATTAAGCGGCTATGGAGACCAGGCATATATGCTGAACGCCATCCACCATGGGGTCTGCGCATATCTGCTGAAGCCCTCTTCCATACCGGAAATATGTGAAGCCCTGAACAAAGCTTCCAACAATATATACGAGCAAAGGCGCAAAGACCAGGATTATCAAAAAAGTGCCCAATTTCTCTATGAAAATACCGACACCTTAAAAATGCATTTTTTTGAACGGCTGCTGACCCAAAACATGTCTTTAAACCAGCTTGCATCTTACGTCTCCTCCCTGAACTTAAAGCTGGAAGGGCCATACTACCTTTTGCTTTTAACAGCCCATCCTTCCATGGAATCCATGTGGGATTATATGAATAAACTGGCTTATTCTCTCCGTGATTACGCCCCTATCATTTCGCCCCT
>JAGZXV010000028.1 GCA_018378255.1 Clostridiaceae bacterium | reverse complement strand
GGAGAACCGGTGCTACAGCCGAATTCATCCCATCAAGATCGCTAAAGAACGGGATTTTATCACTTACAGATGCTACATATCGGACAGCAACAACCCTGTGGTGAGAACCGGAGAATTGCTGCTGAATCTGGATGCGGGACAGTTCGATACGGTTATGAAGAGCTTTTTTGGGGAGGAAAGGGAATATCTGATCTATGACGGGATCAAGGGGATTCCTGTTTCAGGAGGGGATTTCTGGCCGGAAGACATAGGAAACATGCTGGACGGGGGGAGCAGATATGAGGAAGGCTGTTTGCAGACGGATTTTCAGGATGGTTATGTGACCTATCAGAGGCTGGAACCTTCGGGCTGGATTGTGGCGGCCTATACCTCAAAAGAGGAGATCATAAAGGATGCAGGGCCGATCCGCCGGTTTTTCTTCCTATATACACCGCTCACGGTGCTGGCGGTAGGCATGGCCGTGTTTCTCTACATCCGCCAGATCATTGCCCCGGTGGCGGAGATATCGAAAGCCATGCAGGAATTTGCGGCAGGCAGAAAGCCGGAACTGTCCATACGGACCGGAGATGAACTGGAACTTTTGAGCTGTCATTTTAATGATATGGTCGCCAGTATTGAAGAATATGTCAGGCAGAAGGTTCAGGATGAGAGGATCAAGAAAAAGATCAAGTTCGACATGCTGATGTCTAAGATCCATCCTCATTTCCTCTATAATACGCTTAGTTCTGTGATTTATCTGGCAAGGAGGAACGGAGACAAGGATATTGAAACTATGGTCAAGTCCCTGATCTTAATCCTTCAGGACAGCATGGCGGCTTATGAGGGGAAGATTACAGCCCCCCTGTCTTTGGAACTGGGGATAGTCGACGCTTATGGGGCGATCCAATCCTACCGTTATAAAGATAAATTCGAGATCATTTACAATATCAGCCCGGAAGTGAAAGATGCGCTTATACCGAAAAATATACTGCAGCCGTTGGTGGAAAATGCCATCTATCACGGCATTGCGCCCAGTGAAGAGGCAGGGGTGGTTGAGATTTTTGCGGAACCGGAAGGCAGAAAACTGAGAATCTGTGTATCGGATACGGGCGTAGGCATGGAAGAAGAGCGGAGAAAAGGCTTGATGAACGGGATGGACAGCAGTCAGGGAGGCGTTCATTCCATCGGAATGAGCAGCATCCGGGACAGGCTGGAATATCTGTATGGGGAAGATTACAGTTTTGAAGTATACAGTGAAAAGGGAAAAGGAACTATGGTGCTGATCTGCATTCCCCATTTGAAGGAGGATTCGGATTGGCCGGATGGAAGAGAAAGTCAGGGGGATGATTATGCTTAGGAAAACACTTGTTGTGATTGGGGCGCTGGCGGCGGTTTATGCCTGTATTCTGTTTTGGATGGTCAACAGAAGGACAGATACAGGCGTAAAAGCCGGGAACCTGGAGGAGCCTGAGGTGCTGACCGTCTGGTACTGGGATGATTCGCTGGTGGAACTGTTTGAAGAATTTGCCGGAGACAGGGAAAACCTGTCCATCAATTATGTAAATGTGCCGAATTATGAATATGCGGAAAAGCTGCGCAGCGCTATTTCATTTTCAGAGGATCTGCCCGATATCTGTCTGCTTCAGGATAAGTTTGCCGGGGATTTTTTAAACCTGGACCTGTGGGAAGATCTGGGGGCAGAAGCATACGGTCTGGATAAGGCTGCACTTCCAAAGGACTGCCTTCCCTATATCACGTCAAAGAGCGGCACTTTAGTGGCAGCGCCCTATAATCTGGCGGCCTCCGGCCTGGCTTACCGGGCCGGCATGATGGAGCGGGTATTCGGCTTGTCAAAACCTGATGAGGTGGACCAGGCCTTCCCATCCTGGGAGGAATTGATTGAACGGGGAGCGGAGTATAAAAAAATGTCCCCGGAGCCCTTCTTTTTATTCAGCAGCCTGGGGGATGTGGCCACTGTGCTGTACAACCAGACGGAACGGGCCTATGTGGAAGACGGGCGGCTGGTGGAACCGGAGAGGTTTCTGCGCTATTACCGGATTCTGCATTCCATGTACGATGAAAAGCTGGTGGACGATATGTCACAGTGTTCTAAGGAGTGGTACGACGAGTTTGAGAAAGGACGTTTTTTATTTTCACCGTGGAGCATGTGGCTGACACAGAACAAGACGTTTTCAAAAAACGATAAAAATGACTGGAAGTTAATGGTTCCCCCGGAAGGCAGCTACAAGTGGGGCGGCTGCGTCTGTGCGATCCCTTCCGAAAGCACCCACAAGGAGACTGCCTGGGAATTCATCAAATTTATGGCGCTTTCGGAAGAAGGGGCCAGAGCCAGCAAAGAGGCGTCCTGCAGCCAGTTTTTATGCTGGAAGAAGGATACCTCTGATAAAGAGTACCAAAGCATGTATTTAGAAGGCTTTGGAGACTTCAATGTGGGGGAATATTATTTTGAAGCACTGCTTCCCGATATGTATACCAGGGATTTATCCCCTTATGATTCTGCCATAGATGTGGCCTATCATACGGCTGTGAAGGCGATTTCACATGACGGCGGCGCGACGCCGGAGCAGAGTTACGCGGCCTTTTTGGAATTGCTTCATAAGGCGGTTCCCGATATTCAGATCGACGGCTTTATTGGAGAAAGGCCGGATGGGATCGGGCATTGATAGACGCGGCCGTTCATGGAACGGAGAAATTCTTCTCTGGCTTTTATACAGACGGCAGGATCGGTCATAGCCCGGATTCCGAATAAGGCCATGATTTTGGCTGCATTGATCATCCCTTTTTCCCCGATTCCCGAACCGGAACTGGCTGTTGTGCGCCAATGGTGGTTTGGGACGCCTACAGGACGGCAGGCAGTGGAAAACATGATGGTCGGAACAATGTGGCATACATCACCCATGTCAAAAGATCCGGAGCTGTTGGAGGCCTTCATAGGGCGGATTCCTTCATAGAGGAGTCCGCCGTTTTCTATTTGAAACAGGCTGGAAGCCTTTTGGCAGCTTTCTGAAATACCGGCGGTCAAAGTGCGGGCAAAATCCCGGTCCCTGTCATCGAACCGTTCCCATGGAATCTGATGCATGCAGTCATGGACCAGATCGGCTAAAACCTGATTCTGCATGGTGGGATAACAGCCTCCTAAATAGCGGACTGCCACCTCTGTTTCTGTCATGGAAGCAGCACCCCGTGCGGTTTTTATAAGCCGGCTGTAAACACTGTTTAAGTTGTCCATATCGAGTGCCCGGATCATATACCAGGAAGAGGCCTTATCAGGCACAATGTTGGGTGCGGTGCCCCCTTCTTTAATTACATAGTGGATTCTCACGTCTTCGGTTACATGCTCTCTTAAATATTGTGCGCCTACGTTGGTCAGTTCCAGCGCATCCAGAGCGCTGCGGCCATTTTGCGGGTCTGCGCCGGCATGTGCGCTTTTTCCCTTATAATGAAATTCTACAGAATGAATTCCCGCGTTAATCCCCTGAAATACAAAGTTGACTGCAGCAGGGTGGAATGATATAGCCAGATCCAGGTCATCGAATGCGTGTTCTCTTGCCATAAATGGTTTGCCGGTCAGAACCTCTTCGCCGGGACAGCCGTAAAAGACAATGGTCCCGGAGCAGCCGGTACGCTCCATTTCTTCTTTAAGTCCAATGACAGCCCCTGCGTGTGCGGCGCATAACAGATTATGGCCGCATCCATGGCCGTAATTTTGCTGGTTTACCGGCTTTTTTTCAGTGGCCAGCTCTTGGCTTAAACCGGGAAGGGCGTCATATTCCCCCATAAATCCGATTACCGGGCGGCCGCTTCCCCATTTGGCCATTATTGCCGTAGGGAGAGAACAGATACCTGTATCCACTTGAAAGCCTGCTTGTCTAAGAATGCCGGCAGTCCATTCACTGGCCCGGTATTCTTCATAGGGACCTTCAGGACAGTTCCATATGTTGAATGAGAGTTTATCCAAAGCTGGACGAATGGTCTGAATCGTATTAAATGCTATGGTTCCCTGCATGGCAGATACCTCCTTAATTAATTGAATTTTACTATTGTATGGAGATAATTGTACGGGAAATAACAAATTAATAACATGGGTAAAAACAGATATTATATATAAAAAACGGATAGATCCGGCCATAAGGCCCGTGATCTATCCGTTTTTTATACAAAATATCCGGTTCTTAATCTGTGAGAGACAGGGCGGTTTTTGTAAAATGTGGGTATGAAAGAGAAAAGGAGAGGGATTCATTTGGGAAAAGAAAAGATTAAGAAGTATCTGGAGGAGGAGAGGGAAGTACTGGAGAAGATGGCCTATGAGATTTGGGAGAGGCCGGAAGCCGGATTCAGGGAATATTTTGCCTGCAAGCGGCAGATGGATTATCTGGCGGAAAAGGGGGCCAGGATTAAAACTCCGGTGGGAAAGTTAGAAACTGCTTTTGTCGCGGAATACGGAGACGGACATCCCATCATCGGATTGTTAGGGGAGTTTGATTCCCTGCCCGATTTAAGCCAGAAGGCGGGCCTTAATTACAAAGAGCCTGCAGCCGAAGGAGAGAGAGGACATGGATGCGGACATAACCTTTTGGGTGTGGGCAGCATTGCGGCGTTTATCTCGCTGATGGAAACCATGAAGCAGGAAGGGCTGCCGGGAACGATCCGTTACTACGGCTGTCCGGCAGAGGAAAACCTGGCGGGGAAATCTTTTATGGCCAAGGCAGGTGTATTTGACGATCTGGACTGCTGTCTCAGCTGGCATCCGTCCGGAGAAGACGGGGCAGGGTATTCCAACAACACTGCTTTAGAAACCATGGATTTTTATTTTACAGGCATTGAAGCACATGCAGGCGCCAATCCCCATCTGGGCAGAAGCGCACTGGATGCGGTGGAACTGATGAATGTGGGCTGCAACTATCTGAGAGAACATATCATCCCTTCGGCCAGAGTTCATTACATCATCACAGACGGAGGAAAAGCGGTCAATATCGTGCCGGGAAAAGCGGCGGTCCGCTATGCGGTCCGCGCGCCTAAGGTGGATCAGATGCTGGATATTGCGGAGCGGATCAATGATATCTCCAAGGGGGCGGCTCTTATGACCGGAACTACGGTAAAGCGGAGGATCACCAGCATTTACCATAACCGGCTGCCCAATGCGGCCCTGGCTGATCTGGCCTATGAGAATTTCCTCACCGCTTCTCCTTGCAGATACACTCCGGAAGAACTGGAGTTTGCGGATTCCATGGCGGCTGCCTATCCGGCGGGAACGGTGGAACGGGTGGTAAAAAGCTATGGGGTTGATATGAGCGAGGTGAAACATAACCTGCTGCCGCGGCCCGTAAAAATGGGGAGCAAAGAAAAGATCGGGGGAGGTTCCACTGATGTAGGGGATGTATCCTGGATCACGCCGACCCTGAACATGACGGCTGTCTGCTGTCCGGTTATGGTAAACGGGCATACCTGGCAGGGCACTTCCTGCTACGGCACCAGTTTTGCAGCAAAGGGTATGATTCGGGCCGGAGAAGTTTTAGCGGCCACTGCCTATGATCTTCTGACAGAACGGAAAGATGTGCTGAAACAGGCGAGGGAAGAATGGGAACATGATAAAAACGGGCAGAGCTATGTGCCGATCCCGGATGATATGGAACCGTATTTCGATTGATAAGTATTGGAAATGAGGCTGATATGGGAAAAGAACGGATCAAACATTACATAGAAATGCACAGACAGGAACTGGAGGCCATGGCCTTAGATATCTGGCGTCATCCCGAAGGCGGATTTAAAGAGGTGAGAACCAGCGCCCTGCAGGCGGATTATCTGAAAAAACTGGGTGCGGAGGTTTCATTTCCCGTAACCTGCGCGCCTACCGCCTTTACGGCGGAGTATGGATCAGGAAAACCGGTGATCGGCTTTTTAGGAGAGCTGGATGCGTTGCCGGGATTCAGCCAAAAGGCTGGGGCAGTAAAGGAGCCGCTAAAAGAGGGCGCCTATGGACATGCCTGCGGCCACAATCTGCTGGGCTGCGGCTCAGTGGCAGGATTTGCCGCCCTGATGGAAGTGATGAGGGAAGAAAAACTGCCGGGAACGATCCGGTATTACGGCTGTCCTGCGGAAGAGAGCTTTGGAGGAAAGACATTTATGGCCCGGGAGGGGCTGTTTGACGATCTGGACTGCTGCATGAACTGGCATCCCTCCGGGGATGATGCGGTGGCCTTAACCCAGTCCAGTGCGTTCGAACTACTGGAATTTTATTTTACGGGAACGGAGGCCCATGCAGGAGCAAATCCTCATTTGGGACGCAGCGCTTTGGATGCGGTGGAGCTGATGAATGTGGGGGCGAATTATTTGCGGGAACATGTGATTAGTGCTGCACGCATCCAGTACATCATCACGGACGGCGGACAGGCGGTCAATATCGTGCCGGGAAAAGCGGCTGTCCGCTATGCGGTGAGAGCGCCTCAAATCGAACAGCTTCAGGAGATTGTCAGCCGTTTGGCGGACATATCAAAAGGGGCGGCTCTTATGACCGGCACTGAGGTCATACATAAGGTAAAGAGCATTTACCATAACCGTCTGCCCAATTATGCGCTCAGCAGTTTGGTTTACGATAATCTGAAACAGTGTCCGTGGCCTGAGTACACCGGGGAAGAACTGGAACTGTTCAACAGCCTGGCAAAAACCTATTCGGAAGGAACCTTAAAACATGTTTGTGAATTCCATGGAGTTTCTACAGAAGAAATCCGTAATTCCATGCTGTTTAAGCCTCTGTGGCGGGGCAGTAAGTCCATAACAGTAGGCGGCTCCACCGATGTGGGAGACGTATCCTGGATCACCCCCACCGTAAATCTGACCGTGACCTGCTGCCCTGTTATGGTAAACGGACACAGCTGGCAGGCGTGCGCGGCTTACGGAAGTACGGCGGCGGCGAAAGGCATGACCAGAGCCGGACAGGTGATGGCATCATCGGCTTATGATCTGCTCACGGACAGGAAAGATGTGATAGAGGCGGCTAAGAGGGAACTGATAGAGGATAAAGGGGGAAGAAGCTATACTCCGATTCCCGGGGACATGGCGCCGTCTTATGATGATTGAGGCTGTAAAAAAATTGGAGGGAAATACATATGAGTGAAAAATTATCGTCAACAAAAGATTTAAAACGTGTTTTGGGTAAAAAGGAACTGATGGGCATCGCCATCGGAAGCATCATCGGTTCAGGAATTATGGTTCAGATGGGAACCGGTATTGCGCTGACGGGGAGGTCTGCCAACATCGCATTTCTGGTATCCACCTTTTTTACGATTTGCAACCTGATACCCATGATTTTTGTATCCAGCTGCCTGCGTTTCCGCGGAGGCGATTATACCCAGATGGGACTGTTTGCAGGTGATAAATTTGCCGGCGCCTATACCATCGTATATATCTTTAAAAATATTACGATCGCCATGTTTGCGCTGTCATTTGCAGACTATTTCCTGTCCCTGTTTCCGGGACTGCCCCATATGGCGGTGGCCATCGGTGTGGCGACTATTTTCTTTATCCTGAACTTTTTCGGTGTCAATATCATGGCTAAGGTTCAGAACCTGATGGTAGGAGTCCTGCTGTTCGCATTACTGCTCTTTGTTTTATTCGGCATGCCCCATGTGGATTTTTCCACTTATTTTTCCAATGCGGACGGTAATTTTATGACGGACGGAGTGCCGGGAATTTTATCCGCAGCAGCAACGCTTGGATTTGCTACAGGCGGGGCAAATATGATCTTCAGTCTGTCCGCAGAATGTAAAAACCCGAAGAAGGATATTCCTTTTGTGCTGATTGCATCCACTCTTTCCGTGGCCGTATTATACGGATTGATCGCAACCGTAGCGTCGGGCGTGCTGCCGGTTGACCAGGTGGCTGGAAAATCCCTGACTGTAGTAGCAGCGGAAATCTTTCCCAGACCTTTATACTTATTCTTTATCGTAGGAGGAGCGCTGTTTGCAATATCAACCACTTTGAACTCTAAACTGGGTTCTGTTACAAAGCCGCTGATGCAGATGTGTGAGGATGGATGGTTCCCAAAATCACTGGCAGACCTGCATCCCAAATACCGGACTCCCTGGAAGCTGCAGCTTCTGTTTTATGTGGTTACCATCATACCGATTGTCACAGGATTTAAGATTAACCAGATCACCACAATTGTGCTGATCATCGGCTATTGTATCACCGCGCTGAATACGGTGATGTGTTTTAAACTGCCCAAAATGTTCCCGGAGGCATGGAAAAAATCTAATTTCCATATGCCTATGATGGCATTCAGCGCACTTCTGCTCCTTTCGCTTGGAGTGACGGTAGTCCAGTTTTATTCCAAAATGAGGGCGACTACTATTAAAATTGTGATACTGAACGCGGTCACCATTGCGATTGCATTTTTATTCGCTAACTGGCGGCTGAAAACCGGGAAGGCTAAACCTACGATTTCTTACGAAGTGGAGGATGAAAAAACGGAGTAGAGAAGAAATAAAAGATTAACCGGGCTTTTGGATATCCTCTAAGGGCGCAGGAGATGAACTTTATTGCAGACCGTTACGCCGGAAAGCAGGGCGAGGCGGCGGCAGGAAGGCAGGGCTTTATGATAAGTTCTGTCTTCTGGCTGCCGCCTTGTTTGGGTTTCCTGCTGAAGGGGGCTGGCTGAGGGGGAGGAAGAGGTGGTGTAAAAAGTCAGTAATTCTTGTTATGTTTTCCCCGTTTTTCCGTTCTATGGAGTATGGGCTAAAATGCGACATATTTTTTACAGCCCTTCTTTATTTATTTTCGTCAAAAATTGCTAAGATAATTGGTCAAACAGAATTTTTAACAATCCGTCATCAGCTCCCTTGAAAACTGCTTTTCGGGAAAATCAGACGGCAGATGACGAAATCCGATATAGGCCGAAACCCCGTTGAAATGTCGAATATTGCGATGGAATCACATTGCAGATTACCATTTTCCGATACTATAATCAGTGTACAAAACGTAACAAACAGGAGGAAATAGGAGTATGGCAGAATTAAGTATTGCGATTGCAGATGATAACCCACAGACGTTAGAGGTGCTGTGTGATATACTTGAAGGAGAAGAAGATTTTAAAGTAGTTGGACAGGCAGATAATGGAGAAGATGCCTATAATATGATTGTCAAAACGAAGCCGGATATTGTTCTTATGGATATTATTATGCCGAGACTGGACGGAATATCGGTGATGGAAAAGGTGAAAAACAACGAAACCCTGAAAAAGTCGCCGTCGTTTATCATGGTAACTGCGGCCGGAAGTGAGAATATGACAGAAGAAGCCTTCCGTATGGGCGCGTATTATTACATAATGAAACCATTTTCCAGGAAGATGATTGTCACGAAAGTGCGTCAGGTAGCGGAAAAGGGAAGAAAAGACAGAATCAGCTGCCTGGAGAACAAGAGAATTAAGCCATATACGGATAAATATGACTATATGGAGCAGAACCTGGAAAATGATGTCACAAAAATGCTTCATGAAATCGGCATTCCGGCGCATATTAAGGGATATCAGTATCTGAGAGATGCCATAGCGATTTCAGTTGCAGATCAGGAAATGCTCACGTCGGTGACAAAAGTTTTATATCCCAATATAGCAAAACAGCACCAGACTACGCCGAGCCGCGTGGAACGGGCCATCAGGCATGCGATTGAAGTGGCATGGAGCAGAGGAAAGATGGATACCATCAATGCAATTTTCGGTTACACTGTCAGCAATGGAAAAGGCAAGCCGACAAATTCTGAATTTATTGCTCTGATTTCTGATAAGATCCGTCTTGATTATAAGAGATTATAACGATAAATTATCAGTTTCCACTTCCTAAATTCTCAAAAATATTGTATACTATCCCTAATGAGAGTCTGTGTATCAGCGGCAGACCATTGGCGAGGGAGGTTTTCGCATGAAGAATATATTGTTCATAGCTTCAGAAGCAGTTCCATTTATTAAGACCGGAGGGCTGGCAGATGTAGTTGGTTCCTTACCTAAGTGTTTTGATAAAGAATATTTCGATGTTAGGGTTATGATCCCTAAATACTTGTGTATAAAAGAAGAATGGCGCAGCAAGATGAATTATGTCAGCCATTTCTATATGGATTATATGGGACAGAGCAGATACGTAGGGATTCTGGAATACGTACATGAGGGAATAACCTTTTATTTTATCGATAATGAGGGATATTTTAACGGTGCGAAACCATATGGGGACTGGCTTTATGATCTTGAAAAATTTTCATTTTATTGCAACGCGGCTTTGTCCGCTCTTCCGGTAATCGGTTTTCAACCGGATATTGTTCACTGCCATGACTGGCAGACCGGCCTGATTCCTGTCTATTTAAAAGACCGTTTCCGCGGCGGAGAATTTTTCCGCAGCATGAAGTCGGTTCTTACCATACACAATTTAAAATTCCAGGGTGTATGGGATGTGAAAACCATTCAGAGATTTTCAGGACTGCCGGATTATTACTTCACACCGGATAAACTGGAAGCATATAAAGATGGTAATATGTTAAAGGGCGGCATTGTTTTTGCAGATGCGATTACAACAGTCAGCAACACATATGCGGAAGAGATTAAGATGCCGTTTTACGGCGAGGGGCTGGATGGTCTCATGAGAGCCCGCTCCAACAGCCTGAGAGGGATTGTAAACGGTATTGATTATGATGAATTTGATCCGGAAACGGATGCCTTCATCGTGCAGAACTATAATGCGAAAACATTCCGGAAAGAGAAGATCAAGAACAAACTGGCTTTACAGGAAGAACTTGGACTTCAGGTGGATGGAAAGAAGTTTATGGTAGGAATCGTATCGAGGCTTACAGATCAGAAGGGCCTTGACCTGATCCAGTGCGTGATGGATGAGATGTGCAGCGAAGACCTTCAATTGGTGGTATTAGGAACCGGAGATGACAAATACGAGAATATGTTCCGCCACTATGCGTGGAAGTACGGCGGCCGTGTTTCTGCCAATATCTATTATTCGGAACCGATGTCCCATAAGATTTATGCGGCCTGCGATGCATTTTTGATGCCGTCTCTGTTTGAACCCTGCGGTTTAAGCCAGCTTATGGCACTCAGATACGGTACGGTGCCGATTGTCAGAGAGACAGGCGGACTGAAGGACACGGTTGAGCCATATAACGAATTTGAGAGCACCGGAACGGGATTCTCATTCGCCAATTACAATGCACATGAGATGCTTGCGAGCGTAAATTATGCTAAACATGTCTATTACGATAAAAAGCGTGAATGGAACAAGTTAATTGACCGCGGCATGGCAAAGGATTATTCATGGAATGCATCGGCCCTTAAATACCAGGAGTTATACGACTGGCTGATTGGATATTAAAGTATGAGAGGATATAGACGATTACGGGAAGAGCGGAATAAGGCCCGTGAATGGGCTGCCGACGATTCCTGGGTGAAGCAAAAAAAATATGAGGATGATCCGGAATATCTGGCATGCGTGCAGGATATTCTGGAAAATCCGGTATTTCATTTGATGGATCAGTTTATCCAGCATGGTAATACTACTTGTAAGGCACACTGCATTCAGGTGTCCTATATGAGTTACCGTATCTGCCGGAAGTTTAACTGGGATTACAGGCAGACCGCAAGGGCTGCCTTGCTTCATGATCTGTTTTTATATGACTGGCACACCCATGCGAAGGAGACCGGGAATCATTTCCACGGCTTAACTCACCCCAGAGTTGCTATGGAGAACGCTTCTAAGTATTTTGATCTGACGGATCTGGAGAAGAACATGATTCTTCGCCATATGTGGCCGCTGACACCGGTTCCGCCCCGCAGCCGGGAGGGGATGTCCATCGTTTATGCGGATAAATTCTGCGGTATGGCAGAAGTGGCATCCCATACAAGACGGTGGATGACTCATTTACTCAATCCGGGACGCCCGGCATAAAATTGACTGCTTTTGGATATAGGAGAAAACCATGACTTTTTGGGAAGAGATACTGAGCAACAAGGTTTTAATCAGCGCGCTGACCGGATGGACGGTAGCGCAGGTATTGAAAACTATCATAGATTTTGCACTTAATAAATCGTTTTCAGCAGAGAGAATGGTCGGTTCCGGCGGTATGCCCAGCTCCCATTCGGCTACGGTCTGTGCTTTGACAACGTCCACCGCCTACCAGTACGGAGTAGGTTCCTTTGAATTTGCAGTCTGTTTTGTGCTGGCCGCAGTCGTCATGTACGATGCAATCGGCGTAAGACAGGAAACCGGAAAACAGGCCAGACTTTTGAATATCCTCATGCAGCAGGATTTTCTGCAGCTCAGCAACCTGGAGTTCCAACAGAAACTCAAAGAATTCGTAGGCCACACTCCCCTCCAGGTCTTTGCAGGAGCGGTTCTCGGTATATTGATTGCGCTGTTTATGAATTCGGTTTATTAAAGTGGGAAACTGAATAGAATAATCAATTAAATTAATTATTACTCCAAATGATAAAAGACCTTTGTGATAGGAAAGTGCCCCAACCGCCACATTTTCGTAACAAAGGTCTTGTTATATGATTAAACCATTTGCGGCCCGGTGCGGCATATCCGGCTGCTGCCCTGCCGTTTGAGCGGAAGTTTCCATATGACTATGCAGGGTATTAGAGGCTGTTAGCGCGCAGGATTTTTCGTTCTGAGGGAAAGAGCCGCTTGTTTGAACAACGCTTTTTAAGCGTTGTGAGTTGCGGTCTTTCCCGAAGGCTTTTAGAAAAATTCTGCACGCTTACAGCCTCTTATGCCCGAATCCGGAATATGGACACTTCTGCTCAAACGGCAGGGCAGCAGCCGGATATGCCGCGCCGGGCCGTAAGTTGTAAACCCACCCCCAAACTTTTTCGCGAATTGTAAGAAAAATTTCCTTGCAATCCAAGTTTTTCTATATTATACTGAACCCGTTAAGAATACGTTAAGGAAAAGAGGGACATCCGTGACCATATATCATATGATCAATTGGTTTTTTGCTTTTAGTCTTATGGGATATCTGCTAGAATGTGTGGTTTTAAGCTATGAGAATAAAACACCGGTATTGAACAGGGGATTTGGGCATGGTCCTTTTTGCATCATATATGGTTTTGGGGCGATGGGGGCCTGTCTGATCCTCCAGCCTTTTGCAGACCAGCCGGTTAAACTGTATCTTGCCAGCATGATCATGGCCACTGTGATGGAGCTGATCACAGCGGGAATGATGATTCACCTGTTTGGTTCTTTTTGGTGGGATTACAGTAAGAAATCATTCAATTACAAAGGGATCATCTGCCTGCAGAGCAGCCTGGCCTGGGGAGTTTTAGGAATTTTGTTTTTCCGCTTCCTCAACGGGTTTGTACATAGCCTGGTGGGCAATATTCCTTATAGCTATGAGAAGCAGGTAGCGCTTTTCCTGCTTTTGTTCTATCTGGCAGATTTTACTTATACTATGAGACTTCAGTTAAAGTCTTCTGATGATGAAGATGACGATACTCCGGTGATCGGAAGGCTGAAAATTTATTAGAGAAGACCACAGACACCATGAGCACTACAGGAAATGTAACACTTCAGACCTATCTGAACTGTTACCGGGAAATTACTACCAGAATAAAAAAGAGGGGGTCAGCCATTGCGGCTGATGCCCTTTTATGTTATTGTTTATAAGGAATAAGATGCCGTTTGAGGCGGCGGATTTGGAGGAAAACATGATAAAATTAATTGTTTCTGATATAGACGGGACTTTGCTGGAAGACGGAGGAAATGTAATCAATCCGGAGGTATTTGATACGATCCTCAAACTGAGGGGCCAGGGCATCCAGTTTGCGGCCGCCAGCGGCAGGCAATGGGCCAGCATTGAGCAGGTTTTCGATCCAATTAAAGAAAAGATCTTTTACCTGTCGGATAATGGGGCCTATATCGGATGCCACGGAAGAAACCTGTTTTTAAATACCCTGGACCGCCGGATTGTGCTCGACATGGTTCGTGATATCAGGGAAAGGGATGATCTGGAAGTTATGGTCAGCGGGCCTGATGTGGTTTACATGGAGACAAAGGATCAGAACTTTGTGGACTGGATGGTGAACGGTTATAAATTCCGGGTAGAGACGGTGGAGGATCTCACAAAAGTGGAGGATCAGTTCATCAAGGTATCCGTATATAAGAAAGAGGCGGTGGAAGCCGCGACCGCTGATTTGCGGGAAAAGTATAAGGACAAGCTTAAGATGACCATTTCCGGCGATATGTGGATGGACTGTATGGCCAATGGGATCAATAAAGGAGAAGCGGTGAAGCTGCTTCAGGAGAGCCTGGAGATTCTGCCGGAAGAAACTATGGCTTTTGGGGACCAGCTCAATGATATTGAGATGTTGAACCGGGCATATTACAGCTTTGCCATAGGAAATGCCAGGCCGGAAGTAAAAAAGGCGGCCCGTTTCCAGGCAGACACGAATGTGAACGACGGTGTGCTGAAGATTTTAAAACTGTTGGTTGAACAAGAATAGAAATTCGAAATGGAGGTATTTATGAAATTTGTCCATACATCAGATCTCCATATCGGAAAAGTGGTCAATGGTTTTTCCATGCTCCAGGAGCAGATTCATGCCCTGGAACAGATCACGGAGATTGCCTGCCGGGAGAGGGCGGATGCTGTTTTTCTCTGCGGAGATTTGTATGACCGGTCCATACCGCCGGCATTTGCCGTATCGGTTTTGGATGAGTTCCTTACAAAGCTTGTGGACGCGGGCATAAAAGTACTTTCCATAGCCGGAAACCATGACTGTGCGGAGCGGATCGGGTTTGCCAGCCGGATTCTGGAGCACAAAGGGCTTTACATGGAAGGCGGTCTCAGGGAAAAGGTGCGGTATGTGGATTTTAAAGACGGGCCGGGCAATGTCCGGGTACACATGGTTCCCTATGCCAAGCCGGTTCAGGTTAAGGCTTTATACCGGACAGAGGCTGAAAACCATGAAGATGCCATGAAAGAGATCCTGAAACATGTGGAATATGACGGGCAGGGAGCCAATATCCTGCTGGCCCATCAATTTGTGGTGAATCAGGGAAAGGAGCCGGAATTATCTGATTCGGAATCCCGGGTATCTGTGGGGGGAACGGACCAGGTGGAGGTTTCCGTATTCGATGCATTTGACTATGTGGCGCTGGGGCATATCCATGGCGGGCAGAAGATAGGGGGAAAACCGGTTTATTATTCAGGTTCTCCGGTTAAATATTCATTTTCCGAAGCAAATCATGAAAAACATGTGCTGGTTGGGGAAATGACCTCTGAGGGACTGGTTTCCTTAAAAGCGGTGAGCCTGACGCCGATTCATGATATGAGGAAGATAAAGGGAAAACTGTCTGCACTGATCTCACCTGAGGTTGCAAAACAGGAGGACTGCTTCGATTACATTCTGGCAGTTCTGACCAATGAAGAGGAACTGATCGACCCCATCGGCACCATCCGGAGCGTATATCCCAATGTGATGCAGCTTCAGATTGAAAAGCGGAGCCAGGATCAGCAAACGGAGACTTATCATGCGGTGGAAGTGAAACAGAAATCGGCATTTGAGCTGTTCTCCGATTTTTTCCAGGATGTGATGGGAAAGGAAATGAGTGAGGAACAGGCAAAGATGGCGGTGAGGGCCATCGAACAGGCAAAGGAGGCGATGAATTGAAGCCATTGTCATTGACGCTTTGCGGCTGGGGGCCTTATAAAGAAAAACAGAAAGTGGATTTTGAAACGGTTTGCCGGGAAGGGCTTTTTTTGATAACAGGGCCGACGGGAGCGGGAAAGACCACCATATTTGACGGGATCACATTCGCCTTATATGGGGAAGTGAGCGGGAGCATAAGGGAAAAGGACAGCCTGAGAAGTGATTTTGCAGTGCCGGAAACGCCCACCTATGTGGAACTCTCCTTCCTTCACAAAGGCGTGGAATATAAAGTGACCCGGAATCCCAGATACGACAGGCCTAAGCTGCGGGGAGAAGGATTCACCACAGAAAATGAAGCAGCCCAGATATTTGGCGGAGAGGAGCTTCTGGCATCGGGAAGCAGTGCGGTGACGGAAAAGGTGGAAGAGCTGCTGGGACTGGATTACCGTCAGTTTAAACAGATATCCATGATCGCCCAGGGGGAATTCCAACAGCTTCTGACAGCCAGTTCCAAAGAAAGAACACAGATATTCCGTGATATTTTCCAGACCAGGCTTTATGACTGCATAGCAGCGGCTCTGACCTCTGAAGTGAAACGGATCTATGTGCAGATAGAAGAAAAGAAACACAGGGCCGATGAGACCGCATCCTCTATCCGGGTGGACGGGGAGGCATTTTCAGAACTTCTGGGAAAAAAGAACAAGAATTACGGAAAGATTGTGAAGGCGGCGGAAGAAGAGCAGGAACGGCTGGGGAAAATCCGGGAGGATCTGGAACAGCTTTGGCAGGAGCAGGAAGCGGCTTATAAAAAGACGGTACAGCAGGCGGAACAGTGGAAACACAGGAACTTTCTGATCCAGCAGTATGAGGATGGATGCGCGCGCCTGAAAACGCTGCGCGGGGAGCGGGACCTGTTAAATGAGAATGTGAAGCAGCTGGAGAAAGAATATAAAAAACTGCCTGCCAGAAAGAAAAAGCTTGAACAGTCCAGAGAACTTCTCCGTCTGCTGGCAAATCAGCAGAGACAGCTGGCTCTTTGGCAGAAACAGCAGAAGCTTTTGAAAAAGAAACAGGAAGAGTATCTCAGGCTGGACGGAGCGGCAAAGGAAAAGAAGCAGGAATATGAATATCTGGACGACAGATATAAAAAGGCGTCCGCAGGCATTTTAGCCATGGACTTAAAAGAAGGGATGCCCTGTCCTGTCTGCGGCTCCCTTCATCATCCGGCGCCGGCAGGCATGGAGGCGGATGTTCCGTCGGAAAACCGGGTGAAAGAGCTGAAAATAATATATGAAGAAGCGTGGAAAAAGGCAGTGGATGCCCAGACAGAGGCGGCTTCCATGGCAGGCGCCCTTAAATCCCTGGAAGAAGGGCTGAAGGAGTGGGATTTAAGCGATGGCGGACAGGAAGCGGAATCCAGCCTGACCGTTCGGATCACCGGGCTGGAAGGAGCTGTATCCGCAGAAGAAAGAGAAATAAAGGAATGTGAAAACGGCTATCAGAATGGAAAACTCCGCCTGGAAGGGCTGAAGTCTTCCTGCGCCCAGCTGAGGTCTTCTTTAAAAGCGCCTCGTGAGAAGGAGAAAAAGGATGTGGGCAGTTTAAGCCGTGTCCTGGCAAAACTGGAGCAGGAACGCAGACGGATCAACCGGGAAAAAGAGATGGCAGGCGCCCGGTTTGAAAACAATAAAAAGGCAGTTTCAGTGCTGAAAAACCATCTGGCGGAAAAGGAACAGCTGGAACAGGTTTACGGTTCCCTTCGCGAGGTGGAACGGGCGGCAAACGGCTATAACAATAGGAATCTGGTATTTGAACAGTATGTGCTTTCCGTGTATCTGGATGACATTCTGCGGGCCTCCAATCAGAGGCTGACGGCCATGACAGAGGGGCGTTATGAACTGCACCGCCTTCCCGTCACCCGGGACCGCAGGAGCAAGGAAGGGATGGAACTGGAAGTATTTGACCAGTACACAGGCAAGAAACGATCGGTGAAAAGCCTTTCCGGCGGGGAGACATTTAAGGCCGCGCTGGCATTGGCCCTGGGCACGTCGGATGTGGTGCAGCAGTTTGCAGGCGGTATTCAGGTGGAAACCCTGTTTGTGGATGAGGGATTCGGGGCTTTGGATGAGGAATCTTTGAGCCAGGCCATTCAGATTCTGACCGCTCTTGGAGGCGGGGGAAGGATGATCGGAATCATTTCCCATGTGGAGGAACTGAAAGAGCGGATTGAACATCAGATCATTGTGGAAAAACACAACCAGGGGAGCCGAATTGCAGCGGAAATGTAATCAGGCCGGGCTGCGGGTCCGGTCTGGAAAATGCCGCCGGTGGCGGAAGAAATGAGGTTAGGATGAGATATGCCAAAAGACTTAGGCAGGCTGCCGCGGTTATTCTGGCCAGCCTGATGCTGGCGGGCTGCGGCGCTAATCTGCCGAGCATGTCTGAGTCAAAGGAATCCAAGGGATATTCGGATGCTCAGACCATGATAATTATTACGACAGAAAAAAACCGGTACCAGAACGTGTATACGGATCAGATATGGGGGGTGAAGGTGGACGATTCAGGGACCACGTTTCAAACCTATCTTTTAAATGAAGTAAAGAACTTTATGGCGAATATGAAAACCATGAATCTGTTGGCTCAAAAGCAGGAAATTGAGCTGGATAATGCGGAAAAGGAAACGATCAGGCAGCTTTCCGAGGAGTATTTTTCCGGACTTACGGAAAAAGAGATCGGGTATATGAACGTGACTCAGGAAGATGTGGAAAAGCTCTATGAAGAATATCATTTGGCCAACAAAGTGGTAAATGAGCTGACGAAGGATCTGAACCTGGAAGTGAGCGACAATGAAGCCAAGGTGATCGAGGTCAGCCAGATCGTGACTGCCGACCGGCAAAAAGCGGAAGAAGCATACCAAAAACTGCAGGAAGAGGGGAGCAAGTTCACTGAAACAGCCAAGGCTTATTCGGATGAGGAAGAGATAAACAGGAAGATTGGCAGGGGGGATCTGGAAAAAGAGCTGGAAGATGCCGCGTTTGGATTGACAGCGGGAGAGATCAGCCCCATGCTGGTTTCAGGAAGGAATTATTACATCTTTCAGTGCGTGAATGACTATGACCAGGACGCCACTCAGGAAAGGAAAAAGGAATTGTTTAAGGAGAGGAAAAACCAGGCGTTCCGTCAGGTCTATGACCAGTTTACGCCGGACAATCCCATCAATCTGGATTCTGAGATATGGGATCAGCCGGCGTTTACAAAAGACGATGGTACCGAGACTACGAATTTCTTTGAACTGTACCAGGAGTATTTTCCAAATTAAGGTCTGGTAGCAGCTTATCCGGGCTTCATGGGCGGATGGTTCTGTTTATCAAGCCGGGGTTATGCGTTAAAAAAGCAGCGGGCAGCGGCTTCTAATGCCTCCTGGTCTTTAACTCCCATCACTTCCCGGGCGGAATGCATGGCCAGAATCGGTACTCCGGCGTCAATGGTGCGGATTCCTAAACCGGCGGAAGAGATGCTTCCCAAGGTGGAGCCGCCTTTGATATCAGAGTGGTTGGAAAATTTTCTATAGGCGATGTTGTGTTCTGAGCAGATGGATTCGATGACGCCCACCGCGGCGGAGTCCGTCGCGTAAGCCTGGCTGGAGGCCAGTTTCAGGCAGAATCCATCGTTTAAATAAACCTGGTTTTTGATATCGCATTTTTCACTGTGGTTTGGATGAACCGCATGGGCAACGTCCAGAGAGAGCAGATAACCGCTCCATAAACTGTTGAGCAGCGCTTCCTTTGTAAGCCCTAAGGAAAGGTACAGCTTTTCCAGAAGATGTTCCATCAGGGAGGAGGAAGCCCCTTGTTTCGTCCTGCTTCCGATCTCTTCGTTGTCATATAAAGCGATCACATTGATGCCTTTGGCGGGACGGCTGTTTATGATTCCTTTTAAGCAGGCCTGGACGGAGGTGATGTTGTCAAGCCGCGGCGCGGAGTAAAATTCATTGTCAAGTCCCAGCCTGGTTCCTTCATCCGTATTATAGATACAGATCTCAAAATCCAGGATGCTGTCCGGTGAAACTTCTGCTTCTTTTGCGAGAAGATTCAGGAAATAGTGGTCTTTATCCAGGGTATCGTTTATAATGGTTAAGAGCGGCAGCATATCGGACTGCGCTTTTAAGGCGACTCCGTTATTGACTTCCCGGTTCATATGAATGGCTAAGTTTGGGATGGTCAGCACCGGCCGCTTAAAGTCAATAAAGCGGACTTCCGGCTGGAAGGGATGATCTCCTTTCAGGCATATTTTACCGGCCATGGAAAGAGGGCGGTCCAGCCAGGTACTGAAAATCGGCCCGCCGTAGACTTCCACATTCAGCTTTCCATATCGTCCCGATGTGACTTCCGGGGACGGTTTAACCTTCAGGCAGGGCCAGTCGGTATGGGAAGCGGCAATTCGTAAAAACGGCGTCTCTTCCAAGGTTTCGCTGATGGAAAATGCCGCCAGGGTGGAGTCGTATACATTTACAAAGTAAGAGTGCCCCGGGATCACGTTCCAGGGAGCGCTTAGGGTTAAAGGTTCAAATCCGGCTTCCAAAAGTTTGCGGGAGCTTTCTTTTATGCAGTGATATGGGGAAGTGGACGCCAGAATCATCTGGTGCAGTTCCCTGATTGTATCGGTTTCGTTCACAGGTAAGACCTCCTTTTTTCTATATACAAGTTAACTATAGCACATGGGAGGAAATAGTGAAAGACATAAGAAATAGAAAGAGGGAGAGGCGGCGGTATGGTAGCGTTAAAGATTGATGAAATCGGGGCATTTACCAGGCATTTGTTTGTTGGGGAAACCTTTGACCGATTTCTGCTGAGGGAAGCGGAAGTGGTCACTTATAATGCATTTCATATAGACGGTCATATCAGGATGGGATATTATTCCGATGAGGAACTGGAAGAGAAGAAGATAGAGGATTTTTCGTCGTGGAGCGTTATACGGCCTATCTGTTTCCTTCTGATAAAAGGGAAAAAGCTTCCGGGGAGTTTTGCAATCACATTACAGATGCCGCCGGACGGCGTGGAAAAGTTTATCAACTCTTCCGGGCTGTCTTTGAACTCCGGCCAGGTAAACGGACTGTATGTGAATATCCGTTATGAGAACGGGGAACTTTACTGTGTGACCGGTACTTCATTAAACTTTTTTACATTGGATAAGAGTCTGGAACAGGAATGGGATGAATCGGTTAAACGGTTTTTAAAAAACCATCAGATTGTTTATCAGGAATCATAAAATTTTCCCGCCGTTCTGAACTGTTATAAACTTACCGGATTTTAATTTACTAGCACTCATTTTGAATGAGTGCTAATTTTTTGTTGACTTTTGTACCGACCGGTATTAAAATATGGATTAGTGATAAAATTTGAAAAGGAGTGAATGACATGAGCACAAAATCAGGAAGCTTATCAATTAATAGTGAAAATATATTCCCTATCATTAAAAAATGGCTGTATTCAGACCATGATATTTTTTACAGGGAATTGATCTCCAATGGCTGCGACGCCATTACAAAGCTGAAAAAGCTGGAACTCATGGGGGAATATACAAAGCCGGAAGATCTGGAGTTCAAGATCCAGATCGCAGTGGATGCCAATGAAAAGACCATTTCCGTTACGGATAACGGTATGGGTATGACGTCGGATGAGGTGGAAGAATACATTAACCAGATCGCATTTTCCGGCGCCAAGGATTTCTTGGAGAAATATAAGGACAAGGCCAATGAAGAGCAGATTATCGGTCATTTCGGTCTGGGCTTCTATTCCGCATTCATGGTGGCGGACCGTGTTACAATTGATACCCTGTCCTATCAGGACGGTGCGGCTGCTGTGCACTGGGAATCCGAGGGCGGAACAGAGTTTACCATGGGTGAAGGGGATAAGGATACCTGCGGAACCACCATTACCCTGTATTTGAATGAAGACAGCTACGAGTTTGCCAATGAATACCGGGCAAGAGAAGTGATTGAGAAGTACTGTTCCTTCATGCCGGTGCCGATTTTCCTCAGCAATTCTGCGGCAGAGCCGGAGTATGAGACCATCGAAACAGACGAACTGACAGACAAAGACACCATCGTGGAAACCATTCACGAAGAGGCCAAAACAGAGGAAAAGGAGAATGAAAACGGCGAGAAAGAAGTTGTGGAAGTTTCTCCTGCTAAGGATAAATACAAGATTTTAAAACGTCCGGTGGCTATTAATGATGTAAATCCTCTTTGGAATAAACATCCCAACGAATGTACGGAAGAGGAATATAAAGCTTTTTACCGCAAAGTTTTCATGGATTATAAGGAACCGCTGTTCTGGATCCATCTGAACATGGACTATCCGTTTAACTTAAAGGGAATTCTGTACTTCCCTAAGATCAACACCGAATATGATTCCATCGAAGGAACCATCAAACTCTATAATAACCAGGTATTCATCGCCGACAATATCAAAGAGGTGATTCCTGAATTCCTGATGCTGTTAAAAGGCGTGATCGACTGTCCTGACCTGCCGCTTAACGTATCCAGAAGCGCTCTTCAGAATGACGGGTTTGTTAAAAAGATTTCGGATTATATCACGAAAAAGGTTGCCGATAAGCTGTCCGGAATGTGCAAAACAGACCGGGAAGTATATGAAAAATACTGGGATGATATCAGCCCATTCATTAAATTCGGCTGCTTAAAGGATGAGAAATTCGCAGAGAAGATCAATGACTACATTCTGTTCAAAAACTTAGACAGCAAATACCTTACCTTAAAGGACTGCCTGGAAGAGAATAAAGAAAAACATGAAAACACGATCTTCTATGTGACCGATGAAAAAGAGCAGAGCCAGTATATCAACATGTTTAAAGAGGAAGGCTTAGATGCCGTCATCATGAAACACAATATTGACAGCCCGTTTATCGGCCATTTGGAGCAGAAGAATGAAGGCCTTAAATTCCTGCGTATCGACGCTGATTTAAATGATAACTTCAAGGAAGAAGTGAAGGAAGACGACGAGGAATTTAAGTCCAATGCTGAAAAACTGTCTGAGATTTTCAAAAAAGCGCTGAACAATGACAAACTGGAAATCAAAGTGGAAAAACTGAAAAATGAAGAGATGTCTTCCATGATCACCGTATCGGAAGAGAGCAGACGTATGCAGGACATGATGAAGATGTATAATATGTACGGCATGGACCCGTCCATGTTCGGCGGCGCAGGCGAAACCCTGATCTTAAATGCCAATAACAAACTGGTTCAGTATGTATTATCGCATGAAGAGGGTGAAAATACCTCTAAGATCTGCGAACAGCTTTATGACCTCGCTCTTTTAAGCCATGGCAGTTTATCACCTGAACGCATGACTAAATTCATTGCCAGAAGCAACGAGATCATGATGATGAATATGGCTTGACTTTCTAATGTATTCTCCTTATAATGATATATAGTAATCAAAACTACATACAACCGTAGTTTTATATAAGGGGAAGAGCAGAGGAAGTGCTGTAATGTTCAGGCATAGAGATTGTGCTGCTGTCCAAACTCTCCTCGAATAAATCATTAAGACGCCGCTGCCGGCGGCAGAATGAGAGGTAAACATGGCATATAAAATTATTGGGGACAGTTGTCTGGATCTGACCGCAGAATTGAAGAAAGACCCGCGTTTCCAGATGATTCCATTGACTTTACAGGTAGATGATATTCAGGTAACAGATGATGAGACATTTGACCAGAAGGCATTTTTAAAACTGGTAAAGGAAAGCCCCAACTGTCCAAAGACGGCCTGTCCTTCTCCGGAGAGTTTTAAAGAAGCGTATGAGTGTGAGGAAGAGTGGGTATTCGTGCTCACCTTATCCAATCATTTGAGCGGAAGCTTTAACAGCGCTGTGCTGGCGAAGGACTTGTATACAGAAGAACACGGACATAAGAACATTGCGGTTATCGATTCTTTGTCGGCTTCTTCCGGTGAACTGCTGCTGGCTTTGAAGATCCGGGATTTATGTGAGGCAGGTAAGAGTTTTGAGGAAGTGGTGGATGAGGTCAGCAGGATCAGAGATCAGATGGGCACTTATTTTGTTCTGGAAACTCTGGAGTTTCTCAGGAAAAACGGGCGCTTGACAGGACTTCAGGCATTTTTTGCCACAGCTTTGAACATCAAACCTGTGATGGGAGCTGATAAGGGCACGATCATCAAGCTTGACCAGGCCAGAGGAATTAACAAGGCGTTGTCCCGGATGTGTGAGATTGCAGTTAAGGAAGCCGGCGATACGACGGAAAAACGTGCTGTGATTGCCCATTGCAATAACGGACCGCGGGCTCAGCTTGTAAAAGAGGAACTGAGCAGCCGGGCTTCATTCAGGGAGATTGTGATTACGGAAACTGCAGGAGTTGCAACTGTTTATGCCGGTGACGGCGGTATTGTCCTTGCGATAGAATAGGAAGTATGAGAAAGAATAGCAGAATTAAAACAATTATCATAGGGTTTATCCTTATTTTGGCGGCTGTCGGAGTGATCTGGGCAGCCGCCGGTTTGGTTATGAGAGCCACGCCGGACTATCAAAAGATAGAGACTGTTGATGACGGCGGGGAAAAGAAGGGTGGTATGCCGGATCATGGATCAGGGCCGTCCGCCGCCGCTGAAGGGCCGGTGCACGCAGAGGCCCAAAAGGTGGAAACTAATACGGCGGAATCTGATGCGGCGGAACCGGTAATTACGGAACCAGAGACTACGGAACCGGAAATCCAGCAGCCTGCCCAGATTAAGCTTTTGTTCTCGGGAGATATTTATCTGTCCGACCATGTGCTGAATGCCTATCATAAGGCAGGAGGGATTCATGGTGTTCTGGATCAGAATTACCTGGATCATATTGCTGCTGCCGACATTTTTATGGTAAATGAAGAATTTCCCTTCAGTTCCAGGGGAACGGCTGCGGATAAAAGTTATACCTTCCGCCTTCCTCCTGAGAAAATCTCCATGTTTCAAGAGATGGGCATTGACATCGTGACGCTGGCCAACAACCACACTCTGGATTTTGGAAGGGAAGCGCTTGAGGATACCTGCCTTACCCTGGATCAGGCCGGAATCCGGTATGTGGGGGCGGGGAATGATTTAAACCGTGCGAAGCAGTTAGAAGTTATGGAAGTCCAGGGAAAAAAGATTGGTTTTTTAGGCGCTTCCCGGGTGGTCCCTTATGGGGACTGGGTTGCAACGGACAGCAGAAGCGGGCTGTTTCTGACTTATGATCCGGCCCAGCTTTTGAAGGAAATAGAAGATGCCAGAGAACAGTGCGATTACCTGGTGGTTTATGTACATTGGGGAATTGAACGGAATGAGAAGCCGGAAAGTTACCAGAAAACCATGGGAAGACAGTACATTGATGCCGGTGCTGATCTGGTGATCGGCAGTCATCCCCATGTGCTGCAGGGAATTGAATTCTATAATGGGAAACCGATCTTTTACAGCATGGGCAATTTCGTGTTTGGAAGCAGTATTCCCAAAACAATGCTTCTTCAGGTGGATGTTTCCGGCGAAGACGTTTCTATATCCCTGATTCCCGGTACATCCGGCGCCGGATATACCCGGACGCTTGAGGATGCATCTAAGAAACGGGAGTTTTATAATTATCTGGAAAGCATATCATTTGATATAACAATTGATGATGACGGAGTGGTTCACAGCAAACAGCCCTGATAAACGCCCCGCTCTTTAAAGCGTCTGGTCATGGTATTGAGGACCAGGCGCTTATTTGCGCTCCAGAGGGGGGCGATTAGCAGGGATTTTGGGCCGTCTCCGGTGAGCCTGTGTATGACAACCTGTTCAGGGAGAAGGGAGATGCAGTCTATCACTAAGTCGATATATTCTTCCATAGAACATGTGGGAAATGGCGACTGTTCATAGAGTTCCCCCAATTTTGTTCCTCTAAGGATGTGAAGAAGCTGCAGTTTAATTCCGTCAATTTGGGAACGACCCAGATAGCGGACGGTGTCCAGCATCATCTCCCGGGATTCACCGGGAAGGCCCAGAATCACGTGGACAATCACCGTAAGGCCTGCGGATTTTAAGTCTTTTAAAGCATTTTCAAAGCAGCTTAGCGGATAGCCGCGGCGGATAAAACAGGCGGTTTCTTCGTGAATGGTCTGAAGGCCCAGCTCCACCCACACCGGCTTTATCCGGTTTAGACGTTCCAGAAGCCGGAGGGTTTCGGGCGGAAGGCAGTCCGGCCTGGTGGCGATGGACAGGGCGGCGATGTCAGGATGGCTGATGGCCTCCATAAAGATCCGTTCCAGATATTCGGGCGGGGCATAGGTGTTGGTGTAGGATTGAAAATAGGCGATATAACGTCCGTTTTTAATTTTATTTTTTACCCGGCTCTTTGCGGCGTCTATCTGTGCTGTGATATCGGGGCAGTCTGAGCCTTTGGACGCCGCTTTTTCTGCAAAATCTCCGGAACCGCCTTCGCTGCAGAAGATACAGCCGCCGGTACTGATGGAGCCGTCCCGGTTGGGGCAGGTCATGCCGCCGTCCAGAGCCAGTTTGTATACCTTTTCTCCGAAGGTTTGTTTTAAATGATAGTCCAGGGAATGGTAGGGTTTATCGTTCCAGGTCATTGACGCAGCCTCCTTTTTAAGTTTTTTTTAACATGAAACGTGAAGGCATTTTTGAAAATGCCTTCACGTTTCATGTTAAATACGTTTCATGTTAAAAAAAGTAAGTTCCGGTATCAGATCAGAGCCAGAGCATGCTTTAAGGAATGTTCCAAATGAGCCTTCATCATCTGCACCGCAGCCTCCACGTCTCCATCCAGATACGTTTGGAAAATGGCTTCATGCTCTGTCTGGATTTCCGTCTGTATCTCCTCATTTTTCCCATATTGATTGGAAAAAATAGTGAGCTGGCTGCGCATCCGTTCTGCCGATTCGGCCAGATGGGAATTACAGCAGAATTTATAAAATTCCAGGTGAAATTGATCAGAATAAAGACACCAGCTTGCGGTATCCCCTTTTTTTACAGCGTTTGCGGCCTGCTCTATGACCTGGCCCACCGCTTCGGCGACTTCTTCCTGCCGGGGATAAGACGAAGCATATCGGATGGCCAGACCATCCAAATCTCCCATAAACTGATAGATCTCTTTTAAATCCTTTGGCTTCAAGTCGATGACGTTGACGCCAATATTAGAATAATAGCTGACCAAATGATCCTGGGATAGCCGGGTGAGAGCTTCCCTGATCGGTGTGGAACTGACCTGGAAACGTTCCATCAAAAGCTTCAGCGTCAGTTTTTCTCCGCAGCGGATATTTTGTTTTAATATATCATCTCTTAAAATCTGATAGATTTGTTCTGATAGTGTGCTTTTATTTAATGCCATGGAATCCCTCATTTCAGCGAATATAATGTGTTGTTTTAAGTAAAAAGTAAATTTGACTGTGTTCATTGTAACATAACTGAAATAGCGGATCAAGGGAATCGTATTACGCAATATGCATTTTGCAAAATGCATATTGCAATTTAACGCGTTAAATGGTAAAATTATAAAAACTTTAGGAGGGATTTTTATGAGCAGCAATACGATTATTGTGACCGTCTGTGTCATCTATCTGTTATCCATGATAGGTACGGGTATTTATGCCAGCAGAAAGAATAAAAAGGCGTCTGATTTTTTGGTGGCGGGCAGAAAACTGAACAGTGTTATGACAGCCATCACATTGGCTGCAGTACAAATTGGGGTTGGAATTGTGTTGAGCAGCGCCACCAATGGTTATAATTTGGGAATCTGGCCGGGGATTTATTATTCGATCGGCTGCGGAGGCGGTCTTATTTTAGCCGGGCTTTTAACCACGAGAAAATTGAGGGAACAGGAAGGATATGTGCCTTTGGACTTTTTTGCACAGAGATACGGGGACAGCAAAGGCATCCGTTTCTGGGCGTGGATGAGCAATGTTCCGAGCCTGCTGGGGATTTTTATCGCGCAGCTTCTGGCCTGTGGAGGAATTATGGCAGGCTTTGGCATACCGTTTAAATGGGGTGTGGTGATCACCGCGGTTGTAATTCTGATTTACTGTACGATCGGGGGGATGTGGGGAGTCGTTCTTACCGATGTAATCCAGACCAGTATTATTGTAATCGGCATACCGATTCTGGCTGTTGCTACCCTGATCCAGTATGTGCAGGCAGGAGGAAATATTGGAGAGATCTATGCCACCCCGTTTATACCGTCCGGGATGTTTACGAAATTCATCTATCTGGTTCTTCCGTTTTTCCTTTCCATTTCGGTATCCTATGACGCTTATGCCAGGATCCAGTCTGCAAAAGACGCTAAAACAGCGACAAAAGGCTGTATTGGCGGCGGTATTATCGTTATTATCATCGGAACGCTGTGTTCTACCGTAGGAGCTGCGGCAGTGAAACTGTATCCGGGTGTTACGGACGGCATTTTCACTATCGCTGCCACAGGCGTGCTGCCGCCGGTATTGGCCGGTATAGTGATTGCGGCCATACTTTCAGCGGCCATGTCCAGTGCAAACTGTGTAATCCTTTCGCTGGGAGCTTCATTTTCAAGGGATTTATATAATAAATTCCTTCATCCTGAGGTGGATAACCTGGATGAACTTCCAAAGGCGAAGATGATTTCACAGATAGCGGTATTCGGCGGAAGCATTGCCGGAATTTTGTTCGCATTTAAGATGACGGATATTCTGGATGCTATGATCATTTTCAATTATCCGTATATGGGCAGTCTTCTGATCCCTCTTTTGGGCGGCCTGCTCTGGAAGGGAGCTACGAGAAAAGGGGCTTTTGCGTCTGCGGTGGCGGGCGGTATCGTCGGTGTGGTTTCATTTTTCATCGGCATCCCCGGACCGTTATATGGGATTATCAATGTGGATCTGGCGCTGATGATCGCCTATCTGGTATCCACTGTGGTGCTGGTGGCAGTCAGCCTCAATGACAAAGGCGCAAAAATCAGAAAATAGAAGAGTGGAGTTGAGTGGAATAAATGAGTACATATGAATGGCCATATGGCAATGAAGTGGATCTGGAAGAGGTTGTGAGCAGCGATGTGCTGGTGCTGGGCGGCGGTCTGGCGGGATGTTATGCGGCCATCGCGGCGGCCAGGAAGGGAAAATCCGTGGTTTTGGTAGAAAAGGGCGCTACCGTGAGAAGCGGATCGGCGGGAAGCGGGTTCGATCATTGGGAATCGGCCTGTACCAATCCCTGTTCGAAGGTGACGCCTAAGGAGATTGCAGAAGCCTATATCGAAGAACAGGATTATTACAGCAATGGGATCGCCCACTATATCGAATGCAGAGAAGGATATGACCGCCTGCTGGATATGGAGACATTCGGAGGAAAGATCCGGGATACGGAGGATGAATTTAAGGGGGCGGAATTCAGGGACGATGAGACAAAGCTGATGTTCGCCTATGATTATAAAAACCGTTTTACCCTGAGGGTGTGGGGCAGCACTTTTAAACCGGCACTTTATAAGGAACTACTGCGTCTGGGCGTAAAAGTATATGACAGGACAGAGGCCACCGGCCTGCTGACTGCGGTGACAGACGGCAAAAAACGTGGGACCGGCGCTATGGGAATGAACGTGCGAACCGGAAAATTTATGGTTTTCCAGGCCAAGGCCACCATACTGACCATGTCCCGTCCGGCCCGGGTGTGGCTGTTTAATCCGGATTTGGTTGGACTGTGTGAATTCCGTCCGACGCAGAGCATTGGAAGCGGTCATGCCATGGGATACCGGGCCGGCATCGAGTTTACGATGATGGAAAAATCCGTTAAAGGGGAATTTTCCGCTGCAGGCAGAAGTTTTCCGCCTTATGGCGCGGGCAATAACCACAACACCTGGTATGCAGCCACCATGGTGGACGCCAGAGGAGTGGAAATCCCTTATGTTGACCGGGATGGAACTGAGTTAAAAACCGTATCGGAACGGTATTATCCAGCTCCGGGACAGAAATTTTTCTTAAAGGGCGGGGTGATCGACGAAGCCAAATACGAATACCGGGGGCCTGAAACACTGGAATTTTCAGGGCTGGTGAAGCGGGGATATAAACTGCCCTTTTATGCCGATCTGAGCAGGATGCCGGAAATGGAACGCAAGGTGATCTGGGGCATGATGGTAGGAGAGGAAGGCAAGACTAAGATACCGATTCTTGAAAATTACACCGAACGGGGATTTGATCCGGAAAAACACATGCTTCAAAGCTATGGCACCGGATGGCAGTCCGCCAGTTTTTTGGGACAGGAACGGCAGTTGTTCGGCGCTCCTGGGGGCATCATGCATGACTGGGATCTGAAGACAAATATTGATGGAATCTATGCGGCAGGTGACCAGCTCTTTGCATCCGACTGCTGTGGATTTGCTGCGGCAACAGGGTATTATGCGGGAAGAAAAGCGGCTGACGCCATTGAAGGGGTGGAACTGGCAGAAGCGGCCAGAGAGGACATTGAGAAGGAGAAAGCGCGGCTTTACGCTCCTCTCAATGTGGAGGACGGCCTGGAATGGAGAGAACTGAACATGGCAATTTCCAAAGCGATGCAGAATTACTGCGGAGAGATCAAGTGCAGGGAACTTCTGGAAGAGGGGCTGGATGTGCTGAAAAGCTATGAAGAGGAGATCGTGCCTCAGATTTCCTGTAAGAATCCTCATGAACTGATGAGGGCTCATGAGGTGATGGATATTCTGGAAGTGTCAAAAATGATTTTACAGGCCTGCCTGTTCCGGGAATCCAGTTCCAAACCCCTCTGTTTCCAAAGAAGTGATTTTCCTCAGGAGGACCCTGAAGATGACCGCTGTTTTTATACCATCCGAATGGAAGAGGGGAAGCCGGTGAGGGGGCGTGTGCCGCTCGGTTACTTTGGAGATGTGGAAACGGAGTATGAAAAGAGAAATCAGGACTACATAGGGAAAGGGGGAAAACAGGATGAAAGAATTTGAAGCATCGGTGGTTCCCTGCAGCGCCCGGCCCATACTGTTTGATGACAGCCTCTGCATCGGATGCAATCAGTGTGCAAATGTATGCCAGGTAGATATCTTTCTGCCTAATCCTGAAAAGGGAAAACATCCGATTGTAGTTTATCCGGGGGAATGTTATTACTGCGGAAGCTGTGTGATGGCCTGTCCCAATAAGGGGGCCATTAAACTGCAGCATCCGGTCATGAACCGGGCGAAATTCGTTCCGGTAAAAGAATAGGTCTGAACATAAGGAGGGCCCGCAAGGTGGGGGACCTTGCGGGCTGAGTATGAAAAAGTTTATCTTCTATGAAGATAAGGGGGTTCCGGCGGGGGTCTGATAAGTAATACGCCGGAACTTATATAAATGAAAAGGATTGGCTTCCTTATTACATTTATAAGTATACCTGTAAATTGTGGCGAAAGTTTGACTACGGTATAAATAAAAAATAAAATTGATTAAGAAATCCTAATGAAAAACGAAACGAATGTTATTATTTTCCAGAATCCGCCTTCCGTCATATGAGCGCATGGTTTCAGCCAGGACTGCTTAAAGACCGGAAGGCGGATTTGCCATCGGGGCTCAACATAAGCAAATGATTAAAATTTGTATCAATTTAGGAGAATATTATATTGTCCTCATAAGACCGGCTGTGATATAATTTTGTCAATGACTTCAGTCAGACGTAATTGGCATTCAGGGAAAAGGAGAATATATCATGAAAGAGAATGAGTTGATCCAGTTATTGCAGGGAGACAGGGCAAAGGCTTTGATGGCGGAATTATACGGGGAAGCGAAGGTCGGGGAGAATTTAGCCCGTTATGAAGATCTGGTACATAAGTTTACAAAGGCGTTTGCCTCGAAAGACATGCTTTTATTCAGTGCGCCTGGCCGGACAGAGATCAGCGGCAACCATACGGACCATAACCACGGAAAGGTTTTGGCCGGAAGCATTAATCTGGACTGTGTGGGCGTGGCTGCTAAGAATAATTCTTCAAAAGTTAATGTGGTCAGTGAGACATTTAATCAGAGTTTTTCCATTGATTTAAATCATTTAGAACCCAGCGAGAAGATGGCCGGAACCATTGATCTTGTCAAGGGGCTGCTGGCCGGATTTAAGGACAGCGGCTATGAAGTCGGCGGATTTGACGCCTACATCACCAGCAATGTGATCAGTTCCGCCGGAGTCAGCTCTTCCGCAGCTTTTGAGATGCTTCTCTGTTCCATGATCAATGAGTTTTTCAATGAGGGGAGAATCGACACTGTCGCATATGCCCATGTTGGAAAATATGCGGAGAATAAGTACTGGAATAAAGCTTCAGGCCTTTTAGACCAGATGGCCTGTGCGGTGGGAGGCCTGATTACCATTGACTTTATGGAACCTGCGGTTCCTGTGGTGGAGAAGATCGCATTTGATTTCAGTTCTCACAATCACAGCCTTATTATTGTGAACACAGGAAAGGGTCATGCGGATTTGAGTGAAGATTATTCTTCCGTACCTATAGAGATGAAAAAGGTGGCTGAGTGCTTTGGAAAAGAATATTGTTCGGAAATATCGGAACAGGATGTTATTGAAAATCTTCAGAAAGTGCGTGAATATGCAGGTGATCGTTCTGTTTTACGTGCTCTTCATTTCTTTGAGGAAAACAAGCGGGTTGAAGCAGAAGTAGCTGCGTTGAAGGAAGACCGTTTTGACGATTTCCTTAAAAATATAACCGCATCCGGAAATTCTTCCTGGAAGTGGCTGCAGAACTGTTTCACCAACAGCAATTATCAGGAACAGGGAATTACCGTTGCGCTGGCGCTGACAGAATTGTTCATCGCTGAGAAACAGGCGGGCGCCTGCAGAGTTCATGGAGGCGGTTTCGCAGGAGTTATTATGGCTCTGCTTCCAAATGAAATCGTGGACGAGTATGTGGCATATATGGAAAAGGCTCTTGGAGAAGGAAATGTATACCGGATGAGCATCAGGCCCTATGGAGCGGTTTGTGTGAATCGGCTGATTTAACTTATTGGCGGGGGGTGAGCCTCCAACCGCAAATGATCCTGGGTTTCCAGAAATGAAAAGAGACGGGCATAGACTGATTCGGAATTCAGTGTATGTCCGTCTCTTTTGTCTTTAGGAACCTTTTAATATAGTGGATATCAAGTATTGCTTCAAGAAGGGGAGAGAGAAAAGCAGAAGGAATAAAGATACAGCGTATCCTGAGAACCGTAAAGAGTATTCCAAAAATCTTCAAAAAATATTAAGTTTTATAACGGCTATATTTTTTGACTATCCTAAGGTTGTATGTTAAGATTATACCTTGGAATTTAATTTGGAAAGGCAGAGAGTGAGTGCAAAAACGTAATGGATTGAAGGAAAAATATGAAATTACATAGATTTTTAACTCTGCTCATCTATATTTTTCTGTTGGCGGGATGTATTGGAATCGTCTGTATTGTTTCTAAGCTGGCAGGGCCGGAACTTCCGATTGTGGTTGAAGAAACGATGGAAACAGAGGAAACTGAGAAAGCAACGCCCTCCGATGCCGGGGAAGAGACCGAAGAGGAGACCGGTGAGGCAACGCCTTCTGATGGAGCGGAGGTGCCTGAGTGGCAGGAAACGGTTCCGGCCAGGGAAAATGAGCGGTGGAGAGCGGAAAAGGCAGAACCGGAGACAGTGGTGGAAGAGCCGGAAGGCCCGCCGGAAATTATATTTGCTAGTGATCTGCATCTGCTGGCGGATTCTCTGTTTGATGACGGAGAGGCGTTTCAAAAGCGGGTTGCGGCCGATGACGGGAAGATCATCCCTTACGTTTCGCCGGTGATTGAGGCATTTCTGGATGAGGTGATTGAGGCGGAGCCTTCTGCGCTGGTGCTTGGCGGTGATCTGACCTTTTATGGAGAAAAGGAAAGCCATCTTCAGCTTGCGGAGAAGTTAAAACGGGTGGAAGAGGCGGGAATTGATGTGGTATTAATACCGGGAAATCACGATATTAATACGAAGAATGCCAAATCCTATCTGGGGAAAAAGACGGAAGATGCAGAGGATACAGGGCCGGAAGAATTTGTGGAAATCTACAAAGATTACGGCTATGAAGAGGCGTTGTTAAGAGATGAAAATTCCTTAAGCTACATATGGGAGCTGGATGATAAAAACTGGCTGATGATGCTGGATTCCTGCCAGTATGAACCGAAAAACCTGGTGACGGGAAGGATTAAGCCGGAAACTCTTTTGTGGATGCAGGAGCAGTTGGAAGCAGCAAAGGAGCAGGGAATCCAGGTGATCCCGGCAGCCCACCATAACATTCTGGATCAGAGCCGCCTGTACACGACAGAGTGTAAAATGGATGACAATCTGGATGTGGTGGATCTTTTGGAGGCCAATGAGGTTCCTGTGTTTTTAAGCGGTCATATGCATCTGCAGAGAATAAAAAAGCATAAGCCGGAGCCGGGAGCGGACGACGAGGCATATGGGATCAGCGAGATCATCAATACTTCCTTTGCCATGCCGCCATGCCAGTACGGCGTGATGAAATGGGCGGAGGATGGAAGCCTCAGTTATCATGTGAAAACGGTGGATGTGGAAGCATGGGCCAGGCGGCAGGAAGGGGAAGTGGATGAAAATCTGCTTCATTTTAATGAATACAGCCGCAGCTTTTTAAAGGAAGTGATGGCCGGTAAGGTGAACCGGGAATTGGAAAATCTTCCGGATGAGCATAGGGATGCCATGACAGAGCTGTATGCTCAGATCTATTATGATTACTGCCGGGGAGAAGCGGTGGATGGGAAAGAAGTGAGAAAAAGCAGGGCATACCAGTTGTGGGAGAGAAACCGGCCGGATCACAGGTACCGGACGGATATGGATGATATGCTGGGTGATATGACAAAGAAAAATTTTGTTTGGGAAAGTGAAACGGAATAGAACTGTTCCGGGAAAGCAATTTTCAAACACACTCTAAGATGAGCCGGAGACGGCGGAGTTTTGAAAATCAATTTACTGATTTTCAGGCCTCCGCCGTTTTATTTGCCTCTGTCTGTTTATGGGTCCTTATTTGCCATTGCAGGCCATGACAGGGGATACTATCCGGGGAGGGGGTGCGGTGCAAATTTGTGTAAAAATTTTTTGCAAATGTTCTATCTGTTCAAAATGCCGCAGGGAGATTATGATAAGACATGTAAGAACGAGAGATACCAAAGCGCTTGGTAAGAAATAGGTTGGAGGTAAGGTATGAATCAATTAATAAGTAAAAACTGTATTGTTTTCGATATTGACGCGGCAGAGAAAAAGGATGTAATTAAAGCTCTTGTAAAGGAACTTCATGTGGCCGGAAAGATTATGGATGAAGACACATTTTTTGAAGATGTGCTGGCGAGGGAGGCGATTGCACCGACTTACGTAGGTTTTGAGATGGGCCTGCCCCATGGAAAGACAGATCATGTGCTGGAGGCTTCCGTTTGTTTTGGAAGAACGGTGAACCCAGTGGTCTGGAATGAAGAGAGCGGCGAGACGGCAGATCTGGTGATCCTCATTGCGGTTCCGGCAAAGGAAGCGGGGGATACCCATATGAAGATTTTAGCGAATCTTTCCAGAAAGCTGATGCATGAGGATTTCAGAGAATCGCTTAGAAACAGCACAAAAGAAAAGGTTTATGAAATTCTTGTGGAAGTATTGGAGGGGTAGGAGACATGAAAGAGCAGATTAAAATTCTTAAAAAACATATACTAACGGGTACGTCCCATATGATTCCATTTATTGTAGCAGGCGGTATTTTGTTTTCTATTTCCGTTATGCTGAACCCGGCAGGGGCTGCCACTCCTACAGAGGGCTGGCTGGCTGGCCTGGCACAGATTGGTCTTGGCGGCTTAACCTTATTCGTACCGGTTCTGGGCGGATATATCGCGTATTCCATAGCCGATAAACCCGGTTTGGCCCCAGGTATGATCGGAGCTTATCTGGCAAACAGTATGGGAGCAGGATTCCTTGGCGGTATGGCGGCCGGTTTGATCGCAGGTGTGGTTGTTAAGCAGTTAAAGAGGATTCAGCTTCCGATTTCACTGAAAACATTGGGTTCCATTTTCATCTATCCATTGGTTGGAACATTTATTACAGGCGGTATTATTGTGTGGGGAATCGGTACTCCAATCGCATTTATCATGCAGTCACTGACCGCATGGTTATCAGGTCTGGGCGATGTGGGCAAGGTTCCGCTGGCTTCCATTCTGGGCGCTATGACGGCATTTGACATGGGCGGCCCGATCAATAAAGTAGCAACCTTATTTGCACAGACACAGGTAGATACCCTTCCTTACTTAATGGGCGGGGTAGGCGTGGCAATCTGTACCCCGCCTATCGGTATGGGAATCGCAACCTTATTAGCGCCTAAAAAATACAATGCAGAAGAAAAAGAAGCAGGAAAAGCGGCAATCCTTATGGGATGTGTGGGCATTACAGAGGGAGCGATCCCATTTGCAGCAAATGACCCGCTGCGTGTTATCCCTTCCCTGATTGTGGGAGCGGTTGTTGGAAATATTATCCCATTCCTCACCGGAGTACTGAATCACGCGCCTTGGGGCGGCCTCATCGTTCTGCCGGTAGTGGAAGGCCGTATCTGGTATATAATTTCCGTCTTAGCTGGTGGATTAGTGACCGCAGTTATGGTAAACTTATTAAAGAAGAACAACACGGATGATTCCGCTGAAAAAGTGGATAGCGGAGATGACGGACTGGACGAAATCACATTTGATGAATTATAAATTTAATTAGCCTTAATTGGCAGAAGGAGAAAAAATATGAAAGTAGTAGGAATTACATCTTGCCCATCTGGTGTGGCACATACTTATATGGCAGCGGAGGCTTTGAAGCTTTCCGGACAGAAACTTGGAATTGACGTAAAGATCGAGACTCAGGGGGGAGCCGGAGTTGAAAACCAGCTCACACAAAAGGACATTGATGAGGCTGTCTGCGTGGTTTTGGTAAATGACGTGGCATTGGAAGGACTGGACCGCTTTAAGGGTAAGAAAGTTTTGAAAATGGGAGTTTCTGATTTAATCAAGAAATCGGATGCAGTGATGAAGAAGATTCAGGATACATTTCAGTAGGATATAATTAATAAGGGGAGTATTTTGAAAGAGGAGATGGGGAGCATTCTCCTCTTTCAAACGTACTCTGGAGTGTATGGGAGAAACTGAATTAAGAACAGAACGGGATGGCGGGATTTTATGTTTAGTGGAAGAATGCTTAATGTTGTAAGGTATTTGAGCATCAGTCAGAGGACAACTTATAAAGAGGCGGCAGCGGCGTTAAAGATGTCGGAACGCAGCATCCGGTATGATGTGGACCGGATCAACGATGCTCTGTCGCTGGAGAAGCTTCCGGTCATTGAAAAAGGATCCAAAGGGGTGCTGGTTTACCCAAAGGAACTGGATATCAGCATGCTGGAAGAGGAGTCGGAAGTGGTTTATACCGGTAAGGAGCGGATGTCCATTCTGCTTCTCATTCTGATGCTCAGAAATGAGGATTTAAAGATTAACCAGCTCAGCGAGCTTTTTAAAGTATCCAGATCCACCATTAAAAATGACATGGCGGCACTGGAGGAGGAATTGAAAAAAGAGGGGCTAAACATTGAGTACTCGGATCATTTTTATCTGGCCGGGCCAAGGAAGAAGAGAACCAGCCTGTTGAACCAGGAATTTAAAAAGTACATCAATTATCTGATCAATCCGTTTACTAACTATAATTCCTATGAATTTTACTGCATACACATTATCCACAAAGCGTTTGAAGGGATATCGATTCCCAATGTGGTCTTGGCGGTTAATACCCTTTTGGAAGAACTCAAGTGCACTCTGACCCAGGCGTCCTACTCCTGGTATATGTCCAATATCATGGTGGTCATCTGGTTCATCATCCACAATAAAGAATATCCTCTGGATCTTCCGGTGGAAACGGAATATGACAAAGAGAAATTCAACAGGTTTTCCGAAAAGCTGGAACAGATTCTGGGAATGCCGGTGGGAGAAAATAACATCCGCCTCATGGCTAAATTATTCGATTTTACCAATAAATTTGCCGGTTTAAACGGAAATGTGGATCTGCTGCGCGCCGAAGCAGTTACATTTTCCCTGATATCCAGAATGTCGAAGGAACTTGATATGCCTTTGGATAAGGACAAGACTTTGCTGGAAGGGCTGTTAAACCATATGGTTCCTCTGCTTCAGAGGATTGAAAACCACATCGATATCCGGGATAATATGATGCAGCTGATGGGGGAGGAAGAAAAGAAGCTGTATGCGCTGTTATCAAAGGTCTGCAGGGAACTGGACACTCTTTGTGAGATCACCAGCGAGGATGAGCTGGTGTATTTGACCATCTGTTTTATGGCCAGCATCAAACGGATGAAAGGGGCGCCTTATAAGCGGGTGCTTCTGGTCTGCGGCCATGGGTACGGCACCACAACCATGCTGAAGGAATCGCTGCTCAGCGAATATCAGCTCCATATCATCGATACGATTCCGCTCTATAAGATTACGTCTTATCCGGATTGGGCGGCCATCGATTATGTTTTGACTACGGTTAAGCTCAATAATAAACTTCCAAAACCCTGTATCCTGCTGAACCCGATTTTACAGATGGAGGACCGGGCAGCCCTGGATCAACTGGGGATTCCCAGAAAAATGATCCTGTCCAGCTATTATTCCATAGAAGAAAAGCTGACTTTCCTGGATGAAGCCAACCGCAGACGGGTTATGGAAGTGATTGAGAAGGAATTGGGCTATCAGACAGTAAAAGCGGTCAACAGCTCAAAGAATTTTACCAACTTCCTGAAATTTGACTGTATCCGCCTGGTGGATTTAAAGCTGAACTGGAGGCAGGCAGTGACCCAGAGCGGCAGGCTTTTGCAGGACCGGTCATTCATAGAGGACAGTTACGTACAGAATACCATTGATTTTATAGAGGAACAGGGCTTTTATGCGGTGTCTGACGGATCGTTTGCTCTGCTCCATGGCAAGGGACATGAAGGAATCCGCCAGACCAGCTTAAGTCTCCTGGTTAATAAGCAGCCGGTACAGTTCGGGGAAAAATCGGTAAAAGTGGTATTTTTCCTGGCCAGCAAAGATTCCAAAGAACATATACCTGCTGTTGTCACCCTGGTTCGTATGGTGAAGACCACACCGCTGATCCGTGAACTGGAACAGTGCAGGTCAGAGGAGGAAATCTATCAGACAATTCTCAGGTATGAGTTTGAAGTGTCCTAGAGCGTGTTTGAAAATTCATTTCCGCCATCTGCACGCCCCACTTTGCGGTATATTTGCCCCGAATTCAGGTTACATAGCCCGCTATGCGCCCTTCATTCGGG
>JAGZXV010000027.1 GCA_018378255.1 Clostridiaceae bacterium | reverse complement strand
CCTGCCCGCCGGATTTTCCGGTCTGTATGTGCGGGAAAGTGAGCAGGGGGCGTGTGGTTACGAGGAAACCGATTATACCGACGGAAGAGGAATTGACAGAGAATAAACGGTCGAAAAGTTCTAAACTCAGGGTTTTCGAACACGTTTAAGTTTTAAGGGAGGATAGGAGTATGGCTGCAAGACGTCAGGCGCCGGTGAACAGGCGCCATGAGTACATTGAAGGTAATACAGTGCGTAAGATTGCTTCTCCGGAGAAGCGTCCGGCAAAGCGGACACCTGAAATCAAACATCATTCTGCTGTAGACCATACAGTGAGAAGAAACCAGGAAAAAGCGCTTAATATGGATCTTCCATATCTGTTGGCTCTTACGGTTGCGGCAATTTGTGCGTTATATTTGTGTGTTAATTATTTGCATATTCAATCTTCCATAACAGCCAGAATTCATAACATCGAAAGCCTGGAAAAAGAGGTAGAAGTGCTGAAATCGCAGAATGATGCGTTGGAAACCAGAATTAATACTTACGTCGATCTGGACTATGTTTATAAAGTGGCTACAGAGGAATTGGGGATGGTTTATGCGAATAAAGATCAGGTTCTTTTGTATGACAAGACGGAAAGTGAGTATGTAAGACAGTATGAAGACATCCCGAAACACTAATCCTAAACGAGAAAAGGCCTTTCAGAAATACATGCAGGAAAAGCTGGCGATTACCGTTCTGGTAATTACGCTGGCTTTGTTTGCATTGGTGATGGTTCTTTACAATCTGACAAAAGAGAAGAATGAAGATTATACCCAGATCGTGCTGTCCCAGCAGTCCTATGACAGCCGCGTGATTCCGTACCGGAGAGGGAATATTGTGGACCGGAACGGGACATATCTGGCGATCAGCGAAAAAGTTTATAATTTAATATTAGATCCGAAACAGATTATGTCCGATGAAAAAAATTATCTGGAAGCTACGGTCACGGCATTATCCACTTATTTTGGATATGATGCCAATGAGCTCAGGACATTAATTAAGGAAAAACAGGATATACAGTATGTAAGATACAGCAGAAAATTATCTCTGGACCAGAAAGAAGATTTTGAAAAACTGGTGAAAGAGACAAACCAGGCCAACTATAAGAATGATTCTCAGGCCAGAGTTAAAGGCGTCTGGTTTGAGGATGAATACAGGAGGGTATACCCCTACAATTCCCTGGCCTGCAATGTCATCGGATTTTCTTCCAGCGACGGAAAGCTGGGCACCGGAGGCATTGAACAGTATTACAACAACACCCTGATTGGGACAAACGGCAGGGAATACGGCTATCTGAATGATGATTCCAACCTGGAACGGGTGATAAAACCTGCGGAAAACGGCAACACCGTGGTTTCCACCATCGACGTCAATGTCCAGAATATCATTGAAAAAAATATTGAACAGTTTGAAGCGGAACTGGGCGGCAAGACAACCGCTGTGCTGGCCATGAATCCCAATAACGGAGAGATACTCGGAATGGCTACCAGCCATACCTATGATCTGAATAATCCAAGGGATTTAAACGGATATACGGATGCGGAACTGACCGCTCTCGGTGAAAAAGAGGCCATGGACGACTATAAGAGAAAGAATAACGGCAATAAGATCACCGAAGACCAGATCTATGAGCATTACACCAAAGAGGAAGTGCTTTCCCTGGGGCAATTGGTGGCGTGGAACCAGAAGTGGAGAAATTTCTGCGTCAGCGATACCTATGAACCAGGTTCCCCTTCCAAAATATTCACTGTAGCAGCCGCCCTCGAAGAGGGGCTGATCAATGCCAACAGCACTTATGTCTGTGACGGCTATCAGGAAGTGGGAGGATGGAGAATTAAGTGCTCCAATAAGTATGGCCATGGCCTGTTAACCTTAGAACAGTCCCTGATGGTATCCTGCAATGATGCCATGATGCAGATTGCTGCCCAGACAGGGCGCGACCGGTTTACAAAATATCAGAGGCTGTTTGGCTTTGGTAGCAAGAGCGGAATCGACCTTCCGGGAGAAGCGGAAACCAGCACCCTGCTTTTTAACGCTGACGATATGGGATCGGCAGACCTTGCCACTAACTCTTTCGGACAGAACTATAACTGTACGATGGTCCAGCTTGCCGCCGCATTCTGCTCCATCATCAATGGAGGCTCCTATTATGAACCCCACGTGGTAAAGCAGGTGCTCAACGAGCAGGGAGCCGTGGTAAACAAGGTAGAACCCAGACTGGTAAGAGAAACCGTTTCGGAATCCACCAGTGATTTCATAAAAAAAGCCCTTGATAAAACGGTTAATGATCCTATGGGAACGGGAAAAGGGGCCAGAGTTGTAGGATATGAGGTGGGCGGCAAGACAGGAACTGCGGAAAAATATCCGCGTGCCGACAAAAATTATCTGGTATCCTTTGCGGGATTTGCACCGGCAGATGACCCGCAGGTATTTTTATATGTAGTAATTGATACGCCAAACCTGCCGCCTGGAGAGCAGCAGGCCCACAGCACCTTTGCCAGCAGCCTGTTCCAGAAAATTATGACCCAGATGCTCCCATATCTGAATGTATTTCCAACCTCGGAAATACCAGAGGCTCCGCCGGAAACCACGAAAGCATCCCAGCCGGAAGGCAGTAATAAACCAGTGGAAGAGAGTACCAAACCGGAAACAGGAGAGAGCCAGACGGCGCCTGAAACGGGCGGAGAACAGGAAACAGAAGGAGAAACCCAGCCGGCCCAGCCGCAGACGTTTCCGGAAGAAGAAGCGCCTGCAGCAGGGACTGAAGAGGGCGAACAGGAGCTTCCGGGCAAGCCGCCGGGACTGGATAACACCCAGCCGGTTGAAACAATCCCGGCAAATCCATTTTAGAAACTCATAAAAATCCAGTTCTGTCATATACTGTAACAATGAGTGATGGATGGAACAGGTTATGAATTCAAATAAAACGCATCATCGGGGAAAGATAGCCATCCTGTGTCTCCTGTCATGTTTAGCCATGATGGGACTGATGGGACGGCTGTTTTTTCTTATGGTTTTCCGCTCAGAGCATTACAGTGCCATGGCACAGGACCTTCATGAGAGAGAAAGAACCATTAAAGCAGCCAGAGGCAATATCATTGATGCCAATGGAGTTGTAATAGCGACAAACCGAACCGTCTGTACCATTTCCGTCATCCACAATCAGATCAAGGACCCTGACACCGTAGTGGCGGTGCTCAGCGAAGAATTGGGGATTGAGGAGGAAACGATCAGAAAAAAAGTAGAAAAATACAGTTCCCGTGAGATTGTCAAAACCAATGTGGATAAAGCGCTGGGAGACAAGATCAGGACCTATCATCTGGCCGGCGTCAAAGTGGATGAGGATTACAAGCGTTATTATCCCTACGATTCACTGGCATCCAAGGTGCTGGGATTTACCGGAGGGGACAATCAGGGCATCATTGGCCTGGAAGTGAAGTATGAGGATTACCTAAAAGGGATGAACGGAACGATTCTCACCATGACAGATGCGGCGGGAATCGAGATAGAGAATGCATTTGAAGACAGGGTGGAACCGATTGCAGGAAATGACCTGCATATCAGCCTGGATGTGAATATTCAGAAGTATGCCGAACAGGCAGCTTATCAGGTTATGGAGAAGAAAGGGGCAAAACGTGTTTCAGTCATCATTATGAACCCGAAGAATGGTGAAATCATGGCCATGGTGAATGCCCCGGAATTTAATTTAAATGAACCGTTTACTTTGAATTACGAAACGGAAGAAGCTGTTACAGGAAAAGAAAAGCAGGAGCTTTTAAACCAGATGTGGAGAAATACATGTATCAATGATACCTATGAACCGGGATCCACCTTTAAGATCATCACCGCCGCGGCGGGACTGGAGGAAGGCGTAGTCAGGCTGGAAGATACATTTTCCTGCCCCGGATTCAGAGTGGTGGAAGACCGGAAAATCCGGTGCCACAAGGTAGGAGGCCACGGAGGTGAGACGTTTCTGCAGGGAGCCATGAATTCATGTAATCCGGTATTCATCGATGTGGGACAGAGGCTGGGAGTGGATGCTTATTATAAGTATTTCAACCAGTTCGGCCTGAAAGGCAAGACCGGCGTGGACCTGCCGGGAGAAGCTGCCACCATCATGCATAAAAAGGAGAACATGGGCTTGGTGGAACTGGCCACCGTCTCTTTCGGCCAGTCCTTCCAGATCACTCCTATGCAGCTCATCACAACCGTTTCATCCATTATAAACGGCGGAAACCGGATCACCCCGCATTTCGGCGTCAATGCGGTCAATGAAGACGGAGACGTGATCCATACCTTTGAATACCCTGTACAAAAGGGCATTGTTTCAGAAGAGACCAGCGAAACCATGAGATTCATTCTGGAAAAAGTGGTATCGGAAGGAAGCGGAAAAAAGGCGGCGTTAGAGGGGTACCGGATCGGCGGAAAAACCGCCACTTCGGAAAAACTTCCAAGAAGCCTGAAACGCTATATCTCTTCCTTTATCGGCTTTGCTCCGGCCAATGATCCGCAGGTAATCGCACTGATTACCATCGATGAACCGGTGGGAATTTACTATGGAGGAACCATTGCGGCGCCTGTAGTTGCCGACATTTTTAAGAACATTCTTCCTTATTTGGGAATAGAAGCAGAACAGGAAGAAACTACTGCGGCGTTTCGAATCTATGGTTGATTATTCGGGGAAAAAGACGTATACTATTGACTGAATGTATACATAAGAATTTGAGGTGCGATATGATTAATGAAACGATATTGGCAATTATAATAGCCTTTGCTATCAGCGCGGTTTTGTGTCCGATAGTGATACCATTTCTTCACAAATTAAAATTTGGCCAGCAGGTCCGGGAGGATGGTCCACAGGCTCATTTGAAAAAATCCGGCACGCCTACCATGGGCGGCCTGATGATCTTAACCAGCATTATCATTACGTCTTTGTTTTATATCCGATCTTATCCAAAGATAATTCCAGTGCTTTTTGTTACGGTAGGTTTTGGTATTATTGGCTTCCTGGACGATTATATTAAAATTGTGATGAAGCGTTCGGAGGGCCTGAACCCCATGCAGAAGATTCTGGGCCAGATCATAATTACCGGCATATTCGCCTATTACCTGGTAAATTCCGGAGAGGTGGGAACCACAATCCTGATTCCGTTTACCGGTGGATTTAAGAACGGGTTGTATATGGATTTAGGATGGCTGTTTGTTCCGTTTGTGTTCTTTGTCATGCTGGGAACCGACAACGGGGTGAACTTTACCGATGGTCTGGATGGCCTCTGCACAAGCGTCACCATTTTGGTTGCAACTTTTATGACGATCATCGCTATAGGCGAGGAAAGCGGCATCAGCCCAATCACTGGGGCTGTTGTGGGAAGTCTTTTAGGATTTCTGCTGTTTAACGTATACCCGGCCAAGGTTTTCATGGGTGATACGGGATCTCTGGCACTGGGCGGTTTTGTGGCGGCCAGCGCGTTTATGATGAGGATGCCGCTGTTTATTGCCATCATCGGCCTTATTTATCTGGTAGAGGTATTATCTGTTATCATACAGGTTACTTATTTTAAAAAGACAGGCGGAAAACGTATTTTTAAAATGGCACCGATCCACCATCATTTCGAATTGTGCGGATGGTCTGAAACCAGGGTTGTTGCCGTATTTTCCATTACGACCGCTATTCTCTGTCTGGTCGCATACTTAGGATTATAGGAGGAATGAACATGAGTCAGAAAGTTATTGTTGCAGGCGCAGGTAAAAGTGGAATTTCAGCAGCTAAACTTCTTCTGGAGATTGGGGGAGAGGTCGTTCTTTACGATGGTAACATGAATCAGGACCCGGATGAACTGAAAGGGAATTTTGAAGATTCCTCCAAGGTGACTGTTGTTTTAGGCGATTTAAAGCGTTCCGACCTTCTGGGGGTGGAACTGTGCATCATCAGCCCCGGAATTCCTTTAGAGGCCCCGTTCGTGGCCGTATTGGACGATTTAAAGATTCCGATCTGGAGTGAGATCCAGCTGGCTTACCACTGTTCCAAAGGGAAGCTGGCCGCAATTACCGGAACCAACGGAAAGACCACAACCACAGCCCTTACCGGGGAGATCATGAAAGCCTATTTTGAAAGCGTATTTGTGGTGGGAAACATAGGGATTCCTTATACAGAGATCGCTCTCAGCACAGAGGATGATACTGTTACGGTTGCAGAAGTCAGCAGCTTCCAGTTGGAAACCATCATGGATTTCCGGCCCAATGTCAGCGCTATTTTGAATATTACCCCGGATCACTTAAACCGCCATCATACTATGGAAAACTATATCCAGGTGAAGAAGAGCATTACCATGAACCAGACGGAAGATGATGTCTGTGTTTTGAATTATGAGGATGCTGTATTACGCGAATTCGGAAAAAGCGAAGAGCTGCTGCCTAAGGTGGTATTTTTCAGCAGTTCCCAGAAATTGGATGAAGGCGTTTATCTGGATGATGATATGATTATATATAAGCATGACGGAAAGATCACCCAGGTGGTGGATATACATGAACTTCAGCTGTTGGGAAAACACAGTTATGAGAATGTGATGGCTGCTGTGGCAATTGCGGTCAATATGAATGTTCCCATGGAAATCATCTCAAAAGTGGTGAAAGAGTTTAAAGCCGTGGAGCACAGGATCGAATTTGTCATGGAGCGCTTTGGCGTAAAATACTACAACGATTCCAAAGGAACCAATCCGGATGCGGCGATCCAGGCCATTAAGGCCATGCCGGGACCAATCATTCTCATTGCCGGAGGTTACGATAAGAATTCGGAGTATGATGAATGGATTGAAGCCTTTGAAGGCAGAGTGCGCTATATGGTGCTGATCGGCCAGACCAGAGATAAGATTGCAGAATGTGCGAAGGCCCATGGCTTTACGGATATCATGTATGCTGAGGATATGGCAGAGGCAGTCCGGGTATGTTCCGTTTATGCGGATGCCGGCAACTGCGTCCTCTTGTCACCGGCATGCGCAAGCTGGGGCATGTTCAGCAATTATGAAGAACGCGGCGAGATTTTCAAAGAATGTGTAAGGAATCTGTAATCATAACTCGGAACCGGAACCAGGCATCAGGGAAGGAGGAACAGGATGGAGAAAAAGAAGAAGAAAGTCCGACGATTTTATGATTACAGCCTGCTCTTTACCATCATCTTCCTGACCATATTCGGTCTGATCATGATTTACAGCGCCAGTTCCTATACGGCGCAGTTAAAGTACGAAAATGCCGCCTTTTTTATGGCGAAGCAGGCCAAGATTGCTCTGGGCGGTTTTATCATGATGATTATCATTTCCAAGATGGATTACCACTGGTATGCCAAGTTTGCCGTTTTTGCTTATATCCTCTCATTTATCCTGATGGTGGCCGTATCTCTGTTCGGCCGGGAAGTCAACGGTAAAAGGAGATGGCTTGGAATCGGCCCGCTGTCGTTCCAGCCTACAGAGCTGGTTAAAATCACCCTGATTGTAATTTTAGCCACTGTGATCACATTGATGGGAAGGAATATTAACAAGCTGAAAGCCGTGGTGGTGGTGATTTTAATTACCCTTCCTCTGGCAGGCCTTGTTGCCATGAACAATCTGAGTTCCGGTATTATCATTTGCGGAATTGCCTTTGTCATGCTGTTCATTGCATGCAAAAAGAAATGGCCCTTTTTTCTCTGTGGAATTTTAGGGGCGTCGGGCATCATCTTCGCTCCGCCCATAGCCCATGCTTTGACAGCTATGAAGATATTAAAACCTTACCAGCTGAGCCGTATTAATGTATGGCTGGATCCGGAAGCTTACCCTTCCACCGGCGGTTATCAGGTTCTGCAGGGGCTTTATGCCATCGGTTCAGGAGGACTGGTGGGCAAAGGGCTGGGGGAGAGCATTCAGAAGCTGGGATTCGTTCCTGAAGCCCAGAACGATATGATATTTTCCATCATCTGTGAAGAGCTGGGGCTTTTTGGCGCGGTATCGGTAATTCTGATATTCTTATTTATGATTTACCGTTTCATGCTGATTGCGGGCAATGCCCCCGACCTGTTCGGCGGCCTGATCGTGGTTGGCGTTATGGCCCATATCGCAATTCAGGTCATACTGAACATTGCGGTTGTTACCAATACGATTCCCAATACGGGAATCACACTGCCGTTTATCAGTTACGGAGGTACGTCGGTTCTGTTCCTCATGATTGAGATGGGAATGGTTTTAAGTGTGGCAAACCAGATTAAGTTAGAAAAATAATTACATATTCAGACACACTCTGGCGAACAAGGTTCACTCTTAACCTTTTTTACATAGGATATAATATATAAAACCGTGGGAGGTAGCAGATTGTCTACGATTCAGGTTGAAGGGTTACATTCCTTAAAAGGTGAGATTGAAATCCAGGGTTCGAAAAATGCGGTTCTTCCTATGATGGCAGCGGCTATTCTGAATACAGGAACAACAGTTATTGAAAATGTCCCCAGAATACAGGATGTATTTTGTATGATGGGGATTTTAGAATATCTGGGATGTGTGTGCAGTTTTGAAGGTCACAGGATGGTGATCAACGCTTCTTCCATCACCTCAGCCAGCATACCTGAGCACTATGTCAGAAGCATGCGTTCCTCAATCATGATCCTGGGCGCTCTTTTAGGCAGGTGCGGGGAAGCGATTACCCAGTATCCGGGCGGCTGTTCCATTGGCAAGCGGCCGATTGATCTTCATCTGTATTCCCTGAGACGCCTTGGGGCTGAGATTCTGGAAAAAGATGAACATGTCTATGCGCGGGCCTGTTGTTTAAAGGGCAGTGAGATCCGGTTATCTTATCCGAGTGTGGGAGCAACAGAGAATGCCCTTTTGGCTGCTGTACGGGCGGAAGGGGACACAATCATCCATGGAGCCGCCCGGGAACCGGAGATTGAAGAACTGTGTCTTTTCCTTATTAATATGGGAGCTGAGATCGAAGGCGCGGGAACTCCTGTGCTGCGAATTGCCGGAGGCAGAAAACTTCATGATTCCACCTACCGTGTCGCAGGTGACAGGATTGTGGCAGGAACATATATGGCGGCTGCGGCAGCTGCAGGCGGCTGCGTCATGCTGAATGGAATCCGTCCCCAGCATATGGAACGGGTTCTGACAGAGTTTAAAAGAATGGGGATGGCAGTTGAGGCGGAAGACAGAAGGATTATTTTGGCTTCAAAATCAAGGCCTTTGCCGCTTAAACTGGAGACAGGGCCTTATCCTCAGTTTCCAACGGATCTCCAGTCCCCGGTTATGGCAGTGATGTCCGTAGCAGAAGGGGACAGCGTATTGATTGAAAATGTATTCGAAGGAAGATTTGAGACAGCAAAAGAACTGATAAAGCTTGGGGCTAAGATCAGGATCCACGAACGGAAAGCCTGGATTGAGGGGAGCTTTCCACTCGCCGGAGCCTGTACGGAAGCCAGGGATTTAAGGGGAGGAGCCGCTTTGGTGGTGGCTGCGCTGGCCGCGGAAGGTAAGACAACAATCGGGCAGTGCTGCCATATTATGAGAGGCTATGAAGACATATGCAGGGATTTGAGATGCCTGGGCGCTGAGATTGAATACCAGGTATCCTGAAACAGGAGAATAGATATGACAGATTCCTCAAAAAACAAAGGGAAAACTATAATCGGTATCGTTCTGGCAGTCCTGTTAACTGCCGGAATAATGGTACTTTCTGTTAACATTAAGACCGTTACGGTATCGGGGAATAAACAGTATACAGACGAGGAAATTGTAGAGCTGGTTTTACATGACCAATGGGATTGGAACACATTTTTCTGTTATCTGAGAGATAAGTTTCAGCCTCATAAACAGATTCCTTTTGTAGAGGATTATAAAATTGTGTTCCAGGGGTTAAACCAGGTGGAGATCATTGTATATGAGAAGAGTGTGGTCGGTTATGTGTCCTATATGAGCAGTTATATGTATTTCGATAAGGACGGCATTATAGTGGAGAGCACAGGGACAAAACTGGACGGTATTCCATGGATTACCGGTTTGAAATTCGGGCATATCGTCCTGCACCAGCCTCTTCCGGTGGAAAACCAGAAAATCTTTGAAGAGATTTTAAATTTAACTCAGGTTTTAACCATGTATGAGATCGCCGTGGACAAGATCCAGTATGACAGCCATGGACAAGCCACCCTTCATATCGGAGAGATAGCGGTGGTTTTAGGGGACAACAGCGAGATCAGCGGGAAGATAGCCACCCTGCGGGACCAGCTCCCGGTTCTGGAAGGAAAGGCCGGAACCCTGTATCTGGATACCTATGATGAAACTAAGGGAGATATGTGGTTTTCCTTTATCAGGAAATAGAATTGTCCCGCCGTCTGAACTGCTGTATGGAAATATGTTTTTAAAAAAGTTATAAAAAAATGGTTGATATTTTTGTTGAAATAAAATATAGTATTACATAGACTAGTTTTAGGATTACAGTTAGTGTAGAACAAATAGATAGATTGCAGTGCGCTAAAGGAGGATACGTTCTTGTTAGAGATTAAAATAAATGAAGCAGAAAATTCTGCCAGAATCATAGTAATAGGTGTTGGTGGTGCTGGTAACAACGCAGTAAACCGCATGATTGATGAGAACATCGCAGGTGTTGAGTTTATCGGTGTGAATACGGACAAGCAGGCGTTGCAGTTCTGTAAGGCTCCTACAGCCATGCAGATCGGCGAGAAACTCACCAAGGGACTTGGTGCAGGGGCTAAACCGGAGATCGGTGAAAAAGCGGCTGAGGAGAGCTCAGAAGAGCTTGCACAGGCTATGAAGGGAGCGGACATGGTGTTCGTTACCTGTGGTATGGGCGGCGGAACCGGAACCGGAGCGGCGCCGGTCGTTGCTAAGATTGCAAAAGATATGGGAATCCTGACAGTAGGCGTTGTGACAAAACCTTTCCGTTTTGAAGCAAAAACACGTATGACCAACGCTCTTAACGGTTTAGACCGTTTAAGAGAAAGCGTAGATACACTGATTGTAATTCCTAATGATAAATTATTAGAGATCGTCGACAGAAGAACTACCATGCCAGATGCTCTTAAAAAAGCGGATGAAGTGCTTCAGCAGGCCGTACAGGGAATCACTGATTTGATCAATGTTCCCGGCTTAATCAATCTGGACTTTGCAGATATCCAGACCGTCATGATCGACAAAGGTATCGCACATATCGGTATCGGTAAGGCAAAAGGCGACGATAAGGCGATTGAGGCTGTTAAACAGGCAGTTTCCAGCCCGCTTCTTGAGACGACAATTGAAGGCGCATCCCATGTTATCATCAACATTTCCGGTGATATCAGCCTGATCGAGGCCAATGAAGCGGCCAGCTATGTACAGGAACTGGCTGGTGACGACGCTAATATCATATTCGGCGCTATGTATGATGAGACAGCTCAGGATGAAGCCAGCATTACGGTTATTGCAACAGGTTTGGACGCATCCGGCAGCGGCATGAGCAGCAGCACAAAATCAGCTGAGAAGCCGATTGAAGAATTTTATAAGTTTAAACCTAAGACAGCAGCTTCTCAAGTGGCTCCGCAGCCGTCTGTTCAGCCACAGAAGGAGACAGCTACAACTTATACTCCGCCATATACACCTGCAACTCCGCAGACCACGTTCCGTCCGGCTGCCAATAAGGAGATGCAGATCAATATTCCGGATTTCTTAAAGAATAAGAGACAGTAATTGAATAGATTTGGATTGTACAAAGCAGCAGGAGATTGGTTTCCTGCTGCTTTTTGAGCTTTGATGTGTGGGATACGCCGGAAAGCGGGGCGAAAAGAGAGATTAAATCCTTTTACTTAGCGGTGGGGATTTAAGGGGTTTCACCTGTTGGTATCTTGGGACAGTATTTTAGGCGGTAGGACCGGATTAGCTGTTGGAATTTGGGATCAGGTTGTAAAAAGTTATATTTGGGGCTGCTTTCCAGTTCGGAGAGCAGAGGGGTGAGCATGGAAGATGCAAATTCGGAGGGACCGTTTTCGGGCATGGGGTTTTTGATATGTCGGTATAAGACAGTTTTTTCCGTATCCCACGGTTTTTCTGCTGCGGAGAGTATGGTTTCCAGTGTGGAAAGGCTTTTTTGGATGTTATGCTGTCCGAGGGCTACGTTGAGGGCGATGACATAGCTTGTGTAATCCCATAATTCCAGTTGTTTTGCCACATTGCCGAATACGTCTGCGATGTGGGAGGCATTCTGTTCATGTCCCTGTTTTAGTTCGGCATCCGCCAGTTTGGAAAAAAGCATCATGATCTCGTTGATTTTGGTTATCAGTTTGCGTTCCAATAATTCTTCCGCCCGGTCTAAGCGGTTCTGATTGATCAGAAGATCGATTTCAAGCATATTTTTGTCTGGCGTTTCCTGGTCCGGCAGAAGGTTCAGGAGTTCCTGGGCTTTCTCATAATTGCCCAGATTCATATATTTTGAAGCCAGCATGTATGTGGATCTGATGCGAATGGATTCGTCGTCACATTTTACGTTCCGTTCATATAAGGATAGAATCTGGTCTTCATATTTCTTCTTTTCTTCCGTATGGATTCCTGACATGAGAAGAGCCATTTCCAGGGTGACGGCTGTTAAATGGATGAGACGCCCGCAGTTTGGATATTCTCTGACTTTCTCAATGCCTGTTTTAAATCCTTTCTCAATTCCATCCTTTTTTATGATTTGTGATAATTCCGAAAGAAAATTATTAACTTCCAGTTCGGTCAAACCTTCATGAAAGCAGAGCAGGGTATTTAAATCCACTTTAAGCAGCCTGGCAAGGGGAGGCAGCAGAGTGATATCTGGGTAGGCGGCTCCCTTTTCCCATTTGTTGACTGCGGGGGTGGATACTCCTAAATAGGCGGCTGTCTGTTCCTGGGTTAAGCCCAATTCCTTTCTTTTTTCTCTTATGATATAATTGATTGGCATTTTTATCTCCCTTTAAGTTTTTATTTCTGATCTTGGCGGGATATCTGCCCGGAAGATCGATTGATTCTATTGTAACAGAATAAAACCATGTCCTCAATTGAACGGTTATTAATTAAAAGAATATAAAATTAACTTGTAGTTAATCCAGCCGTTTATTTTCTTCCATCCTTCTTTTTGTTGAATCTGAAAGTGGTACAGCTTTTCTTTTATGACATAATTTATTCGCATTTTTCCCCTATTTTTAAGTATTATCCCGTAAAAAAGTACCGGCGTATTCTAACAAATCAAGGTGCTGTCAATAATTGAGTATTTTTTTAATATGAGCATATTGAGTTGATTGTCAGAAGGCAGAAAAAAAGTGATATGACTGGGATTACAAGTTCAAAATCTGTAGAAATTTCCCGACGAAAAAAATAAGTTTCCTTACATGGTTTGACAAAATATGAAAGTTGAACTGGCTATAATGTACCTTAGCAGTTTAATCGACTGAGGAAAACGCGCAGGGAGGTGGAACAACTACAGGTGACCCATGTTTTATATATTGATGTATTGTTTCTGATTAATTTCGTTATGGACTGTCTTGTCCTCAATACATTGAGAATTATTCTCAAGGGAAACACGACCTGGGTGAGAATCGGAGCGGCCGGAAGTTTAGGAGCCCTGTGGGCATGTATTGTGGCTGTTTGGCACGTTCTGCCCGTATTCATGGAAATGATGATTACATGGCTGGCCGTCAGTTCCCTGATGATAAAGATTACATTTCCGGTTCACAGCATGCGGGAACTGATAAAATATCTGGCAGGCCTTTATCTTGCAACAGTCACTCTGGCCGGGGCGGCATATGCTTTTTACCAGCATACTCATTTCTGGATATTTTATACCGTATGTTCTTATTTGTTATCCATTGGCTTGTGGCATGTTTTCCTGGAAGTCAGACAGAGAATCCGTCATCTGTATCCCGTTACATTGACTTATGGGGAGCAGACCAGAACATTTCAGGCCCTTGTGGATACCGGAAACCATTTATATGAGCCTGTGAGCCACAGGCCGGTACATATTCTGGATTACCAGGCCTGTGCGGATTTTTGCGGCCAGGTTCCGGGAGTTGTCTTCATCCCTTTTCACTCGGTGGGAGGGCAGGGAATGATGCCGGGCATCTATCTGGATTCCATGGTAGTCGAAAAAAACGGAACATATACAACTGTTAATAAGCCCTTAGTAGCGATCAGCAGACAGCCTTTGTCTCCCGGCGGGGAATATCAGATGCTTTTAAATGAAGCGGAAGTTGCTGCGGGCGAGTAAAACCAATAAGGAGGAGATATCCATGATAATAAAAGTATCCATACCAAACCGTTTCCAGTTCAAGTCCAAACCGGGGTTTACGACCCTGCTTTTTCAAAAACAGGGCGAGGTCCACTACATAGGAGGGGCAGACATACTTCCGGCTCCGCTGGACAGCCAGAATGAAGCCAGCATGATCAGCAAACTGGGAACAGAAGCTGATAAAGAAGCCAAAGCGTCTTTAATTGAACACAACCTCCGTCTGGTGGTTTACATAGCTAAGAAATTTGACAACACCAGCGTGGGTGTGGAAGATCTGATATCCATAGGAACCATCGGCTTAATCAAAGCGATCAATACCTTTAATCCAAGTAAAAACATAAAGCTGGCCACTTATGCGTCCCGCTGCATTGAGAATGAGATTCTGATGTACCTTCGAAGAAACAACAAGGTAAAGATGGAGGTTTCCATTGATGAGCCGCTGAATGTGGACTGGGACGGCAATGAACTGCTTTTATCCGATATTTTGGGAACTGATGAAGATATCATTTATCGTGATATGGAGGATGAAATTGAAAAGAAGCTGCTGAAGACAGCCATCAGCCGTCTGTCTCCCAGGGAGCGCAAAATTGTAGAACTGCGCTTTGGACTGACCAATGAAGACGGCAACGAAATGACACAGAAAGAGGTGGCAGATCTTCTGGGTATTTCCCAGTCCTATATTTCACGGCTGGAGAAAAAGATTATGAAACGGCTTAAAAAAGAAATCGTGAGATTTGAGTAAGGGGGTCCGCAAAGAGCGCTTCCCGGTTCTCTGGCCGGGGTGAGTGCGGGGGGCTGGGCCGCTGGCTGACCGGTTCAGCTCATGGTTGTGGCCGGGGCAGTTCTAAGGCCGAAAGGGAGGAAAATGATGGGTACCGAGAACATTCATCGAAGAATTTCTGAAGAAATTTTCGATTCAGGTTCTCTAAATCACTGACTTTGAGGTCAGTGATTTCCCCATCATTTTCCTCCCTTTCAGCCTAAGAACTGCCGTCGGCCACAACAAATCGCTGAACCGGTCAGCCAGCGCCCAGCCCCCGGCATCCCTTCCTCTTGGGCGTTCCCTTCACCAATCAGTTCAGATAATTTCTCATACTCTTCAAAGCATTTTTTTCAAGCCGGCTTACCTGGGCCTGGCTGATGTTGATCTCTTCGGCTACTTCGGTTTGGGTCTTGCCTTCGAAAAAGCGCATGTCTATGATATGGCGTTCACGCTCGGGAAGGCGTTTCATGGCTTCGCCCAGGGAGATATCCTCCACCCAGTTTTCCTCCAGGTTCTTTTTGTCACTGATCTGATCCATGACATAAAGGGGATCGCCTCCATCGGTGTAGACCGGTTCGTACAGGCTGACAGGGGTTTGGATCGCATCCAGGGCATAGGTCACTTCCTCTTTGCTCACGCCTATTTCGTCTGCGATTTCCATAATAGTGGGTTCCTTCAGGTTCTTTTTCATAAGGCCTTCCTTGGCATATATCGCTTTATAGGCGGTATCGCGCAGGGAACGGCTGACGCGGATTGAGTTGTTGTCTCTCAAATAACGGCGGACTTCACCTAAAATCATGGGAACAGCATAGGTGGAAAAGCGCACGTTCTGTGTGATATCAAAATTATCAATAGCCTTGATTAAGCCGATGCAGCCGATCTGGAAGAGATCGTCCACATTCTCATTGCTGCTGGAAAAACGCTGTATTACGCTAAGTACCAGTCTTAAATTCCCTTTAATGTATTGTTCTCTGGCTTCTTTATCGCCAGCCAGGATTCGTTTGAATAACGCTTCTTTTTCATCGTTGCTCAATAGTGGTAATTTTGCAGTATTAACACCGCAGATTTCTACTTTGTATACAGGCATATCCTTACCTCCGCATCATTCATTTTGGTTAAACCTATACATGAATGATGTACACGGAGATCAGGTTTTATACTGTCTGAGGCAGAAAATAAATTACCAGTTTTTTCTTACTGTTTATTTTTCTTAAATAAAATAAGCAACCCCTTTAATAATAAAGATTCATCATATATAATCTTATGTTTACACAGTGGAGTGACAAAACGGGAAAGCCCTCCTGTGGCTAAAACTGTGGCCGGCTGGCCAAGTTCTGCTTCCATCCGTTCGATGATGCCGTCGATCATGCCGGCGTTGCCGTACATGATGCCGCTTCTCATACAATCGATGGTATTTTTCCCAATGACCTTCTGCGGAATATCCAGGCTGATCTGGGGCAGCTGGGCAGTTTTGCTGCTCAGGGTTTCAAGTGAGATTTTAAGGCCCGGTAAAATGGCGCCGCCGATGTAATTGCCGGCAGGGTCCACAACGCACATGGTTGTGGCGGTTCCCATATCTATGATAATGATAGGACAGGGATATTCATTGATGGCGGCAACAGAATCCACGATTAAATCGCTTCCCACATTGCGCGGGTTGTCCATTACTATGTTAAGGCCGGTTTTCATGCCGGGGCCTACGATCATAGGCCGCATTCCGCAGATTTTGTTGACAGCGGAAGAGATGGCTGCATTTAACGGCGGGACAACGGAAGAGAGAATGGCTCCTTCGATGGCCCGGGGATCGATCTGATGGATTTCAAAAATATTTTTAAAATTGATGGCATATTCCAATGCAGTTTTTACATGAGTGGTGGTAATGCGCTCTACAAAATATGTTTTTTCGTCGTCGATACCTCCGATTACGATATTCGTATTGCCCATATCGATTGCTAAAATCATGGTTTGACTCCTTTCAATTGTCTTCTGGATATGCTATAATCCTACCATACTTTTTTTTAGAACACAACGCAGAGAGAGTTTCCGGTCAGACGCTTTTGGCGCTTGAGTACGGAAAATCCCGATAGGGACGGAATGGAGGAGAATCATGTTAAAAGGCAAAACTGTAGTTTTAGGCGTATCAGGCGGAATTGCTGCTTATAAGATTGCCAGCCTGGCCAGCATGCTAAAAAAACAGCACGCTGATGTGCAGGTGATTATGACGCGCAATGCCACTAATTTTATAAATCCCATTACATTTGAATCGCTGACAGGGAATAAGTGTCTGGTGGATACCTTTGACAGGAACTTTCAGCACAGCGTGGAACATGTGGCCCTTGCAAAGCGGGCGGATATCTTTATGGCTGCCCCGGCTACGGCCAATGTGATTGCCAAGCTGGCCCACGGGATTGCGGATGATATGCTGACTACAACCGCATTGGCCTGCCGGTGCAAAAAGATTGTTGTTCCGGCTATGAATACCAATATGTACGAGAACCCTGTTGTTCAGGATAACCTGGAGCTGTGCAGAAAATACGGCATGGAGGTGCTGGATCCGGCGGTTGGATATCTGGCCTGCGGCGATACCGGGGCCGGGAAGATGCCGGAGCCGGAAGAACTGTTTGACCATATCATGCAGGAACTGGCATATGAAAAGGATCTGGCCGGAAAGAAAATTTTAGTCACCGCAGGGCCGACCAGAGAGGCGATTGATCCTGTCCGCTTTATCACCAACCATTCCACCGGAAAGATGGGATATGCCATTGCGGAGGCTGCCGCCAGAAGAGGGGCTGAGGTGACGCTTATCAGCGGTCCTGTTTCCCTTGCAGAGCCACGGTTTGTGAAGATGGTGCATATAACCAGCGCCAGGGAGATGTTTGAGGCTGTGACCGATGTGAGCGGTGAGCAGGATATCATCATCAAAGCTGCCGCAGTAGCGGACTACAGGCCGTCTCATGTGGGCGCTGAAAAGACGAAAAAAACGGACGGCGATATGAGTATTGAGCTGGAGCGGACTGACGATATCCTGGCATATCTGGGTTCTCACCGCAGAGAGGGCCAGTTTTTATGCGGATTTTCCATGGAGACACAGAATATGCTGGAGAACTCGGCCAAAAAGCTTGAGAAGAAGCGCATCGATATGGTTGTGGCCAATAACCTAAAGGTGGAGGGAGCCGGATTTGGTACGGATACCAATGTGGTGACCCTGATAACCAAAGATTCCGTCACAGAACTTGAGAAGATGAGCAAGCAGGAGGCGGCCCACCGGATTCTGACGGCGATTAATGATATGATTTATAGAAAGGAAAACCCTTGACTTTGAACAGTTAAAATAATACAATAGTAAGCGGTAATAGTGGACGTCCTGCTTGGGCGTCCATATTTTGAGTATTTGGAATTAAATAGTAATTGGAGGAAAGACCTTTGTCTAATATAGCAGAAGAAATCAAAAAACGAAGAACCTTTGCCATCATCTCTCACCCGGATGCAGGTAAAACCACATTAACGGAAAAATTCCTTCTTTACGGAGGAGCCATCAACCTGGCAGGTACCGTAAAAGGAAGAAAAGCGACAAAACATGCAGTATCAGACTGGATGGAGATTGAAAAGGAGAGAGGTATCTCCGTAACATCTTCTGTTATGCAGTTTAACTACGATGGATATTGTATCAATATTCTGGATACCCCGGGACATCAGGATTTCTCGGAGGATACCTACCGTACTCTGATGGCGGCCGATTCTGCGGTCATGGTAATCGATGCATCCAAAGGTGTGGAGGCTCAGACCATCAAGCTGTTCAAGGTTTGTCTGTTAAGGAATATCCCTATTTTCACATTTATCAATAAGATGGACCGGGAAGCCCGGGATCCTTTTGAGCTGATGGACGAGATTGAATCCGTATTGGGGATCAAAACTTGTCCGATTAACTGGCCTATCGGCTGCGGTAAGAATTTTAAGGGCGTTTATGACAGGAATACGAAAAAGATCACCACATTTAAGGCGGCCATGGGAGGACAAAAGGAAGTGGAATCCCAGGAATTTGATGTGGAAGGAACTGATGTTGACGCTTTGATCGGCCAGGATTACCACCAGCAGTTAAAAGACGAAATTGAACTTTTAGACGGGGCCAGTGAGGAATTTGATATGGATCTGGTCAGCACAGGACAGCTTTCGCCGGCGTTTTTCGGTTCGGCGCTGACCAACTTCGGTGTGGAGACATTTTTACAGCATTTCCTGCAGATGACCACATCTCCGCTGTCCAGAAAGACCACTACCGGGGTGGTGGATCCCTTTAAGAAAGACTTCACCGCTTTTGTCTTCAAGATCCAGGCCAATATGAATAAAGCCCACAGAGACAGGATCGCATTTATGCGCATCTGTTCCGGAAAATTTGATGCCGGGATGGAAGTGAACCATGTCCAGGGCGGAAGAAAGATCCGTCTGTCCCAGCCCCAGCAGCTTATGGCCCAGGACAGAAAGATTGTGGAAGAAGCTTATGCCGGGGATATTATCGGCGTGTTTGATCCGGGTATTTTCTCAATCGGAGACACACTCTGCGCATCCAATGATAAAATTGAATTTGAAGGCATTCCCACATTTGCGCCGGAACATTTCGCCAGGGTGCGCCAGATGGATACCATGAAGAGAAAGCAGTTTATTAAAGGCGTAAACCAGATTGCCCAGGAAGGCGCGATCCAGATTTTCCAGGAGTTCAATACCGGTATGGAAGAGATCATTGTAGGCGTTGTGGGCGTCCTTCAGTTTGAAGTTTTAACTTACCGTTTGGAGAATGAATACAATGTGGAAGTAAAACTGGAAAAACTGCCTTACGAATATATCCGCTGGGTGGAGAATAAAGAAGAAGTGGATGTGGCGAAGATCCAGGGTACGTCAGATATGAAGCGAATTAAGGATCTGAAAGATAATCCGCTGCTGCTGTTCATAAACAGCTGGAGCGTGGGAATGGTTCTGGACCGCAATCCGGGACTAAAACTCAGCGAATTTGGAAGGAATTAATGAAGAAGATATAATATTATGTGAAATGGAGGAATAAACATGGGCAATACGAATGCAACGGAAGGCACGAAGAATGTGAGCAAAATTGATGTGATCAGAGCTGCGATGGTAGAAGCGATGAAGGCAAAGGACAAAACGAGAAAAGATGCTTTATCCATGCTTTTAAGCGTTCTTAAAAATGCGCAGATCGACAAGAGAGAAGACCTGACCGAAGAAGAAGAGAACGCTGTCATTAAAAAGGAGATTAAACAGACCCAGGAAACCTATGACACGGCTCCTGCCGGCCGGGATGATATCAGGGAAGAGGCTGCTGCCCGTCTGGCCGTATATAAAGAATTTGTGCCGGAAGACATGAATGTGGAGCAGATCACAGCCGTGATCCGTTCTGTGCTGGAGGAACTTGGCATTGAGAAACCGGCGCCTGCGGACAAAGGAAAAATTATGAAAGTCCTCATGCCCAAAGTAAAGGGAAAAGCCGACGGCAAACTGGTCAATGAAACATTGGCATCCATGATGAAATAATAAAAATAAATAGAAACGCCGGCAGTCCGGCAGAATGAGAGGTATTTATATATATGTATAGAGAGAAAATTGAAGCCTATATCGATTCCCACAGACAGGAGATGCTGGACGATATCTGCAAACTCTGCAGAATCAACAGCGAAAAAATGCCGTATGAAGAAGGCAAACCTTATGGAGCTGGGGCATTTGATGCGCTGAATGCAGCTCTTTCCATGGCGGAAGGATATGGTTTTTCCATCAGGAATTATGATAACTATGTGGGAACTGCCGATTTAAATGACAAAGAACGCCAGTTGGATATTCTCGCACATCTGGACGTAGTTCCGGCCGGTGAAGGATGGACAGTTACGGAACCTTTCAGCCCGGTGGAAAAAGACGGCAGATTATTCGGCCGGGGAACTGCTGATGATAAGGGCCCGGCTGTTGCCGCTTTGTATGCTTTAAGAGCGGTGAAAGAACTGGGAATTCCGGTCAGCAAAAATGTCCGCCTGATTCTGGGAACGGATGAAGAGTGCGGAAGTTCAGATATCGCTCATTACTACGCAGTGGAGGAAGAGGCGCCGATGACATTTTCACCGGATGCGGATTTCCCTGTAACCAATACGGAAAAGGGTGGTTTAGCAGGTCACTTTACCGCTGAATTTAAGGAATCAGACGCGCTTCCAAAGCTGGTTAGCGTAAATGCCGGAATCAAGGTGAACGTAGTTCCTGGCAAGGCGAATGCGGTTGTTCAGGGAATTGACAGGGCTGTGCTGGATCAGGCTTGTGAGGAGATCACCAAAGCTACGGGAGTGACATTTGAGATCGATACGGAAGAGGACGTGACGAAGATTCTGGCTGTGGGAGAGGGTGCGCATGCGGCTCATCCCCATGATGGCAATAACGCTTTAACCGCTCTTCTCACCATGTTAACCAAACTTCCGTTTGCACCGTGTGAGCAGATTGATGCGGTTCATAAGCTGGTGAAACTGATTCCTCATGGCGATACTAAGGGTAAAGCGCTGGGAATCGCTATGGAAGATGAAATCTCAGGAGAGCTCACTCTGGCATTCAGCCTGTTAAAAGTGGACAGCGTGTCCCTGGAAGGAACCTTTGACAGCCGCTGCCCGATCTGCTCAACAGAAGAAAATGTGCTCCATGTGGTAAAAGCCAGGATGGCTGAAAACGGATTTACCCTGTTAAACGATGAGATGAAAGAACCTCATCATGTGGACGGAAACTCCCATTTCGTACAGACACTTTTAAGGGTATATGAAGAATATACGGGACTAAAAGGAGAATGCCAGTCTACAGGAGGCGGAACCTATGTACACCATCTGAAAAACGGCGTTGCATTTGGAGCTACCATGCCTGGTACGGATAACCGCATGCATGGAGCGGATGAATTTGCGGTAATTGATGAACTGCTCATGAGCGCTAAGATTTTCGCTCAGGTTATCGTTGATCTTTGCCAATAGTGAATTGATACTATCAATTAAAAAATAACATTTGTTTCCGGATAAGGGGAGAGGAGAAACAAGATGGAACTGTTGTTTATGGAACCGGTTTTAAAGGAAATGATCTGGGGAGGAAACCGGTTAAAGAGTGTATATGGAATGGAGATTCCAAGTGACCATACCGGAGAGTGCTGGGCCATCAGCGCCCATCAGAACGGAGACTGCAGGGTGAAGGGCGGCACGTATGACGGCTGCACCATCAGCGGATTATGGAAAGACCATCCGGAACTGTTTGGAAATGATCCTTCGGACCGGTATCCGCTTCTGATAAAGATTATTGATGCCAAGCAGGACCTGAGCATTCAGGTACATCCTGACGATGAATATGCAGGCGTTCATGAGAACGGTTCTCTTGGAAAGACGGAGTGCTGGTATATCCTGGATTGTGAACCTGGCACAAAGATCGTGATCGGGCACAATGCAAGGGACCACAAAGAGATGGAAGAGATGATTCTGGGAAAGCGCTGGGGTGAATTCATCCGTGAGATCCCGGTGAAGAAAGGAGATTTCTTCCAGATTGACCCAGGCTGCCTTCACGCGATCAAGGGGGGCACTCTGATTTTGGAAACACAGCAGAACAGCGATATCACCTACCGGGTATACGACTATGACCGCCTTTCCGACGGAAAGCCGAGACAGCTCCATGTAAAGCAGTCCATCGATGTGATTAAGGCCCCGTTTGAGAGCCGGAATGCCATGCCACAGGTTCAGACAACCCGGTTTGAACATGGAATGGAAAGCCACCTGATCACCTGCCCCTTCTACTCCGTTTATAAGTATGAGATCGAGGGGGTGTTCACTAAAACATTTGATAAGCCATTTGTCAATGTGACGGTGATTGAAGGAGAAGGGGAGATCAACGGAATCCATATTGAGAAAGGGCAGAGCTTTATTATCCCTTCCGGATATGGGGAATGCCGATTTGACGGAACCATGTCTTTGATCTGCTCTTTTGTATAAGAAGAAATGAATACAGCCCGGCATCCGGTGCGCCGTATCTTCGGTCAATGTCTATGGCCCTTAAGATACGGCCCCGGATGCGCGGGCTGCTATGATTCAAACAGTTTACTGTAAATATCTTCGCTTATGCTGTCCACATAAGACTGATCGGTGATATCATGATTGGTTATGATGATATCCTGTATCAGCTCAAATCTCTTTAAACTCAGTTCTTCCGGTCCCAGTTCTCCCAATTCATCTGAAAGCTGACGGTCCAGGCTATCGGCCGTGTAGGAAGTGATAAACCATTCAATCAACTGTTTTGTGGCAGTATTTTCCTCTTCGATCTGGGACTGAACTGCTTTTGCCGAGCGGTAGGAGTTAACAGCAACCGCGATGGAACCGATGCCCATAGCCGTGAGCACGGCCTGCATGAGCAGTTTGGAAGTGCCTGCAATGGGCAGGTTAATGATGCCGGTCCAGCAAAGGACGGAAAACACCAGAAGACAGCCGCCGACCAGGATAAATGCGGAAGCGGAGGATTTGAGGTCTTCATACTTATCCGCTTTTTTTACGTAGACTTTAGCCGGCGCGGCCTGTGCGCTCTGTTTCATCTCTTCGCCTTCCGGGCTGCTTAAAAGTTCGGAAGCAGCCTCGTATTCTGCCTTCAGCCTGGCCTCTTCTTCCTCCTGCTGCTGCTTTTTCTGCTTCAGGGCTTCTTCTCTGGATGGGACTAATGGGCCGCCGCAGTCCGAACAGACGGTTATCCCGTCAATAAATTCCATATCGCATTTTGGACAATAGGGCATGGGAATTCTCCTTTGAATTAATTATAGATTTTGATTTTTTTCATTAATGCTATTATAAGGGAAAAAAGAACAGGCGTCCAGTGCAGATTTTCAGGGAGAAGCCGGCTCTCTGCTTTTTACTATGGAAAAAAAAGCGCTTTTATGATACACTATTAAAGCCACGGTGTAAAAGAGGCGGACAGCCGTACTGTGAGAATACGAGAAGAGTCGGGAAACATTTTTGAGGATATACAACGGATGAAAACTAGTACATTAATGAGAAGATTTGCTCCATATTACAGAAATTATATAGGGATCATGGTATTGGATCTGTTCTGCGCATCGCTTACAACGGTCTGCGAGATGGTGCTGCCGCTGATCCTGCGTTATATTACCAATATAGGGATGAATGATCTGCAGGCGCTGTCGGTAAAGATGATTCTGACAATCAGCGGAATCTATTTTGGACTGCGCATCATCGATGGAATTGCCAGTTTTTATATGGCCTATACCGGCCATGTGATGGGAGCGTCCATTGAAACGGATATGCGTCATGATGCATTTGCCCATTTACAGAAGCTGTCCGATAACTATTTTAACAATACAAAAGTCGGCCAGATCATGTCCAGGATTACCAGCGACCTGTTTGATGTAACTGAGTTTGCCCATCACTGTCCGGAGGAGTTTTTTATTGCATTTCTGAAAGGCGTGGTGTCTTTTGTTATACTGTCACAGATTAATCTGCTGCTGACAGTCATTATTTTTGTGCTGATTCCTGTAATGGCGGTATCCTGCACCTATTTCAACCTGAAGGTGAGAAAGGCATTTAAAGTCCAGAGAAACCATATCGGTGAACTGAATGCCAGGATTGAGGACAGCCTGTTGGGAAACAGGGTGGTGCGGGCATTTGCCAATGAGGATCTGGAGCTGGATAAATTTCAAAAAGATAATCTGCAGTTTTTAAAGATTAAGCGGCAGACTTATTTTTATATGGCCGCATTCCAGGATACAATCAGGATGTTTGACGGCCTGATGTATACGGTTGTGATTGCGGCAGGAGGCCTTTTTATGATAAAAGGTCTGATTGATCCTGCTGATCTGGTGGCCTATACCATGTATGTAACCACTCTTTTGGCAACCATCCGCCGGATTATCGAATTTGCGGAGCAGTTCCAGAGGGGGATGACCGGAATAGAGCGCTTTACGGAGCTGATGGATGCGACAGTGGATATCTTTGATGAAGAGGGAGCGGTTCCTCTTGAAGGCGTAAAGGGAAAGATCACATTTAAACATGTGTCATTTGAATATCCGGATGACCATACGCCGGTGCTCTCTGATATTGATATTACCATCCGTCCGGGAGAGAAGGTCGCCCTTGTGGGACCGTCGGGCGGCGGAAAGACGACTCTCTGCAACCTGATTCCGCGTTTTTATGATCCGACTCAGGGAGAGATTCTGCTGGATGACCAGAACATCCGGAAGGTAACGCTTGAGAGTTTGAGAAGCAACGTCGGCGTGGTTCAGCAGGACGTATATCTTTTTTCCGGCAATGTCTACGAAAATATTGCATATGGCCGACCGGGAGCTACCCGGGAGGAAGTGATTGAGGCGGCCAAGCTGGCAGGAGCCCATGAGTTTATTGAAGAGCTGAAAGATGGGTATGATACCTATGTGGGAGAACGGGGCGTTAAGCTCTCGGGAGGACAAAAGCAGAGAATCAGCATCGCCAGGGTTTTCTTAAAAGCGCCTCAGGTGCTGCTTTTGGATGAAGCGACAGCCAGTCTGGACAACGAAAGTGAACATCTTGTTTCGGAATCTCTGGATAAACTGGCGGCAGGAAGAACAACCCTGACCATTGCCCACAGGCTGACTACTATCCACGGAGCCGACAGGATATTAGTTTTGTCAGGCAGCCGGATTGTGGAAGAAGGAAACCACCAGACGCTGATGAAGCAAAGGGGGATCTATTATCAGCTGTATACTTCAGCAGAAGGTACGGCGAAAGGAGAAGGTTTTTATGAAGATAGCAATAGCGACGGACAGTAACAGCGGGATCACTCAGGAACAGTCCGCAGAGGAAGGGATTTTTGTGATTCCGATGCCATTTATGATAGATGGAGTAACCTATTTGGAGGGCATCAATTTAAGCCAGAGAGAATTTTACGATAAACAGGCAGCGGATGCCGATATAACCACATCCCAGCCTTCTCCTCAGGACGTGATAAATTTCTGGGACAAACTTTTAGAGGAGCATGACCAGGTTGTGTATATTCCCATGTCCAGCGGGTTGAGCGGCTCCTGCCAGACGGCGGTGATGCTGGCCCAGGACTATGACGGGAAAGTGGAAGTGGTAAACAACCAGAGGATTTCAGTGACCCAGAGACAGTCTGCCAGGGACGCTTTAAAGTTGGCAGAACAGGGCATGGATGCGGCGCAGATTAAGAAGGTGCTGGAAGATACAAAGTTCGAATCCAGCATCTATATAACCGTTGATACACTGAAATATCTGAAAAAGGGGGGCAGGATCACTCCGGCGGCAGCGGCCCTCGGCACCCTGCTCAAATTGAAACCGGTGCTCACCATCCAGGGAGAAAAGCTGGATGCATTTGCCAAGGCCAGAACTATGAAACAGGCCAAATCCATGATGATTACGGCTATTTCCCATGATTTAGAACAGCGGTTTAACGATAAGGAATGTGAGAATACCTGGCTTCAGATTGCCCATACGGACAGCGAAGAGGCGGCCAGGGAATTTGAAAAAGAGCTGCAGGAACTGTTCCCGAAAGCGAATATCTATCTGGATGCCCTGTCTCTTAGCATATCATGCCACATCGGCCCGGGAGCCTTAGCGGTAGCCTGTTCGAAAAAAATTGTATAAGGCGGATGAAACAGGAGGTAAGATTCATGTCTATATGGAAGAAACTGGAATGGAAACGTCAGATCAGCATGAAGATTCCTCTGGTCATCCTGATTCTCCTGGCCGGCTTTCTGCCTATGGTGCTGCAGGAAAAGGTTCTGATTGAATCCTTCCGTCAGAATCAGATCGACAACCGGATCATCGAAGTTCAGAACCAATGCCTGATTCTGAGCAATAAGATGACGAGGGCAGGATATATGGCATCAGGGGCGGGCAATGAGCTTTTAAACGGTGAGATGGACACTATTGCCGATGTCTTTAACGGCAGAATCGTGGTTGTGGATAAAAGTTTCCGCATATTAAAAGATACCTTCGGGCTGGCAAACCAGAAAATGAACATTTCGGAAGAAGTGATCCGGTGTTTTATGGGGGAGAACAGCAGCAGATATAACAAAGAAAAGCATTATTTTGCCCTGACTGTTCCGATCTATGACAACACAACGGATAAAAATGTCAGCGGAGTCATTCTGGTGACGGCATCCACCGAGAATATCCTGGATTTAGCGGACAGGATCGCTGAGAAAGGAAGCTTTTTCCAGATGATTGCATTCTGGATCCTGGTGTTGATCTCCATGGGAGCAGCGCTGTTTTTGATACGGCCGTTTCAGCGCTTACAGCGCCGTTTGGACCGGATTGCGGACGGCAACCTGGAAGAGGAGCTGCCGTCGGGCAGTTATAAGGAAACCGCGAATATATCATCTGCGGTGGAGCGTACACTGACTAAGCTGAAAGCCGTGGACCAGTCCAGACAGGAGTTTGTATCCAATGTATCCCATGAGCTGAAAACGCCGATCACATCAATCCGCGTGCTGGCTGATTCCCTGATGGGGATGGAGGATGTGCCGATTGAGCTGTATCGGGAGTTTATGACCGATATTTCAGATGAAATCGACAGGGAAAGCAAGATCATAGATGACCTGCTGTCCCTGGTGCGCATGGATAAGGCAGCTACGGAGATGAATATCGCCCAAGTCAATATTAATGCACTTCTGGAATTGATTTTGAAGCGGCTGAGGCCCATCGCCAAAAAGAGGAATATTGAACTGATACTGGAAAGTATCCGGGACGTGACCGCCGATGCGGATGAAACAAAGCTTTCTCTGGCCCTCAATAATCTGGTGGAAAATGCGATTAAATATAACGTTGAGGACGGATGGGTCAGGGTGACTTTGGATGCTGACCACAAGTTCTTTTATGTCAAGGTGGCGGATTCAGGAATCGGGATACCGGAAGAATGCCAGGACCGGATATTTGAACGCTTTTACCGGGTGGATAAGGCGCGTTCGAGGGAGACAGGCGGAACCGGCCTTGGTCTGGCCATTACAAAGAGTGTGGTGCTGATGCATCAGGGCGCGCTGAAAATACAGAGTAAAGAAGGGGAAGGGACGATATTTACCGTCCGGATTCCTCTGTCCTATATTTCATAGCAGACAGGAGCGGTGACAGAATATGAAACATATGAAACGAGTTCTTCTCATTCTGGCCGCGCTTTGTATCCTGGCTGCATGCGGGGATCAAAGTACGGTTCAGGAAGATGGGAAAAGTACGTATAAAATTTATTATTTGAATCCGGGCATGACCCACCTGGTATCTCAGGAGTATCAGGCTGAAGAGACGGATGCCGGCCGGCTGGTGATCGAGCTGATGAACCAGTTCCGTACCGCGCCAAAGGATGTGGACTGCCAGATTTCTTTATCGGAAAAAGTGGAATTTCAAAAATATGAGCTGAAAGATCACGTTCTCTATCTGTATTTTGATAATAATTATACCAATGTACAGGATATGAAAGCCACCAGGGAGATTCTGTGCAGGGCGGCTTTGACGAAGACATTTACCCAGATACCGGGAGTGGAATACATCAATATCAATGTGGGGGATCAGCCGCTGATGGACGGAACAGGGGTTCCTGTGGGAATGCTGTCGCCCGGTGATTTCATTGAAAGCATCAGTGATGTGAACTCATTTGAAAAGACGGAGATCACCCTGTATTTTACGGATGAGGCAGGGGAGCAGCTGTTTGCGGAACAGCGGTATGTGGTGCACACCATCAATACCTCACTTGAAAAGATGATCATTGAACAGCTCATCAACGGCCCTGTTACCGAAGGCCTGCAGCCTACGCTGTCAAAGGATGTGAAGCTGCTTAACGTATCGGTCAATAAAAATATATGCTATATCAATTTTGATTCCGCGTTTTTAAACAGCACGCTGGAGGTAAAGGATTACATACCAATCTATTCCATTGTGAATTCCCTGACGGAACTGACTACGGTAAATAAAGTTCAGATTTCAATTAACGGATCACAGGATGCGGTTTATAAGGATTCCATATCATTAAATACATTATTTGAAAGAAAAACAGATCTTGGAGGTGTTACAAATTAAAAGGCCGCTTATGTTCTTAACAGGGGCGTTCGTACTTGGAGAGGTACTTACTCTGTTACCCGGACTGGTGGTAATAGGCGTGCTGGCGTTATTGGCGTCAGGAGGCTTATGGTTTATGGTGAAAAAAAGCAGAGTCAGGACAGTCCTGGTTCTGCTTTTCTTTTTTGCTGCCGGTAGTGTCAGGATGAAAGTGGTTACGGAGCAGTTTGAAGATCCGTCTCTTTTAGAAACTCTGTCAGGTGCAGAGGCGGAGGCGGTGGGAGTGGTGGAAGAGATCAGCCGGAAATCAGGCAATGACCTGATTCGTATTGGAAATTGCAGGGTCTATACAAAAGATGGGATAAAAGAAGCGGGTCAAATCCTGCTTTATATGGATTCAGAATTTATAGACGGCAGTACCGGGCCTTTAAGAATAGGCAGTTCCATCCGGTGTTATGGGGAACTCAGTGAGTTCGGACAGCCGCGAAACCCTGGAGAGTTCGATGCCAGGAGCTATTACAGGGGGCTGAAAATCCGTTACCGCATGTTTGGAACCTGGCTTGAACCGGAGAAGGGCAGTTACAGCCCCTTAAAAGATGCCATATACCGGGTGAAATCCCATCTGTCCGGCATATTGGAACAGATCAGTGGGCCGGAGGATCTGGGAATCTTTCAGGCCGCTTTGCTGGGAGAAAAAGAAAATCTGGCGCCTGAGATCAGAAATCTCTATCAGAAGAATGGAATCGCCCACCTTCTGGCTATCAGCGGCCTTCATATAGCCTTGATCGGTGCCGGAATCTACCGTCTGCTCAGGCTGTGGGGGATGGGATTTTCCGGTGCCGGCCTTCTGGCCGGCGTTTGGATCATCAGCTATGGCATGGCAGTCGGGGGATCGGCCTCTGTGGTGCGGTCTGTGATCATGCTGCTTTTGATGATGCTGGCGGAATATCTGGGAAGGACCTATGACCTTTTATCCGCCGCGTCATTGGCAGCTCTGCTGCTGCTTTTTGACAGCCCATGGCTTCTGTTTTCAGCCGGATTCCAACTGTCTTTCGGCGCCGTATTTGCCATAGGTATACCGGGAAAATGGCTGGATGGACAGCATAAAACGCAGAATCCATGGATATCAGCCCTCTGTGTGGGCGCGGCTATTCAATGGGTGACTTATCCTGTGATCCGGTATCACTATTTTGAATATCCTGTCTACTCCATTCTTTTAAATCTGCTGGTAATCCCTTTGATGACTTATGTGGTCTGTTCCGGCGCGGCCGGCGTTCTTTTGGGCTGTATCTGGCTGAAAGCCGGGCACATGGCTTTGGGGCCGGGCCATTATATTCTCCGATTTTATGAAGCAGTGTGCCGGACGGCGGCCAGTCTTCCGGGAAACAGTATTGTGCCGGGAAGGCCTGAACTCTGGCAGATCGGATTGTATTATTCAGTCATGGCGGCTGTGTTTCTTCTAATAAAAAGGGAACAGCAAAAAAGAGGTTCTGTGAAAAGGATGATTCTGCCGCTTTTCATTTGTTTGGTCATATCCGTTGTGTCCCTATGGAAACTGCCCTTAAAAGGGCTGAGAATCACATTTGTGGATGTCGGACAGGGGGACGGTATTTTGATGGAATATGAGGATCTGGTGGTGCTTGTGGATGGGGGAAGCGGCAGTCAAAAGAAACTGGGTGAATATACGCTGGAGCCATTTTTAAAGAGCAAAGGGATCAGCCGGATTGATTATGCATTTGTGACACATGGGGATATGGATCATGTGAGCGGGATCCGGTATCTTTTGGAAGAGGACAGGGGGATTCCTATTGATAATCTGATGCTGCCTTATCACAGGGAGGAAGACGATAACTGCGGGGAGCTGGAGCTCCTTCAGTTAAGGCGGGGAGGAACTGTCCGGGATGTGAAGCGGTCTGACCGGCTGACCGAGGGGGAGATGGTAATCCAATGCGTCTATCCTGGTGCTGAGGATATTCCTTCCGATGCCAATGAAGAATCACTGGTTTTAGAAGTGGAACTGGGCGCATTCCGTTTGGTGCTGACTGGTGATATGAGCGGCGTAGGGGAAGCGAAGTTATTAGAATATGGAATTGCCCCGGCAACTGTATTAAAAGCGGCCCATCACGGTTCCCGCTTTTCCAATACGCCGGAATTTTTAGACCGGCTGAAGCCCTCCTGGACTGTGATTTCCTATGGGGAAGGAAACCGCTATGGACATCCCCATCAGGAGGTATTGGAGCGTTTAAATGAAAAACACAGCCGCATTTATGAGACTGCAGTCAACGGTGCGGTGACCGTATGGACAGACGGGAACAGGGTCGTTTGGGATACGTGGCTTCCGTAGGCAAAAGACGTGGGACAGGATTTTACATAAAGAGCGGCGGGGCTTGCGGGTTGACTGGGAAGGCGGCCCACCGTATAATAGAGATTAGTGTTTGTTTGAAATTTCCTTCTACCGGCTGCATGGCCGCAATGTGTGGCATTTCACAGACGGAAGGCAGTTTTTAAACACAACAGAGCTGACCGGGAAACACCGGCAAACAGGAAGGAATGCAATATGCAGAAATTGAACCAGGATATCAAAAACCATGAATTTGAACGGGTTTATCTTTTATTTGGAGAAGAGGCATTTTTAAAAAAGAGTTATAAGAACCGTTTAAAAGAGGCTATAGTGGGCGATGATACGATGAATTATAACTATTTTGAGGGGAAAGGGCTGGATGTCAGGGAACTGATCAGCCTTGCTGATACCATGCCGTTTTTCAGTGATAAAAGGCTTATCATAATAGAGGACAGCGGATTTTTTAAGTCGGCTGCCGATGAAATGGTGGAATATCTGCCGTCTTTGCCCGACAGCACCTGTCTTTTGTTTGTGGAATCGGAAGTGGATAAGAGAAACCGCATGTACAAGAAGGTGAAAGAGATTGGATATGCGGCGGATCTGGCCCGCCAGGATGCGAGGCAGCTTGCCCAGTGGGCAGGCGGGATACTGGCCCGGGAAGGAAAGAAGATCACAGGAAATACCATGGAACTGTTTTTAAGCAAAACAGGGGATGACATGGAGCATATCCGTATGGAGCTGGATAAGTTAATCAGCTACACCCTGGGACGGGATGTGATCACATCGGAAGATGTGGAAGCCATCTGCATGGTCCAGGTAACCAATAAAATTTTTGATATGGTCAGCGCGATTGTGGGAAGAAAAACTAAGGCGGCTATGGATTTATATGAAGATCTTCTCACTCTGAAGGAACCGCCTATGAGAATTTTGTTTCTGATTGCAAGGCAGTTCAACCAGATTCTTCAGGTGAAGGAATTAATGGGGCAGGGTATGGATAAGGGCAGGATCGCATCTAAACTCAAAATACAGCCCTTTATCGCAGGAAAAGTGATGCTGCAGGCAAAAACCTTTACCATGGAACAGATTTTTTCTTATGTAAATCTGTGTGTGGATGCGGAAGAAGCGGTGAAGACAGGAAAGCTGGGGGACCGGCTGGCGGTGGAGCTGTTGATTACGAAAAGGTATTGATAATTGGGATTTAATCGGCGGGGGTTCCCTGGAAAAGTGGATGTGAGCCGGTTACAATCCAAGATATGAGAACACGGATTTTTGTGTAACAGGCAGAACAAGTCCCTCAGGAATTGAGAGACTTGTTCTGTTCGTTATTTTATGGCCGGCTCATTTTATGATTGACGCAGGCTTTTACCTGGCGTCAGGGGTTAGGGACAGCAGCCGGTATACCTTTGTAGGGCGCCCCTTTGTGCCGGAAGCGCGGGCGCCGATGATTTCGGCATCCTGACTTTGCAGCAGGTTTGTGAGGATACGGTTCGCATTTCTCTGCTTCACACCCAGTTTTTCTGACAATTCTGCAATCGTGATTTCATTGGAGGCATTTGCATCGACAATGGTTTTAAGCTTTTGTATGGTCAGAGGCGACAGCCTGGAGCGGGATGCAAGAAGTTCCAATTGGGGCGTCAGCTCACAGGTTGGTATCAGCGAAGAGGCCAGGTCTAAGGGACCCAGCAAGGTACCGGATTCGTTTATGGCGTATACATGCTTTTCCCGGATAGAAACTCTCAGTGCGGCAGCGGCATTTGACCGGGCCTGCGCAATATCCTGGGCAAAGCCGTAGGCGATATCTGTTTTAAAATCTAAATGTTTCTTTAAAAACACGGATAAACTGCAGCCGGAAAAGTGCCCGGTAATGCGATGGAGTGTTTTTAAATTGGTGAAAATATAAAATCCGTTCAGATGCTTCTGCAGCTGATAATCTGTTAAATATTCTTTATTAAATTCTAACAATGCTTTTTGCAGTGTGAGAATATCCATGTCCATATCGTCGGGAGTGATGCTGGAAGAAGGACGGGATTCCCTAAACACCGCAATTACTCCGGGCATATATTCTTTCATACCTGCTATATCTATGGCGTTTATACAGTCTTTTACTGCATGAAACAGCTGGTATGTGCTGGAATAAACAAAAGTACAGGGAATCTGCCTTTCCACTAATCTGGGGTAAACCGTTGAATAACGTGAAAGCACATAATCGATCTCTCCATGTTCCCACTTTTTCAAAATCAAATCATAAACATGATCTTCTATGGAGATCAGTTCGTCTAACGAATAGTCCTTCCAAAAAACTTCAGTCTTTATTTTTTTAAATCCCGGTTCATTCAGCTCTATGAGGCTGTCGGCTGTATTTTGTACATTGAAAGGAAGGAATATATCAATCACTACACGTTTCAGATCCAGCGAGCGGTTCTTTCGCAATAAATCCAAAAGACTGTAATAGATACTTTCCAGTCCCACCTCAAAAATGACAGTTGGCTTGAGCAAAGAGGAGACCCCTTTTTCCAACGCAGAATAAGCGGCCGTGCCACAGACTAAGAAGCCATCGTAATCATGTTCAATTTCTTTATATAGCTGTGATATATATGAAAAATTCCGATAGTCGAGAGCTGTAACAGAAACTTCCAGCTCCCTGAAAACAGGATCCTGCAGTTTTGTCCTTATATAGGACAAAAGTTGTCCCGCAACTAATATTGCTAATTTCATATGCATTTCCGTCCTCTGATTTTTTATTTAGTATATCATGGATTGGAATTGGAAGTAAACTATTAATCGCAGAATACCCGATTTTCCGCATAGTTATAGGATTTATAGATTGGATATAATGCACAAAAATGAAGTGGCACATTAGTGATAATCATGAAAATATCAATTTATCTTGACATTGGCCGAACTTAAATTTAGTATATAAATAGCATATGCGATAAATATACTAAAAATGAAAAATGAAGGGATGATAGTATGAAAGAAAAGAAAAAGATGTATTATGGCTGGTGGATCGTGTTTGTAGGGTTTTTAGTTTATGCGCTTGTATATTCTGCGATTTCCAGCGCTGGAGTATTCACCCTTCCGATAACGGAAGAGTTTGGGTTCTCGCGTTCTGCATATTCTGTAAGGTCACTCTTTGCATCAGCTGGTACAATTATCGGTTCTTTTACAGTCGGGCGTTTTATTGCAAAACATAACATCAAACGGACGATGATTGGTTCCTGTATGATTTTGATAATCTGTGTAATAGGATGTACCTTCTGCACACAAATGTGGCAGTTTTACGCAGTCAGCCTGCTTACAGGTTTTGGATTTGCGGGAGCGACTATGATACCTGTTCCGGTTCTGATCAATGCCTGGTTTGGTCCGAAGAAAAAGGGGCTCGCTATGAGTATCGCATTGGCCGGTTCAGGAATTGGCGGAATGTTTATGACGATGGTACTCAACTGGTTCTGCCAGAATTATGGGTGGCGGGCTGCTTACTACGCAAATGCTGTAATTTTCTTTGCTGTTGTTCCATTTATTGCGGTTCTGGTAATCAGAAGCCCTAAGGAAATAGGACTGGAGCGCATCGGTGAAGTTCTGGTTGACGGCGCCGTATCCGAAAAGGCAGGAATACCATTTTCCGTGGGACGTAAGAGCATGGCGTATTGGTTAGTGGCGGGATCCTTTTTCCTGCTGGCCTTTGTCAATGCCGGCATTTTAAATCATCAGATTCCCTATTTTAATGATGCTGGATTTACTGCATCAAAGGCGGCCAGCCTTGGAGCGCTTGCGCTGGGCGCGCTGACACTTGGAAAGGTTTTGCTGGGCGCAATGTGCGACCGCATCGGAATAAAAAAAGGTGTTTTTGTTGGCAATATTATGTTGATGCTTTCTATGCTTTTGATCTATATGAGCGCAGACATACATTCCATGGGATATGCGTATGTTGTATTTTATGCCATAGGCGGTTCTGTGGCAACTGTGGCAGCGCCTCTTGTGGTATCCGCCGTATTTGGTGATAAGGAATTTAGCAGATATATTGGGAATATCAATGTGGCAACAGGAATCGGGAACCCAATAGGCGCTATTTTCTGCGGCGCTCTTTTTGATGCCACCGGCGGATACGGAGCGGCATGGATTGCTATGGCAGCAGTATCAGCGGTTATTATTGTGATGCAGATCGGGATCTTTAACGGCAAAAATAAAAAGCCGGAAGCAGTGGCACAAGTATAGGAAAATGGAGGAAATAAGAATGAAAGTTTTGATTGATGAAGCAAAGAAGATAAATAGTGAACTGATAGAGAACAGAAGATACCTGCACCGCCACCCGGAACTTTCTCTTTCACTGCCGGTTACGAAACAATATGTGATGAAAAAGCTTATGGAATATGGGTACGAACCGAAAGAATACGGAGAATCAGGGGTCGTGGCTATTGCAGGCGGAAAAGAAGGAAAGGTATTTTTACTCAGAGCGGATATGGATGCACTGCCAATTCAGGAAGAGACAGGCCTTGCTTATGCGTCGGAAAACGAAGGATGTATGCATGCCTGCGGGCATGACTGCCATACTTCTATGCTTCTGGGAGCGGCTAAGCTTTTGAAAGAGCATGAAGAGGAGATTGAAGGGACTGTGAAGCTTTTATTCCAGCCGGGAGAGGAGCCTCTTTTGGGGGCCAAAGAAATGGTAAACGCAGGTGTGCTTGAGAACCCGTCTGTAGACGCGGCTATGATGATCCATGTAACCATTGGAACGCCGATACCGGATGGCATGGTAGGCGTTTTTGGAGGGGGACCGGCCTATGCATCTTCGGACTGGTTCGAAATAAATGTCAAGGGTAAGGGCGGGCATGGCGCAACTCCCCAGCTGGCGGTGGATCCTTTAGGCGCTGTCTGCGCGATACATAGCGGGATTCAGGAAATCGTGGCGGAACATGTGAATCCGGCGGAAAACTGTGTTATGACAATCGGTGAGATTCACGGAGGGAATACGGGGAATGTGATCGCTGATACTGCCTATATGCGCGGTACGATCCGGACATTTAATGAGAATACCAGAGACATATTGAGAGAGAGCCTTGTGAGAATGGCTGAAAATACTGCTAAGGCAAGGCGCTGTGAAGCTGAGGTAGAGTTTACCAATACCTGTGGAGTTGTCAAATGCAGCAGCCAGGTATCAGAAGAGCTACTTGCATTTACACAGGAGCTTTTAGGAAATGAGACTGCGGTAGATTTACGTACTGCGTTTGGCGGAGCGTTGAGCAGATTGAGCGGTTCAGAGGATTTCGCGGCAATATCAGAAAAAGTACCATCTGGCATAGCCCTATTGTTTATTGGAAATAAGCAGGCCGGCTATAAATATGGAAATCATCATCCAAAATCCAGATTTAACGAAGATTATCTCTATGTAGGAGCTGCAGTGTATGCGAACTCTGCGATCGAATGGCTGAAAAAGAATAAATAATCCATATAAAAAGGCAAAGGAAATGTGAAAGTTTCTTTTGCTTTTTTATATGGATTATTATTTTTACGGGATGTAAAACCGGCTACTCCCTGCTCTTTTTCAGATATTGGCGTGCTGTGCTGATAAAGTTTTCTACTGACGGGTAAATCGTCCGGTCCTGTTTCCACAGCGGCCTGCATCCAGATTGCTGCAAATTCTCCTAATTTCGCTTTGCAGGAATTTCCGGGTGATGACAGACCTTCGACCACGGATCATTTCTCCACGATTGTGAATAAAAATAAGGATGATTTCCGTCAGGGCGATGTAGTAAAAGAGACCATCAAATACGCAGACGGTTATTTACAGATACCAACAAAGCCCGGTATCGGTGTTGAACTGGTTGATGATGTTGACATCCTGTTCCCGTATAAACGACGTGGTATACTGACGCGTGTGGGGATTGATGGTGCCGTAGTGGACCAATAAAGGGAGCGCGGACCGCGACTAAATTATTGGTGATGTCTGCAATGATTTTTGTTAGTATGGCCAATTAAAAGAGCTGCTGTAAAAGCAAATGATTCATCTGCCTTTACAACAGCTATTTTTTAGAATTTATTATAATTAAGCCATAGAATTAACAGCTTTTGTGACACGGGATACTTTTCTGGAAGCATTATTTGGATGATAAACTCCCTTTGTGCATGCCTTGTCGATCTCTGTGATAGCGCTGTTTAAGCAAGCCTGTGCAGCAGCCTTGTCACCGGCAGCAACTGCAGCGTCTACCTTTTTAATAGCTGTTTTAACTTTGGATCTGATAGCTTTATTTCTAGCAGCCTTAGTTTCGTTAACTAAAATTCTTTTTTTAGCAGATTTAATGTTAGCCAATCTGTACACCTCCAATTGAAATAATATATTAATTTAATCTTTGGTTTGCATCAAAGTCTGGACACGGACAGTTCAATGTAAACATACTATTGTATTTTAGCGAATTTATCAGGGGATGTCAATACATATTTTCAGGTTTTTTGCAGAAAATACCATGAGACATACTATTTTCGGTATTAAAATGGAGGCAGAAAGAGTGGAGAATATGGAAGAAGAGAAAATGCAGTTCGAGGTGAGGACCGACCTGGCTCTGGAAGAAAAAGAGAGTTTTCCCGGAGATGGGGGAGAGATTCGAGGCGTTTCGTTAAGAGAATGGAATGGCTGTGAAAACAGTATGAAACTGACAGAGGTCAAGATATTGGATGACCGGGGGGCAAAGGCCATGGGAAAACCCAAGGGCACATATTTGACCCTTGAAGCGTCCCAATTAAGTGATAAGGATGAGGATTTTCACCGGGAAATTTCGGATGAACTGGCAAAACAATTGAGAAAATTAGTAAAACAGGTCTGCAGAAGGCCGTTTTCCCATCATGAACCGCCGGTTCATGTACTGGTGGTGGGACTGGGCAACCAGTCGGTTACACCGGATTCCCTGGGGCCCAGGGTGGTGGGAAACCTTCAGGTGACCAGGCATTTGTGGACACAGTACGGAGAGGCGTTTTGTCAAAAAAAGAGGTTTCCGGTGATCAGCGGAATCGTTCCGGGGGTGATGGCCCAGACGGGAATGGAGACTGCTGAAATCCTGAAGGGAATCATTCATGAGACGAAACCTGATCTGCTGATTGCCATAGACGCGCTGGCGGCCAGAAGCGTGCGCCGTCTCGGAACCACCATACAGCTGACGGATACCGGCATTCACCCGGGCTCAGGGGTGGGAAACCACAGGCACAGCCTGACCTATGAAAGCCTTGGAATACCGGTGCTGGCCATCGGCGTGCCTACCGTGGTAGGAGCGGCGGCAATTGTCCATGACACGGTTTCAACCATGATTAAAACGCTGGCGAGCAATGCCTCCACCAGCGGAATGGGAAATTTCATAGAAGAAATGGATTCCGACGAACAGTATGATCTCATCCGGGAACTGCTGGAACCGGAATTCGGAAGCCTGTACGTGACGCCGCCGGACATTGATGAGACAGTAAAACAGCTCAGTTTTACCATATCCGAAGGAATACACGGAGCATTTTTTCAACAACAGGAATAATTAATGAAATCTTCCGGCATTCATCACATATCTTATAAAGGGTGATTATGTGAGACGAAGAGAATGGACGCCGTATTTGGTGATACGATATGCCATGACAGGGGTGGGAGTT
>JAGZXV010000295.1 GCA_018378255.1 Clostridiaceae bacterium | reverse complement strand
CCTTATTACCCCCATCAACATACTTGAATTATTTATTCGTCCTTTGTCCCTTTGCATGCGGCTTTTTGGCAATGTATTGGGTGCATTTGTTGTGATGGAATTGATTAAAATGGTGATACCGGTTGCAGTTCCGGCAGCATTCAGTTGTTATTTTGATATTTTTGACGGATTGATCCAGGCATATGTATTTGTATTTTTGACATCCCTCTTTATCAAAGAGGCGATTGAATAAGAAAAAATAAGTGAAAAAGGAGAACATTATTATGGCATCATTAATCGCAATCGGAGCAGGAATCGCAGTATTAACAGGAATCGGAGCAGGTATAGGAATCGGCATTGCAACTTCTAAGGCGGTGGACGCTATTGCAAGGCAGCCGGAGGCAGAAAGCAAGATCAGCAAGGCACTTCTTCTTGGCTGTGCGCTTGCTGAGGCAACTGCTATTTACGGTTTTGTTATCGGCCTTTTAATCATACTTTTCCTGAAATAAACGGACAGAAAAGAGGGCATGAATGAAACAGGCCATGAATAGAAACGGAAAAGGCAGGTGGGAAAAATGCTGCGGCTAGATTGGAATCTGGTTTTAACAATTATCAATCTTTTAATTTTATATCTACTGATGAAAAAATTCCTGATCGGCCCGGTAACGGCAATTATGGAACAGAGGCAGGCGGATATCGAACAACAGTTTGCCAATGCCGATAAGGCTCAGAAAGAAGCTAATGAGTTCAGAACCAAGTATGAAGATAAATTAAAATCTTCCCGGGAAGAGAGTGTGAAAATGATAGAACAGGCGAGGCTGGATGCTAAGGCGGAATATGATAAGATTTTGTCCGAAGCCCAGGAAGCGGCCGGAAAAGAATTCGAAAAATCCCGAATCAGCCTGAAAGCAGAACAGGATCAGATGAAACGGGAAGCTCAGTCAGAACTGGCGGCTCTCGTTATGGCAGCTACGGCTAAGGTCATAGGAGAGCAGAATGAACAGATGATTGACCGGTCACTATATAACCAATTCTTAACAAAAGCAGGTGATTCCCATGACGCAACTCTCAATTAATTATGCAAAGGTATTGCTGGAACTTCATATACCAGACGAGGATATTGTCCGGTCGGAACAGATCTTTGCCCAGGTCCCTAAACTGCTTGGGGTGTTTACCAGCCCGGTGGTGCGGGAAACAAAGAAGATGATTCTGATAGACCGGATTTTTCCGGAGACAATCCGGTGTTTCTTAAAGGTGATGTGCAGAAACCATGCGATGGACGGTGTTCTTGATACCTTTGCAGAGTATAGAAAATTATACTGTGAGGAACACAGGATCCTGCCGGCAGTGATGACTTATAACAGCCGCCCGGACCCGGCGCAGATAGAAGCGGTCAAACAATTCCTCTGTGATAAATACAAAAAAGACCAGGTGGATTTGATTCTCAGACAGGATCCCGGGTTGACCGGCGGATTTGTAGTCAGGATGGGAGACAGGGAAATCGACTGGAGTTTAAGGGGACGCCTTAAACAGTTAGAGCAAAAATTGATGTGGAGGTGAACCGAGTGAGCTCAATCAGTTCATATGAAATTATTTCTATCTTAAAAAGTGAAATAGAGAACTTCGATGTAAATACGAGAGACGAAGAAGTGGGCTCTGTAATCTGGGTCGGTGACGGAATTGCCACTGTCTATGGCATCGATCACGCCATGTACGGCGAGATCGTCATTTTTGACACCGGTGTAAAGGGAATGGTTCAGGATATCAGACGAAATGAAATCGGCTGCATTCTGTTTGGCCGTGATACCGGATTAAAAGAAGGCAGTAAAGTGACCCGGACCGGGAAAAAAGCAGGAATACCGGTTGGAGATGGTTTTATCGGGCGCGTCGTTGACGCATTAGGCGCCCCCATCGATGGAAAAGGAGCAATTGCCGAAGATGGGTACCGGCCTGTGGAGGAAGAGGCACCGGGGATTATAGAAAGGAAATCGGTATCCGTTCCCATGGAAACCGGAATACTTGCCATTGATTCCATGTTTCCCATAGGACGGGGACAGAGAGAATTGATAATCGGCGACAGGCAGACAGGTAAAACGTCGATTGCTCTCGATACTGTGATCAATCAAAAAGGAAAAGATGTGATCTGCATTTATGTGGCGGTCGGTCAGAAAGCGTCGACAGTGGCCAAAATCGTGTCCACGCTGACGAAATATGATGCCATGGACTATTCCATCATCCTGTCGGCCACTGCAAGCGATTCCGCTCCTTTGCAGTATATAGCGCCGTATTCAGGAACCGCGCTGGCGGAGTATTTTATGCATAAAGGAAAGGATGTTTTAATCATCTATGACGACCTTTCCAAACATGCGGTAGCTTATCGTGCGATTTCCCTACTTCTGGAACGGTCGCCAGGCCGTGAAGCTTATCCTGGTGACGTATTTTACCTGCATTCCAGACTGCTGGAACGGTCAAGCCGTTTAAATGATGAACTGGGCGGAGGCTCTATCACGGCTCTTCCCATTATAGAGACCCAGGCCGGAGATGTTTCCGCCTATATTCCCACCAATGTGATTTCCATTACCGATGGTCAGATTTTTCTCGAAAGCGGCTTGTTCTTTTCCGGAATCCGGCCGGCGGTCAATGTAGGTCTTTCCGTTTCCAGGGTTGGCGGAGCGGCACAGACCAAAGCCATGAAAAAGGCATCTGGAAGCGTCAGAATTGATCTGGCCCAATATCGGGAAATGGAAGTATTCACCCAGTTCAGTTCTGACCTGGATGATACCACAAAGGAACAGCTTCAGTATGGAAAGGGGCTGATGGAATTGTTAAAACAGCCATTATGCCATCCGCTCAGCCTTCACGACCAGGTGATTTCTCTTTGTGCAGCTACTAATAAGGTGCTTTTACCAATAAAAATTGAAAAGATCAAAGAATTTCAGATGGGAATGCTGTCCTATTTCAATACCAGGTATCCGGAAATCGGAAATGAGATTGAAGAAAAGAAAACTCTGTCCGATGAACTGGTTGACCGCATAGTGAAGGCAGCTGTGGAATACAGGGACGGATCACAAATTTAAGGCAGGAGGTGCTTTATGGCGAATACACGGGAAATACAGACAAGAATGAAAAGCATACAGGATACTATGAAAATTACAAACGCCATGTACATGATATCCTCCTCTAAAATGAAAAAAGCCAGGAAAAGCCTGTCGGATGCAGAACCTTATTTTTACACCCTCCAGATGGCAATTGAACGGATTCTCCGCCATCTGCCGGATGTCATGAACCAATATTTTGAACCGGAAGAACCAGCCGGAAAAAAGAAGGAAAAAAAAGTTGGGTATCTGGTGGTTACCGCAGACAAGGGGTTAGCCGGAGCATATAACCACAATGTGATTAAACTGGCACAGGAGGCGCTTGATGGTCCGGGATCCCATATGCTGTTTATAGTAGGCGATATCGGACGCCAGTATTTTGTAAAAAAGGGATTTGAAATCGAACAGGATTTTCAGTATACGGTTCAGAATCCGACGATGAGCCGGGCCAGGAATATTGCAGAAAGCCTGCTTCGATATTACAACAGTCATAACCTGGATGAAGTCCACATCATCTATACAAAAATGGTAAATGCCATGCAGACAGAGGCGGAAACCCTTCAGCTTCTGCCTCTTAAAAAGACCAGTTTCGGCAGCCGTTTTGTGGATGTGCCCATGGAAGAGATTGCCTTATGGCCTTCTGCAGACGCGGTTCTTCAGAATATAGTTCCCAATTATATTGCCGGATTCATATACGGCGCGTTGGTTGAATCCTACTGCAGCGAGCAGAACTCCCGCATGATGGCAATGGAGGCCGCTACAACGAGCGCAAAAGACATGCTGAAAGAATTGTCGGTCGCTTATAACCGGGCCAGGCAGGCTGCGATTACCCAGGAACTTACGGAAGTGATCAGCGGGGCCAAGGCTCAGAAAAAGAAAAAGAAATATTAGAACGGGAGGAATTTCCATGAAAAAAGGAAAGATAGTCCAGGTCCAGGGACCTGTAGTGGATGTGGAATTTGAAGATGATGATCTTCCGTTTATCAAAGATGCCCTGGAAGTGGATAATAACGGTAAAAAATGTGTGATGGAAGTCGCACAGCATGTAGGCAATCATACGGTGCGCTGTATCATGCTGGCATCCAGCGACGGCCTGTGCAAAGATATGGAGGTAACAGCCTCAGGTTCGGGAATCAAGGTTCCTGTCGGCAAAAAAACGCTGGGAAGGCTGTTTAATGTTCTGGGCGAAACCATTGACGGAGGCGACGGCCTTGATGGAGAGGAACATTGGGTGATTCACAGAGACCCGCCCTCTTTTGAGGAACAGAGTCCTGTTGTGGAAATCCTGGAAACAGGAATAAAGGTGATCGATTTGCTGGCGCCTTATGCAAAAGGAGGCAAAATCGGCCTCTTTGGCGGGGCCGGAGTTGGAAAAACAGTGTTGATTCAGGAACTGATCAGGAACATAGCCACCGAACACGGCGGATATTCCATTTTTACCTTATTCCGATACCTCCTGGATGCCGACTTGCGATTGGATGGTTGATCTTCTTGGTCACTAACCTATCTTAAAGGAATTGTTCTTATACATATGTGAATAAAAGAACATTAGGATTAGGTGAGGCGCCGGGGCTGTGTTCCGGCGCCTGTATTTTAAGAATTTTGAAGTAGGGGTGTAAAAACTAAATGGAAAAGAGGGAATTTATGGATAAGATTACACTTGGAACAAGAAATGTCTCTATTGAATTTCCCG
>JAGZXV010000294.1 GCA_018378255.1 Clostridiaceae bacterium | reverse complement strand
TCCGGTGCGCCCTCCCCATCCGCTTGACCAGTCTCGGACTTCACATTCCCTGGATCCCCGGCGTAACTTTGGCCACTCAACTAAATAAAGATTTCACCTATTTAGTTCCAAAAATCCTATCCCCCGCATCTCCAAGACCTGGACAGATATAGGCATTTTCATTTAACTCACGGTCCACATGTCCAATGTAAATCTGGATATCGGGATGGGCTTCCTGCAGGCGGGCAACGCCTTCCGGAGCAGCGATAATGCACATGAATTTAATATTTTTACCGCCATGCTGTTTTATGAAATCAACGGCTGAAACGGCAGAACCACCGGTTGCAAGCATGGGATCGGTAACTACGATTGTGCGCTGTTCGATGGGATTTGGAAGTTTGCAGTAGTATTCGTGAGGCTCGTGTGTTACTTCATCACGGTACAGACCGATGTGGCCTACTTTTGCGGATGGAACCAGCGCCAGGATGCCGTTTACCATGCCAAGACCTGCTCTGAGAATCGGAACAACTGCCAGTTTTTTACCCGCAATCATTGGTGTCATGCAGGTTTCGAGAGGAGTTTCCACCTCTACGTCTTTTAATGGAAGATCCCTTAATGCTTCATAACCCATCAGCATGGCGATTTCTTCTGTTAACGAACGGAATTCATTGGTTCCGGTTGCCTTGTTTCTCAGGATTGAAATTTTGTGCTGGATCAACGGGTGATTGATGATTGTTACATTTTCCATAATGCTGTTTCTCCTTTAATAGTTTTTCATATTATGCATTTTTTATCTTATCCGATCCTTTTGGAAGGATGAGGTTCATAAGAACTCCGATTACAACTGCGATAAAGAGACCGGAAATGTTCAGGCTGAAGGAATCAAAGTGAAGGGTCAGGCCGCCCATCTGGGCAAATCCAAGACCGAAAACCAGGATTAAACCAACAATGGTCAGATTCCGGCTGTGTGTGAAATCCAGATCAGCTTCCGCCAGTGAACGGATGCCGACTGCGGCGATCATGCCGAAAAGCATAACTTCAACGCCGCCCTTAACCGGCCCGGGAATTGTCTGGAGTATGGCTCCCACTTTACCGAACAGGCCCAGAACGATGGCGAAAACGGCTGTTAAACGCAGTAAGCGTGGATTGTAGTTCTTGGTAGTTGCCAGAACACCGGTATTTTCTGAATAGGTGGTATTGGCAGGGCCTCCGATGAAGCCTGCGAACAGAGTAGCCATACCGTCACCCAGAAGGGTTCTGTGGAGACCCGGATCTTTTAAGAAATCTTTGCCGACTACAGTACTGTTGGTTGTGATATCTCCAATGTGCTCCATGAATGTTACAAGTGCGATGGGCGCAATGGAAAGAATAGCTCCGATATCGAATTTGGGAAGGCTCATAAATGGAACTCCATTTACATCGGTAGTCTGAAATGGAATGTTGATCCAGGCTGCATTGACGATCGCAGAGTAATCCATGTGGAAAATTCCTGCAAAGGATAAAATGATACAGAGAAGATATCCACAAGCGATGCCGATCAGAATCGGAACCAGCCTGAAAAATCCTTTTGCACAGATAGAACAGAGGATTACCACAAACAGGGTGAACAATGCGATTGCCAGATTCAGTCCAACTTCAGGGGTCAGGCCATCTGCCAGTCCTAAATTACCTGTAGCATCACCAATGGCAGTGCCCGCTAAGTTGATACCAATTACCACGATAACAGGTCCTGTAACTACCGGAGGAAATATCCGTTTGATTTTTTCAGCGCCGATTCCATATGCAATGGCTGAGAAGATCAGATAGACCAAACCGGCAAAAATAATTCCACCCTGTGCCAAAGGAACATTTTCCGGGATGATGGTGCCTTCGGGACGAATCACTGAGCTGACTGCAGCCAGGAATGCGAAGGAAGATCCAAGGAAAACAGGAACCTTAAACTTAGTACAGAGGTGGAAAATTAATGTACCGGCGCCGGCAGAAAATAATGCGAGCGATGGGTTTAAACCGGTTAGAAGAGGGACTAATACAGTTGCACCAAACATGGCGAACAAATGTTGAATACTTAGCAAATAGTCCCTGGAAGTCAATTTCTTTGAGTCATTCATATTCAATACCCCTTTTTAATAATAGTTTGCATACATCTTTGACATTCTATCAAAAAAAGGGACAAATATCAATCTATTTCGACTCAGTTACGAATTTAATTACAGCATAATCACCAAGGGCATGTGGAACCGGGATGGAAAAATATACAACTCCCTGGTTTTCGTAGCTGAAGGATTCCGGAAATGTATCAGAATTACCAAAATCGGCTTTATTGAACAGCTCCGTATAGTAGTCGATGGTTTGGGTGTTCTTGTATTCCATCAATGATTTTTCCAACTCTGCGCTCACATTATAGAAGGTGCAGTCGCCGGAAAGCACATATCCGGCCATGGTATAGGCATCTGAATAATCGTTGAATCCCAAGTTGGTTCCTTTGGACAGATCCACTGTGTTTGTGTAAAATACATTGACCGGATAGGAAGCATTTTCAACTTCGTAAGAACCGGTGTAAGTGGCGGTCATGCGTTTCCGGCCGATTGAAATTATCTTGCATTTTATATTGACTGTGGTGGACGCCTCATCCATATCATTGTCTTTGACTAGGGCTGTGGCGTTGGATTTAAGCAGTTCATTGATCTTTTTTTCTTTTTCAGAATCTCCGATGTTGGATACCACCGGATATTCGATCGTGACTTTTCCGGAAGTATATTTGCTGATGTCGGCTTTAACCGCCGGTTTAGCTGCTTCGGTGGTTTCTGAGCTGCTGTTTGATTCTTTTGTTCCCGGTGCTTCTGTTTCTATTGTCGGCTCAGCCATGGTTTCCCGGGTTGTTTCCGGAGCTGCTGTTGTATGTATGGTTGAAAGATCGATCTTTTCATGTTTGGCTTTGCAGCCGGACAGCAAGGTGGTGCAGGATAAGGCCAGTAAAAGAATGAAAGCCGCTTTTTTCATAGGGAATCCCTCCTTTTCATTTGTAATGATTGTTTTTATTATAGCTTACATTTATGGATTCCGTTTGATATTTTTCTTACGAATTGTTTAATCTTTACAAAGAATAGATTGCATTTGAAAGAAAATCCACGTAAACTGATGGTACACTGATAAGGGAGGCGATATATTGAAAGAAATAAAAGGATGCCGCATTAAAGTGGTTCATAAATTAAATGAATTTTCAGAAGATTATCAGGAGGATGATGTATTTACAGTGGAAGATACCTGGTATGGCGGAGTTCATGTCAGAACTCTGTCCGGCATACCGATTTCCCTCTGTAAAGGGGAGTATGAAGCGGCGGCTGAGGAAGAAAACGACCGCTGCGCGGTCTGCAGCGGCAGGAAAGCCTTGATGGAAGAGGACTGCTGCACGATTAAGATAAATGAAAACGGTGATATTTTTGTCTGTTTTAAGGACGGTAAAATAATGTCAGGAACGGTAAAATACTGCCCGGAATGCGGGCGCAGAATGCAGAATCATTAAACTTGTCATATTTTTCTTCTCATAGGCATAAGATTTATTATAAAGACCTGAAAGGAGATAGCTATGACCATCTATCCTGTGTGTACGAATCTTTTAAAATACCGTTTTTACCAAAAGATCACGGAATACTATTATAGGAGAAAAACTAACTGCCCTTGTTTTCTCATGCAGCAGAACAACAGGTGGACCATAGTTACCTTTAACATGTAACGGTCTGGTACATTAAAAATACTTATTGAAGGAGATACCGGTTATGCCAAGAGGAGTTAGGAAATCAGAACTGGAAAAACTGCAGGATGAGCTGACGGAAGTTCAGAATGCAATCGGACAGTATCAGGATGCATTAAAGACGATGAAGGAAAAGGAAAATAATCTGAAAAATCTGATCAGTCAGGAAGAGTTTAAGGCGGTTCAGGCTATGATGGCGGAAAAAGGAATATCTTTAAATGATTTAAAAGCGATATTGGAAGAGATACCGGCGGAAGAGATGAGAACCGCCTGAATCTAAAGTGAAGCCAGGGCTGAAAAAATCTGGGTCCGGTATGGAAAAACAGATCTTTTTCGTGGTTTGAACAATTTAATACTTTTGATTCTTTAACAGCAGACATGTGGGAGACCATTAAGGCCCCAACTGTCTGCTGTTTTTCAATTATCTCAGTCGATAGGAACAATGGATGCGGGTGAAATGGTTCCATCAGAACTCTGGCTGGTTTCTATCATGGAAAAATGTGCACTTCCATCGGCAGTGATGGGTTCGGCCAGGGCTATAAATTTATAATTGGTTCCATTGACTACCTGGCTGGCGACCGCTATGGGCAGGTATGAATAGTAGTCCTGCTGTCCAATGGCGCTGTAAAATACATAATAATCGTAAGGCATAAGATAAGGCTGATAACTCCATGATCCGGGCATTGGAATACCTCAGAAGACTTTTTTTGATAGTATATGACGGAAACAGAGTCAATGGAACTATTTTGAGTGAAATAACTGTGGATAAAACTGTAAAACAGCGAAAAAAATATTTGAAAAAATTTTATTTACAGGTGCGATAAAACAAATCCCTCGTTTGTTATATAGGTGTAAGGGCCCAGGAAACTAATAAAATATCATTAAAAAGAAGAGGAGTGTTTGTTATGATGAAAAAATATGTTATATTCGCAGCTGCAGTTGGTATGAGTTCAATGATGATGGCTACAGGTGTATTTGGTGCGACAAAAGATGCGGGAAAAGAAACTGTGAAAATCGAGATAAAGACAGAACATCTGGATGATGTACTGTCAGTTACC
>JAGZXV010000293.1 GCA_018378255.1 Clostridiaceae bacterium | reverse complement strand
CGTCATTTATATTAAATCTCCATTTTCATGTCTTCATTGTAATACACAGCCGGGAATCCTGGGAACGGGGCGGGGGAACGGAAACCGGAAGACGGCGTGCTGGGGCATTGGAGACGGGAACTGGGGGCATTCAGCTGCGTTTGCAGGAGTTCTAGCTTTTCTTAGGCTGTGGGATTTTGCGTTGCAGGCCAAAATAAAATTGTTTGAGCGGCTTTATCGCGAGTTGTTTTATTTTGGCCTGCGCTTTTAGCAAAATTCCACAGCCTTAGAAAATCTTAACTCCGAATCCAGCAGCCGAATGCCCCCAGTTCCCGTCTCCAATGCCCCAGCACGCCGTCTTCCGGTTTCCGTTCCCCCGCCCCGTTCCCAGGATTCCCGGCGTCCCTCCCGCCAATACATCAAATAAAAACTGACTTTTACATTTAATTTACAAAAGCTTAAAATGCATTTTGTTGTTTTATATGGAAGAGAAATGGTAAAATGTGAACGAATCAGAAAGAGATTTGAAAAGAAAAGGCATTAGAGTGTGTTTGAATATTCATTTCCGCCATCTGCACGTTTCACTTTGCGGCATATTTGCCCCGAATTCAAGTTACATAGCCCGCTATGCGCCCTTCATTCGGGAAAAGTCTTCCGCAAACTGTGACGTACATCTGACGGAAAGCAATTTTCAAACACACTTTAGGAAAAGAGGAGATAAAACTATGCTGGAATTAAGGAAAATAAAGAAATCATTTGACAAAGCGACCATACTGGATGAGATAAGCCTGGAAATACCGGATGGGCAGATCGTTTCCGTATTAGGACCTTCCGGAAGCGGAAAGACCACGTTATTAAATGTAATTCTGGGAATCACAGAGTTGGACAGCGGACAGATTCTTTTCGATGGAACCGATATAAGCAGCCTTCCGGCGGAACAAAGGGACTTTAACATCGTTTTTCAGGACTATGCATTATTTCCGAATCTGAACGCATACAAAAACATTACATATGGTTTAAAGAATAAACCGGGTATTTCGTCCGGGGAAGAGGTGAAGGAATTGATTGAACTGCTGGGGTTGTCAGACCATCTGGAGAAGCGGATCGACCAGTTGTCCGGCGGTCAGAAACAGAGGGTGGCATTGGCCCGCACACTTGTTATGAAACCCAAACTTCTTTTGCTGGATGAACCGCTCAGTGCTCTCGACGGCGTGATTAAGGAATCTATCAAGGACAGAATTAAGGTGATTGCGAGAAAATACAACTTAACAACAGTGATCGTGACCCATGATCCGGAAGAAGCGCTGACCTTATCCGACCAGGTGCTGATTCTGAACCAGGGAAAAATATCCCAGTACTCCACACCAAAAGAAATTATCAGCCATCCAAACAATAATTTCGTGAAGAACTTCATCTTAAATCAGCTTGAAATCAAGAGAAATAACATCTACAGCCTGTTTGGTGAATGCTATGCATAGAAAACCGGTTGAAATAAAGACCATATTTTTGCTGATTCTGCTCTTGTTCGCCGTATTTTTAGGCTATCCGCTGATCCGTGTGCTGATGAAATCGCTGGAAGTTAAGGAGGGAATAGGAATTGCCCATTATTTGGAAATGTGGCGGAGCCGGGGCTTCCTAAAATCTCTGGGCAACAGCTTTTTAATTGCCGGAGTCAGCGCGCTTGTCACAACGCTGCTGGCTTTTTTTATGGCTTATGCAGTTAATCAGACCAATGTAAGCCCTCTGGTTAAAAAGATGATCTCGCTGGCCGCAACTCTTCCCATGCTGCTTCCGACCATCACCTATGGGTTTGCAATCATTTATTCCTTCGGAAAACAAGGGCTGATAACAAAAATTATGGGCAGGCAGTTTTTTGAAATTTACGGCTTTAACGGGCTGCTGATCGGATATGTGATCTATACAATGCCGGTTGCCTTTCTTCTGATAAATAATACATTCAGATATATTGATAAAAAATTTATTGTGGTTTCCAGAATCATGGGTGACTGCCCGGTAAAAACCTTCTGGATTACCATTGTAAGGCCCCTTCTCGGCACTTTGGCCGCAGCGTTTATACAGACCTTCTTTTTGAGTTTTACGGATTATGGAATTCCGGCAGCCGTAGGAGGGGAATTTCATGTGGTGGCAACCACCCTTTATAATGAAATGCTGGGAGCGATTCCAAATTTCCAAAATGGAGCCGTGGTGGCTGTTTCCATGCTGGCCCCGTCGGTGGTGAGCATTCTCGTCCTCAATTATCTGGAACGCTATAATATCCGTTACACAAAGATTTCCGAAGTTGAAATCAGCAAAAACGGGCTGCGGGATTTCATATTCGGAGCAGGATCTTTGGCGGTCTGCGGAGCGATTCTTTCCATATTTGCAGTCATTTTCGTAATTCCGTTTATAAAGGGATGGCCATATGATATTGCATTCAGCCTTTCGAAGTTTTCGGAGACCATTAACGGATCCAACCTGACAATGGTTTATAAAAATTCAATTGTGGTTGCAGCATTGACAGCCTGTTTGGGTACCGTTGTGGCCTATGGGGCTGCATTGGTTACAGGAAGAAGCAGTATGCCTGTCTGGGTGAAATCAGCGGTAGACGGCATTGCCCTCACCACCAACACGATCCCCGGTATGGTGCTGGGCATCGCATTTTTGTTCGCATTTTCAGGAAGTTCACTTCACAATACGTTTTTAATTCTCATCCTGTGCAATGTGGTTCACTTTTTTTCCACCCCCTACCTGATGATGAAGGGATCCCTGGAAAAAATGAACAGTTCCTGGGAAATGACGGCCATGCTGATGGGAGACAATTGGTTTAAGACCATCGTCAGAGTTGTAACTCCGAACGCGGGGCCGACCATTCTGGAGGTGTTCGGATATTATTTTATCAATGGAATGGTTACCATAAGTGCGGTTATTTTCATAGCCGGAGCCCGCACTATGGTCATTACGACTAAAATCAAGGAATTGCAGCATTTTGCAAAATTTGATGAAATATTTGCGCTGTCTCTGTTGATTCTGGCAACTAATCTGGCGGTGAAAGGGATATTGAAGGCCATTCCGCTGCTGGTTGAAATAAAGAAAGAAAGTAAAAAAGCCGTTATGGCGGCTGATGGAGGAAACTTATTATGAAAAAGACGATGAAACGGATTTTAGCATCCCTGATGGCTGTGTCCATGATATGCGGAACAGCAGGATGCAGCAAAAAGCAGGAGCAGGTTGTTATCTATTCCAATGCGGATGACGAAGCGGTGGACGCGATGAAAAAGGCATTGGATGAAAATGGCTACAAGGACAAATACATTTTCCAGACCTTCGGCACTTCGGAGCTAGGCGGAAAGATTTTGGCAGAGGGAGGAAATCTGGAAGCTGATATGATTACCATGAGCTCCTATTACATAGACAGCGCCCAGGCGCAGAACCAGATGTTTTTAGATCTGGCATTTGACCACAATACCCTCAGTGAATATCCTTCTTATTATACTCCAATCACAGCCCAGGAAGGTGCAATTATTGTGAATACAGAGCTGCTGGAATCTGAAAATCTTCCAATGCCCACCTGTATAAAAGACATGGCCGATCCGGTTTATGAAGGAATGGTGTCTGTTACGGATATTTCCAGTTCCTCGACCGCATGGCTTTTGATCCAGGCAATCATCAGTGCATATGGAGAGGAAGAAGGCGCACAGATTCTGTCGGGAATCTTCAGGAATGCAGGCCCCCATATTGAGAGTTCCGGTTCAGGCCCCATTAAGAAAGTGAGGGCAGGAGAGGTGGCTGTCGGATTTGGATTACGGCATCAGGCGGCAGCCGATAAGGCAGCAGGTCTGCCCATTGATTTTGTAGATCCGCCCGAAGGAAACTTTTCTTTAACGGAATCAGTTGCAGTCCTCGATAAAAAGGATAAGACCAATCCTCTTGCCATGGAAATGGCTCAGTGCATCATCCAAAAGGGAAGGGCAGATCTTTTAAAAACCTATCCTCTTGCTGTTTATGAGGGAGAATCTGCAGACGAATCCTTAAAATCAGCATATCCCAACGTATTTCCGGAACCGCTGACCGTAGAACTTTTAAAGAAACACACCGATTTTTCAAATGCATGCAAATAAAAGAACAGGAGAACCGCTTAAAATGAACCATTACAAATTATTAACACCAGGACCACTCACCACTACCGATACAGTAAAGCAGGAGATGATGGCAGACCACTGCACCTGGGACGATGAGTATAAATGCATTACACAAAAAATCAGAAAGGAACTTCTTTTGCTGGCCCATGTGACAGAAGAGGAATACACGGCAGTTTTGATGCAGGGAAGCGGCACCTTTGGAGTGGAATCCGTAATTTCCAGCGTGACAGGGCCGGAAGATAAAATACTGATCGCCACCAACGGCGCATATGGAGACCGCATGGTGGATATGGCAAAATACCATAAAATCCCTTATATCCAATACGAGGCCCATTACAACGAAATCCCGGATGCAGAAAAAATAGAAGAATATCTCAAAAATGACCCCTCCATCACCCATGTGGCCATAGTCCACAGCGAGACCACATCAGGAATCTTAAATGATATAGAATCCGTAGGAAAGATTTGTAAAAAATACGGAAAAACCTACATTGTTGACGGCATGAGCAGTTTTGGCGGCGTGGACATCCCTGTTAAGGACTGGAATATTGATTTTATCATCAGCAGTTCCAATAAATGTATCCAGGGAGTTCCCGGTTTCAGCTTTATCATTGCCCGCCGTGAAAAACTGGAGGCCAGTAAAGGCCGGGCCAGAAGTTTGTCCCTGGACCTTTATGATCAGTGGAA
>JAGZXV010000026.1 GCA_018378255.1 Clostridiaceae bacterium | reverse complement strand
CACCCATGCCGATCATTTTTTCGGGGAAATACCGTGTACCAGGCAGATGACCCGGGAAGAGGTGGAACAGGATTATGAGCGGAATGTGGGAAAGGTGATCTGCGGGCTTTTTGAAGGCCGGGATATGCTTCAAATGGGCGCTGTGCTGACGCCGGGCCACGGGCCGTTTACCTGGGGAACGGATGCTAAGGCGGCCGTGGAACACAGCGTGATCCTGGAGGAACTGGCTAAGATGGCAAAGCTGTCCATGGACATCATGTTTATGGATATCTATGGCGGAAAAACCAACTTCCTGCCGGATTATATGCTGAATAAACATTATACGAGAAAATACGGGGCAGATTCCTACTTTTATCAGGATAAACCGTAAAATGCAGCAGTTCGGATTTTATGCGTGCACAGACACGCGGTTAGGGGCGGATATGAAGACATCAGTATCATTATCTTTATTTGAAACGGATAAGAGTGCTCCTGTGCTGTTTAGGGGGAATATTGAGAACAATATCCCCCTGATCCGGGAGATTGGATATGAGGGCGTGGATTTATTTGTGGATGATCCCCAGGCGACGGCCAGCCGACGGGCCATAGGGCTGCTTGGCCGGTATGGTCTGGAAACAGGGGTGGTAATGCCTGCGGCTTTAGCAAAGAAAGGCCTCTTTCTAGGAGCCAGGGAAAAGGCGGTTAGGGAAGAAATCATAACAAGGATGAAGGAGATCATCGCCTATGCGTCGGAAGTGAATGGAATGGTTTCGCTGGGGCTTGTGCGGGGCAGCGTGGAAGACGGCGGCGGGTATGTGGAATTTTTTAAGCGGTTTGCTGATTCCATAGAAAAACTGCTTCCATTTTCCGGCAGCCACGGTGTGACGCTGGTGATCGAACCCATTAACCGGTATGAGACCAATACCTTAAACAGCAGTGAAGAGGCATACCGGTTTATTGAAAAAACGGGACTTCCCGTATATCTGATGCTGGATACCTTTCATATGAATATCGAGGACCGGTCGATTGGGGAAAGCCTGAATCTCTGCCGGGATAAGATCCGCCATATCCACTTTCTGGATTCCAACCGGCTGGCGCCAGGCATGGGACATCTGGATATGGTAGAAATTTACCGGATTCTGGAGAAAAACGGATATCAGGGATTTCTGTGCCTGGAGGCGCTGGCAAAACCGGACGGAGAGACCTGCGCCCGCAATGGTATGGAGTTTTTCAAAAAGACCGGTTTGATGTAATGCTTAATAAATGCCGTATTAATCCGGCGGAAATGAGGTCAGAATGGATCAGGAATTAAAAAGACGGCTGAAACAGTTCGCGAAAGAGCTGCGGATTACGGAGATGGACATGTTCGGCAGTTTGGGATTCGGGCATATAGGAGGAACGCTGTCTGCCACGGATCTGATTGCCGTTTTATATGGTGCGGTTATGAAATATGATCCCGCTAATCCTAAATGGCAGGGAAGGGACCGCTTTGTGTCCTCTAAAGGCCATGCAGGTCCCGGAATTTACTCCGCACTGGCGTTAAAGGGCTTTTTCCCAATGGAATGGCTGAACACCCTGAATGCGGGCGGAACCAATCTGCCCAGCCACTGCGATAAGAAAAAGACTCCGGGCATCGATATGACAACCGGCTCTCTGGGGCAGGGGGCTTCCCTGGCCCTTGGTATGGCTTTGGCATTGAAAGGCCGGGAAAACTACATATATCTATTGATGGGAGACGGAGAATGCAATGAAGGGCAGGTGTGGGAAATGGCCATGTCAGCGGCCCACCATGAAGTAAACCATCTGATTGCATTTGTGGATTATAACCATAAACAGTTGGACGGAGACACCGGGGATATTCTGGATATGGGAGATATCAGAGCGAAGTTTGAAGCGTTCGGCTGGTATGCCCGCCAGGTTGACGGAAATGATGTGGAACAGATTTATGACGCCATTGGGCAGGCGAAGGAACAGGCCGGAAACCGCCCTTCCATGATCGTTATGGAGACTGTGAAGGGAAAAGGCGTGAAATGGATTGAAGAGACGAAGCTGAACCACCATATGACCATAACCAGGGAACAGGCAGACTGTGCTATACAGGAACTGGACGCTTAGGAGGTGCGGACGATGGCAGAAACGATTTATGACGGCAGTTTAGGCCAGATGGCCTTAAAACAGGTATTCCCAAAGGTGATGGAAGAGCTTTTGAACCAGGACGAGCGAGTGGTTTATCTGGACGCAGATCTTATGAACTCCATCGGCATGGGAGGATTTGACAGGAAATACCCTGGCCGGGCAATTGACATGGGCGTCCAGGAGGCCAATATGGTCGGCGTGGCAGCAGGAATGAGTGCGGAAGGAAAAATTCCCTATATCCATTCCTTTGCCCCCTTTGTATCCCGGCGGGTCTATGACCAGGTTTTTTTATCCGTAGCATACGCTGGAAATAATGTGAGGATCATAGGAAGCGATCCGGGTGTGACCGCAGCCTACAATGGGGGAACCCACATGCCGTTTGAAGACACCGCTCTTTACCGGGCCATTCCGGGAGCAGTAATTTTTGATATCTGCGATGCAGTACAGTTGGAGCAGGTGCTGAAAATGACAAAAGACAGGTACGGTTTAACCTATATCAGGACACCGAGAAAACAGATGAAAAAAATATATTCCCCAAGCAGCCGGTTTAAGATCGGTGAAGGCTGTGTATTGGCGGATGGAACCGATGTGGCCATCATCGCAGCCGGGATCATGACAGCGGAAGCCTTAGAGGCGGCCAAGTGTCTGAAGGAACAGGGAATCAGCGCCGCAGTGATTGATCCTGTTACCGTTAAACCGCTGGATGAATCCCTGATTCTTACGTATGCAAAGAAAACGAAGGCCGTGGTCACTGCGGAAAATGCCAATGTAAACGGCGGCCTGGGAGATGGTGTGGCATCTGTGCTGTCCTTAAATGAGCCTGTGATCCTGAGAAAAGTGGGAGTACAGGATGAATTCGGAGAAGTGGGCACAGAAGAGTATTTGAGGAAACGTTTCCGGCTCACACCTGAGGAAATTGTGAAACAGGCGGCGGAGGCTGTGAGGGTGAAAAGGGAGAGGGGTTAGATGACAAGCTATGAGATCGTGTTAAAGAACATAACCTTCGGCAGTCCGGAGCGGATTGCGTTCAAGTATCCCACTTTGGGAAAAGGCGACATTGTGCGCCTCTTTCTTCAGCGTCCGAGAGCGTGCCGAAAGCCCGGTGAGCAGCCTGATATGACGAAAAAAGCGGTTCCAATTCCCGGCGAGACGGATGAGTGGGGAATCCTCTGGGAAAATGCGGACAGCAAATCAGGGCTGGGGCTTGGACAGCCTGTGGGGTTTCCCATCAGAGACTGGGAGGAATCCTATGAAAACTATGTGATGCCGGACCCCTATGAACCCGGGCGTTTTGACGGGCTGGAGCAGGCGCTTGAAGCGGCAGAACGGGAATGCAGATGGGTGCAGCTGAACAGCCAGTACTGTATTTTTGAACGGCTCCATTTTTTGAGAGGGTTTGAAAACACCCTGGTGGATCTGTATACGAATGAAGAAGAGCTGACAAAACTCTGTGACCGGCTTTTAGATTACCAGCTCGGCATCGTGAGGCAGGCCGCAGAACTTGGAAAGGGCAGAATCCATTCCATCGATACTTCCGATGACTGGGGCACGCAGAATGCCCTGATGATCAACCCGGATATGTGGAGAAAACTGTTTAAACCCCGCTATAAAATCCTTGTGGATGAGATGCATGAGCATGGAATTTATATGAATTTTCATTCCTGCGGATACATAACCGACATTATGGACGATTTGATTGAAATCGGAGTGGATATCGTGAACATTCACCAGCCAAACCTTTTGCATTTAAGGGAATTCGGGGAAAGGTTTGCAGGAAGAATCTGCTTTGATGTGTCTGTGGATATACAGGAGACGCTTCCCACAGGGGATAAGAGGAAGATCGAACAGGAGGTCCGGGATCTGATCCGGTATTGGGGGACGAAAGAAGGAGGATTTATAGCGGCGGAATACCGTTTTTTAGATGCAATCGGAGCCACCAGAGAATCCTTTGAATACGCGTTCCAATGTTTTGAACGCTACAAGGACTGGAATCTGCAAAATGCAGTAAAGGAGAAGAAAGGGTTATGAAGATAGAAAAGAAAGTGCTGGCTCAGGTGGATAAAGTTTACGCCACCTGTATCGGCCAGGTGGACGGTAAAACCGCTTATTTCGGAGCGTCGGAAGGGCCTGGGGAGTGCGTCTGCGCGGTGGAGGGCCGGATGGATACGGTCTGGACACAGCCCGGAGGGACCATGAATCTGGTGCCCATACCGGGACGGGACGGGGAATTTTACGGAACGCAGAAATTTCTGCCTGTGTTTGCGGCAGAGGAATGCACGTTAAATTATATAAGATATAAAAACGGAAACTGGATTGTAAACGAGGTGATGAAAACACCCTATCTTCACCGGTTTGACCTGTTCTTTAAGGGAGGCGAGGTCTTCTTTTTGGGAGCTGTCCTGTGTGGGAAAAAGGAGTTTACTCAGGATTGGAGCAGCCCGGGGGCTGTTTATACAGGTTTGCTTAATCATGACCCGGGTCAGGCATTTCCCTTAAAAAAGATATACGAAGGGATAACGAAAAACCACGGTTTCTGCAAAGAAGAGGGAGACGGAGGCCTGCGCTATCTGATCACAGGTTCGGAAGGCATCTTCGCTCTTAAAGTCCCTCTTAGGCCCATGGAAGACGAGTGGGAGGTCAAAAAGATATTTGCCGGAGAGGTGAGCGATATCGCGGTTTGTGATATCGACGGTGACGGAAATATGGAATATGCATCCATTGAACCGTTCCATGGCAGCAAAGCCGTTATTTATAAAGAGGTAAACGGGGAATTGAGCCCCATAAAAGAATATGACATCGATTTTGGCCATGTGATATGGGGAGGAAATGTGAATGGAAAGCCGGTATTCCTGTTAGGATACCGCAGGCTGGATATGAAGCTTTTGATGATTTATTATGACGGGGACTTTAAAGAACAGGTCATTGATTCCGGGACAGGCCCCAGCCAGATATCCGTTTTATCCGGTGAAAATGAAAGTTTTTTGTTATCTGCAAACCGCCAGATCAATGAGCTGGCGCTGTATAAAATCAGTATTGACAAATAATAAAGAGAACTCCATACTGGTAATAAGCGGCAAAAATAAGGGTTCTGTAATAAAGAATCCATAGTACAGGTGATGTGAATGATAGTAAGAAAAAGTATTAGCGATCAGGTATTTGATTATTTAGTGGATGAAATTAAAGGAGGGCGTTTAAAGCCCGGAGATAAATTGGATACGGAAAGGGCTATGGCGGAGAAACTGGGTGTCAGCAGGGTATCGATCCGCGAGGCTGTCAGTTCACTGAACCGAATGGGCGTTTTAGTTATAAAACAGGGTGGAGGAACCTATGTCAATTCCAAGATTCCGGATATGCTCAGCAAGGCCATGGACATTTACCTGGTGCTGGATGAAAATCTGGTGTTGGAATTCATGGAAGTGAGAAAGCTTATGGAATCCGAGGCGGCCCGTCTGGCCAGTGAAAATGCTACGCCGGTAGACATAAAGGAACTGCGGGAAATTCACGAGAAAAGAAAGGCTCTGACAGCAGATAAAGATGCAGAGCCCAACCACGATCTCTTATACGAATACGACAGGCAATTCCACCGCGCCATTGCCAAAGCAACCCATAATACGGTGTTTGGCAATTTTATCGATGCGATCTGCACCACTTTGAGAATCCAGCAGAGAGAGGCGTCTAAAATGGTGGATATGCCGGTACGGTCCAATGAATTTCACGAGAAGATATTAAATGCCATTACAGAAGGCAATGGTCCGCTGGCAATGGAACTGATGACGCAGCATCTGGAAGAGGTATGTGAATCCATAAGAAACAGTGTGGCGGATTAATGCTTTAGCGGGCGGAGAAATCCTCAGTCCACCTGTTGAAAAATGTACCGGTTAAAAGGTTAAGATGATGGAAAAGAGGTGCCTGTAATGAAAGCAGTTATCGTGTTTTTTGACAGCTTAAATAAGAGATATCTGCCTCCCTATCATCCCGGCTGTGATACGGCTGCGCCCAACTTTAAGAGGCTGGCAGAACACAGCGCCGTATTTGAAAACAGTTATGTGGGGAGCATGCCCTGCATTCCGGCCAGAAGGGAACTGCACACGGGGCGGTATAATTTTCTTCACCGGGAGTGGGGGCCGTTGGAACCCTTTGACGATTCCATGCCTGAACTGCTGAAGAAAAACGGGATATATACCCATTTAATCAGCGACCACATCCATTATTGGGAAGACGGCGGCGCGACCTACCATCCCCGGTATTCCTCCTGGGAAAACGTCCGGGGCCAGGAAGGGGATCACTGGAAAGGGGAGGCGGCAATGCCCCAGATTCCTCCGGTGGTAAAAGTACCGTCCATGCAGAACGGAACCGGCGTATCGAAACACTGGAGATATGACTGGGTAAACCGGCAGTATATAAAGGAAGAAAAGGATTTTCCCCAGACCAGGTGTTTTGACCTTGGCTGTGAGTTCATAGAGAAAAATAAGAATCAGGACAACTGGCTGCTGCATCTGGAAACATTTGATCCCCATGAGCCTTTTTATGTGCCTGAAAAGTATCTGGATCTGTATCCGGAAGAGTATCAGGGGGATCATTTTGACTGGCCCTGCGGAAAGGTGGAAGAAGAGGAAAATCAGATCGCCCACTGCATCCGCGGGTATAAGGCGCTGGTTTCCATGTGCGACCGCAGCCTGGGCAGGATTCTGAATTTGATGGACCGTTTTGATCTGTGGAAGGATACCATGCTGATCGTGGGGACCGATCATGGATTTTTGCTGGGAGAACACGGATACTGGGGCAAAAACCAGATGCCGTATTACAATGAGAATGCCAATATCCCTCTTTTTATCTGGGATCCCCGCAGCGCAGTCAAAGGGGAGAGGAGGAAGGCGCTGGTGCAGATGATAGACTGGGCGCCTACAATCCTGGATTATTTTCATCTCCCTGTTCCCAGAGACATGCAGGGGAAAAGTCTGGAGCAGACCATTAAAACAGACGAACCGGTCCGCAAATATGCTCTGTTTGGCTTGTTCGGCGGCCATATCAATATTACGGACGGCCGCTATGTCTACATGAGGGCGCCGCTCCCTGACAAAGAGGGGGAATTATATAATTATACGCTGGCACTTCAGCATATGAACGAAAGGTTTTCGGCCGGAGAACTAAAAGACATGGTTCTTCGTGAACCATTTTCATTTACCAAAGGCTTAAAAGTGCTGAAGGTTAAAGCAGAGAATAAGTTTCATATGAGCGCTTTTGGCTCCCTGCTGTTCGATGTAAAAGGGGATCCGGGGGAACTGCATCCGGTTGAGGATGAGGCGGTGGTGAAGCGGATGACAGAGGCGATGAGGCAGGAAATGAGGAAAAATGACTGCCCGGCGGAGCAGTTTGAACGGGTGGGAATCTGAATATCATATGAGAAAGAAATAGGGGAGGAATCCGGTGGCGGATTCCTCCCTTTTTATGTGAAATCCGGTTAAGCGCAAAAATAAATCTTCTGGTATAAATTCCTGTCCCCCTCATATATTGAGGTAAGAGGAGGGGAAAGAATGGAAAAGAAAGACGAGCTGATTAAGATCTTTTCTAAAAACATCAGAGAAATTCTCAGGAAAGTCCCGGTAGATTTTGAGCAGGTTCAGGAAATCCGTTTGAGGGTACATGCCCCTCTTTTAATGGTTTACAACAACCGGGAATACTACATCAGCCAGGAGGGGCGGCTTGGCAACTATATTAATGAAGCTTACATAGTCACAAAAAATGAACTGAGAGAGACCATGGAGTATATGAGCAACTATTCCCTGTACGCCTTTGAGGAAGAGATGAAGCAGGGCTTTATCACCATTCAGGGCGGGCACCGGATCGGAATCGCGGGAAAGACCATTGTGGACGACTGCGGAATCCGGACCATGAAGTTCATATCCTTTATCAATGTGAGAATGTCCCATCAGATCAAGGGGTGCGCCACTGAGGTGCTGCCTTATCTCTATGAAAACGGGGAAATTCTCCATACCCTTATCATATCCCCGCCAAGATGCGGAAAGACCACCCTACTGCGGGATCTGATCCGCCAGATATCCAATGGAAATGATGAGCATGAAGGAATTACGGTGGGAGTGATCGATGAGCGGTCGGAAATCGGAGCCTGTTATCAGGGGGTTCCTCAGAATGATCTGGGTATCAGGACGGATATTCTGGACTGCTGTCCAAAGGCCAAGGGTATGATGATGTTGATCAGAACCATGTCGCCCCGGGTGATTGCGGTGGATGAGATCGGCAGCAGGGAAGATCTGGAGGCCATGGAATATGTGATGAACTGCGGATGCAAGCTGATAGCCACGGTTCATGGAAGCTCTATTGAAGATATAAAACAGAAGCCTGTGCTCAGAAAGCTGGTTCAGGAACGGATTTTTGAACGTTATATCATTCTAAACAGCAAAGGCCGGATCGGGAATATTGACCAGATTTATGATAACAGAGGCACTCAGCTGTATTTGAAAGGGAGTAAATTCGCATGCTCATAAAAATGATCGGCGGCGCCTGCGTGATAGCAGCTTCCAGCGGCCTGGGAATCTCTATGGCGGGCCAGTGGAAGAAGCGGCTGGAACTGTTAGAGCAGCTCCGCAAAATGATATTTTTGTTAAAGGGAGAGATTCTCTATGCTAATGCCCCGTTAGAAGAGGCGTTTGAACGCGTCGGAAATAAGTCCGGCGGCGTGCTGGGAACTCTGTTTACCGCTGTTTCACAGAGAATCAGGAACCAGTGCGGGGAACCTTTTTTTACCATGTGGATCGAGGAAATAAATGGTATGGATTCCCGCATCCTGCTTTCTAAAGAGGACAGGCAGAGCCTGATTTCCTTTGGAGAACATCTGGGATATCTGGACTGTGAAATGCAGGAACGGACCATATTGTTATATTTGGAACAGCTTGACCTTACAATCGCGTATCTGAGAGAACACCAAAGAGAAAAAAGTCGTCTCTATACCAGTCTGGGTATCATGGGAGGGCTTTTTCTTACTATAGTGATGTGTTAAGAGGAGATCGGGATGGGTGTTAATTTAATATTCAAGATAGCAGCTGTGGGAATCCTGGTATCGGTTATCTGCCAGGTGCTCAAACACAGCGGAAGAGAGGAACAGGCATTTCTGACAAGCCTGGCCGGGCTGATTCTGGTCTTATTCTGGATGGTGCCTTATATTTATGAATTGTTTGAAACAATTAAAAATCTGTTTGCGCTGTAACCGGCTATATAAAAGGTGGTGAAACTTGTGTCTGTTGTAACGATTGCAATTGTAGGAATCGCGGCTGTGCTGCTGGCGGTACAGCTCAAAGGGATCAAGGGGGAGTATGGAACTTATCTGGTGATAACCGCCGGAATTTTCATCTTTTTCTACGGCCTCCAAAAATTGTCCACCATACTGGAAACCATGGAGCGGATTCAGGGATTTATAAAAATCAACGGCGTTTATCTGTCGACGCTGATGAAAATGATTGGAATCACCTATATTGCGGAATTTTCTTCCGGTATCTGCAAAGATGCGGGGTACGGCGCCATAGGAACCCAGGTGGAAATTTTCGGGAAACTGACCATTTTGGCGGTCAGCATGCCCATTCTTCTGGCGCTTTTAGAGACATTACAGGTATTTTTAGCATGAGGCGGCAGAAACTGTTCGGAGTTTTGTTTTTCCTGTTTTTTTTCCTGGCCGTCATGACCTTTACCTCTTATGGAACGGAAACAGATCCAGGGAGTGTGGTCACGGGAATCGGAGCCGGGCTGGAAGATTTCAATATCGAAGAGATCCAGAAATTTATCGATGCCCAGAGCAGCCAGACGGGATGGAATCTTTCGTTTTCAGAACTGGCCGCTGACTTGATGTCGGGAAATCTGAAAACAGTTATGGGAAAAATGGGAACGGCCGTCAAAGATTATCTGTTCAGGGAGTTGAGAAACAGCACGCTTTTGATGGGCCAGGTGATCGCGCTGGGAATTATAGGCGCCGTATTTTCCAATTTCTCAAGCATATTCACCAGCAGCCAGATATCGGAAACCGGATTTTTTGTTACTTACCTGCTTTTGTTTACCTGTCTGGCCACCAGCTTTTTTTCCAGCATTCAGATAGCGGGACAGGCGGTATCCCAGGTGCTCCAGTTCATGCAGGTGCTGATGCCCTCTTTTTTTCTGGCAGCCGCGTTTGCCGGGGGAAGCGTATCGTCGGTGGCAGTTTATGAGTTTACCTTGTGGGCCATCACCATGGCGCAGTGGCTTTTGATGGACGTGCTGGTTCCATTTGTAAGGGTTTATATCCTGCTGGTGCTGGCCGGTCATGTGACGAAAGAGGATGTTTTATCAAAACTGACTGACATGATTAAAAATGTCATCGAATGGAGCCTTAAAACCCTGGTTGGGCTGGTTTTGGGATTCCATATGATTCAGGGCATGGTTCTGCCGTATGTGGATTCCATGAAAAGCGCCACCGTCCAAAAGCTGATCGGGATTATCCCCGGTTTAGGCCAGGGGGCGGGAGCCATAACCCAGATCGTCATGGGGTCCGGCGTTCTCATAAAGAACAGCATAGGGGCGGCCGGCGTGGTGGTGCTCTTAATCATGATGATAATTCCCGTATTAAAACTGGTGGTCATGATGTTTTTATACCAGGGGGTAGCGGCTATTCTGCAGCCAATCTGCGACAAGCGCATAGTATCCTGTATATCCAAAACCGGCCAGGGACATAAAATGCTTTTGAATATCGTGCTTTCCTCGGCCCTATTGTTCATTATAACGATTGCGGTGGTGTGTTCATGGAAGAGCTTTACGGCTGGGTAAAAAATATTACCTGTTATCTCATCTTTATTACAGTGGCAGTAAACCTGCTTCCCAATAAAAAATATGAAAAATACATCCGTCTTTTTGCCGGTATGGTGCTGATCCTTTTGGTGGTGAAACCTCTGACAGGAAGTCTGCGCCTGGAGGATAAAATCAGCCGCTATTTTGAATCCATCTCCTTTCAAAATGAAGCGGATGAATTAAAAAACGATCTGATAGGGATGGAAAATATCCGTCTCGTCAAAGTGATTGAACAATACCAGGAAGCGGTGGCCGGGGATTTGGAACAGATGGCGCAGATGGAGGGCTTCTATCCTGTATCTACCAGCGTCACCATTGAGGGAGATCAGGAAAAGGAAAATTTCGGACAGGTAACCAGGATCAGCATGACAGTTTCCGCTGAAACCGGTCCCCAGGAAACGTTGGTGGAACCTGTAAAAAAGGTTGAGATCGGAGACCGTGACCAGGTGGTAAAGGAAAATACATTGCTTAACACGCTGAGGAAACGGATTGAAGAATATTATGGATTGGAGGGAACCTATGTGGAAATTCAACTTGAAGAACGGTAAGGAGCGGTGGCTGATTTTGCTGGCGGTCGGAATGATCTTCCTGATCCTTTCCTTTCCCACAGGAACTAAGAAAAAAACAGATATGCCCCAGATGACCACTGAGGCGGCAACAGGGCGCAGTTCCAATGTAAAATATGAAGAAGACCTGGAAAAGCGGGTGAAAAAGGTGCTGCGCAATGTGGATGGGGTGGGCGAGGTGGATGTGATGATTGTGTTGAAATCATCGGAAGAAAAGGTATACAGAGTGGACAAAAGCATCTCTTCGTCTTTGGTGGAAGAGGCTGACAGCAGCGGAGGGACCAGAAAAACGGATGAAAAGGAAGAGAGCCAGAGCACAGTGCTGACCGGCCAGGGAAGTGCCAATGCCCCGGTGCTGGAAAAAGAATTGAAACCGGAAATCGCAGGGATTGTGATCAGCGCTCAGGGAGGAGGAAGTCCAACTGTAAAAGCAGAGATTTCTGCGGCGATGGAAGCCTTATTTGACGTACCGCCGCATAAGGTGAAGGTTTTAAAGCGGGTGGAGTAACATTCACCCGCCTTGATTTTAGCTTATTCGAGTAATTCAGCGACAGTGACAGACAAATCTCCATAAATGCCTACGGTGATCGATTGGTTAAAAGCATAAATTACAGGATCTGCATCCTCCTGATAGAAATATACGGTAACTTTTTCTTTTGCAGGATCAACGATCCAGTATTCCCGGACACCTGCACTTCCTTTCTGGCATTATTATTGGCGTGGAGCGGGAGACTATACAAAAACCATGTCTTTAAAGTAAGTATAAAACATGGTTTAAAAAAAAACAATAACATAGGGATGAGGATAATTAGTGTAAAACTAAGCAAATTTTCCAGAACATGCATATTCATGATATTCAATCATAAAATAAAGTATTAAAGCGGGTGGATTAAAAGGAGTGTAAGGAATGAAACATATTAAAAGTCCGAAGAATGTGAACATGAAGAAACTTTTCCGAAGAAACCAGATCATCATTACGACACTTGCCGTTATGATCGCGGCAGCCGGATACTTAAATTATGCAGGCAAAAAAGAGGTGGCATCAGCAGATCCTGTCTATGAAGCCGGCATGATGGAAATTTCAGATGAAGATATCCTGGCTGAGAACCAGGCAATGCTTTCGAAAAACGATGATAATCTGCAGGAAATTCCCAGCTGGGATGTGGATTTAGAAGAAGCGGAAAGTGTGGCGCAGACAGACGGCAGCGCCGAATCCCAGGCCGCGGGAGAGAGCTTGGCCGATGCGTCCCAGGGAACGGAAACCGGACTGGAAAATCCGGGAGAAGCAGTTCTCACCAGCGGTATGAGCGTAACCGACTACATAGCCAATGTGCAGTTAAGCCGTGAGCAGATCCGTGCGAAAAACAAAGAGACCCTTCTTGGTATCATCAACAATACCAATATCGAAGAAGCTGCAAAACAGCAGGCAATCCAGGATATGTTAAAACTCACTGAAGTTTCAGAAAAAGAAAATGCAGCGGAAACCCTGCTCATGGCGAAAGGATTTTCCGATCCTGTAGTCAGCGTTACTTCCGGAAAAGTGGACGTGGTGATCAATGCGGTCAGCATTACGGACCAGCAGCGGGCGCAGATCGAGGATATTGTGAAGAGAAAGACGGAAGTTACGGCGGATAATATTGTGATTACGCTGCTTAATTTGGAGGAGTAAAGTTTCATTTTAGTTTCTGGTAAGAGTAACGCCGGGAGACCCCGGAACGAGCGACGCGCTGCCTGCTGCCCGCCGCTCGTTCCGGGGTCTCCCGGCCGTGGATTGACTATGGTAAGTTTGTGTAAAATGTTATATGAAAAAATGTCCGGGGTTTAACTTAAAATATAGTTAATTTTACAGTTGTATGGTACAATTTTAATATAGGCAAAATCAAGCGCCAATGAAACGAAATTCAGCTGATATTTAACCTGGCCCCTTTTTCGAAACGAGGATAATTATGGAAAATAATACAAAAGAAAAAATGATCTGGTATGAAATTAAAAAAGGAGCAATCGTATCCTTAGTTGCTATACTTGTCGGCGTAATACTGGGAATATCAAAGGAGTCGCTGTTTTCCCTTTCTGCAATGCTGCTGGTTTTTATGTTCATTCCTGTTATAATGGATAATGATGTATACTCACTCGTTGCAAAAGCCGTTATTTCGGCCCTGCTGATTCTGACAGGATCAGTTATTTTAGTCGTGTTTGGAAAAAATGATTATCCATTGTATCTTTATCTGCTCTTATCCTTTATAATTGTTTCAGTGTCCTTTATTAAGTACCGATATAAAGTTTGGAAGGGGAAATATTAAGCAAAACAGCTTATTTAAGTCCATGAGACTGATTTATATTCATAGGAAATCCCCACAGAAGGACTGATTATAAATGGATCGTCAGACAAAAAATTCGTATTATTATGAAAAAATGGGGGAATGTCATGTTCAACAGATCACTGAAAAAAGAAGCGCTGAAAATTCATGAAAACACGCGGAAGCGGTATAATGCCTCATACAAAATTATGGGAAAGGCGTGTGAAAGTTTGTATGGAGTGAGAAATGATTCCATAGAAATGATCCGGTTTGTCCAGAACGTGATTAACAGCATTGTTAATACGCCGAAAGAGTTTAGTACTAAGTTTGGAACGATCGGCCGGGAACTTCAAAAATTTCGTGAAACCGAAGAATATGCCAAAGAAGCATATAATATTTCTGTTAAGTCGGGCGTTGATCTTTTGGGCGGAGCGGCGGCGGGGGTTGGGATTGCTTCGATGGCTCCGAGTGCATTGATGAGCATCGCCACAACCTTTGGAACGGCATCAACAGGAACAGCGATCAGCGCATTGTCCGGAGCTGCGGCACAAAAGGCGGCAATCGCCTGGATCGGCAGGACATTTGCCGGATTTGCGGTGAAAGGAGGGGCAGGCATGGCCGCCGGAGAAACGTTTCTGGCGCTTGCCGGCCCCATTGGCTGGGGGATTACGGCCGCTTCAACCGGCTTTTCCCTCATTTCAATGACGAAGAAAAATAAAGATCTGGCAGACAGTGCGGTGGAAGAGGCAAAGGAGATGTCAAAGGCCGGAGAAGCGCTGGATGAAACGGCAGAAAAGATAAATGCATTGAAAGATAAGACATTCATGTTAAATGAAGATATAAAAAAGCAAAAGACAAAGCTGTCGGGCATGACGGGCGCGGATTATCTCCTTTTAACAGAGGAGCAAAAATACTATCTGGGTTCACTCATAAACAATACGCTGTCCTTGTCCGTATTGCTTAATGAGACGATACGGTAAGACTGGAGGAGAATTAAAATGGCAGGAGGAGCCGCGCGCGCGGTAAAGAGTACACAGGAACAGGCGGTTGCATCGTGGATTACATACCTTAACCAGATACGGCTGGATGAATTAATTGCCCGTCTGAACCAGCAGGACATCAATCTGGAAGAGGCGCTTAAAGAATTGGCGCAACTGAAAGAGTTCATTGCAAACCCGGAACATATACTGGGCAGTCAGTCCACAAAGCATGGGGAAATCGCAGAGCATGTGCAGGTATGTTTTTCCAATGCCAGAAGGCTGATTCAGGGATTGGAACGGGACCATACATTTGAGGGAGTGGGAAGAACCGCTAAGGAAGATTATCTGAGAAATAGCCAGATGATCCAGTCAAAATTTAACAACGGAGTGAAAAATACGCTAAACGCTGTTAAAATGCATTTAGCCGATTATCCTGATTTTGTGAATAACGGCGGTGCTTATGATATTCCGAAGGACCAGTATGAAGACATTGTAAGGCTTTTAAAACTTGCAGACACCAATCCCTCCTCTTTAACAAAAGCGGAATGGAGTTTGATTGAAGCCATTAGAGCATTTGAACGGGATACAGGCCTAAGTGTTGTGAAGGACTTAAATCCGGCTGTGGTTAATTATGATGCTGTCCAGCTGAACCAGGTAAATGATACGATTGCAAAAGAAGAGGATGATATAAAGGAAGAGGATCAGAAACAGCGGAGGAAAGCCTATGATCAATCAAAACCCACTGTAAAAGAAGGCGTGAAAGCGGCGGCGGCAAGCGCGGTCATTGAAGGCGGTTTGGCCTTCTGTATGGCGGTTGCGTCAAAGCTGAAAGAAGGAAAAAAGCTGTTCGACTTTAATGAAGAGGATTGGAAAGAAGTTGGTATCCAGTCAGGAACCGGGGCATTAAAAGGCGGAATCCGCGGAGGCACGATTTATACGCTTACGAATTTTACTGCCACTCCGGCAAATGTTGCATCCGCTTATGTGACGGCGGCATTTGGTGTAGCTGCTCAGGCTGCGGCACTGAAAAGAGGCGAGATATCCCAGGATGATTTTGTTATTAACTGTGAAACCGTCTGCCTTGACGTATCGGTAAGCGCTGTCGCTTCTCTGGCAGGACAGGTGTTGATTCCTATCCCTGTTTTGGGAGCTGTTATAGGAAATCTGGCCGGTGAATGCGCATATGAGTTGTGTAAAAAATATGCTGGACAACAGGCTCAGAAGATCATTTCCGGTTATAACTGCGAAATGGAACAGTTAAAACAGCAGTTAGATATCCGGTACCGCATGGTCGTTTTGGAAATCCAAATGGAACTTATGAGATTTGCAGACCTGGAGAAAATGGCATTTGATGAGGAGATAAACAAAGCGTTTGCCGGATCTGTCCGGCTGGCGTTGGAAACCGGTGTGGAAGAGAGCAGAATTTTAAAGAATCTGGATGAGATTGACGCGTATTTTTTACTTTAAATGTAACTGTTCAGAACGGCTCGTCTTCTTGACCGAAAAAGCAGGAGGTCCTACTATGACGGATGAATTAGAAAAGGAATTAAAAGACCTGGAAATCACAGCGATGAATGAAAAAGCAGAAAATGCGGTGGCATTTGCAGTTGCAGCGACGGCAGCAACCGGGGCAGTACCCATTCCCTTTGCCGATGCCCCCATGTTGGCCGGTGAACAAGTGCTTCTTATGGCATCAATCTGCGGCATTTATGGCATTGACATCGGAAAAGACGGATTGAAAATGCTGGCAGTAACGGCTGTTGGAGCAGGCGGAGCGACGATTATTGGCAAAACTGTGGCAGCTAATTTACTGAAACTGGTACCCGGACCCGGAACGGTGGCCGGAGGAGCGGTATCCATAGGCACTGCAGGCCTGGTTACGCTGGCGCTTGGAAAAGCTTTCATAGAAGTCTGTAAAATGGTAAAACTCGGTAAATTAAGCGAAGAAGAACTTACATCATCTGTGGGCGCTTCTATTATGAAGAAGAAGTTTAAAGAACAGATGAAACTTAATAAGAAATAAGGGCCAGCCACATCTTCCCCTATGCAAAAACTCATAACTTTGCTATAATGGGTATAATATGAAACACAGGAGGTATTGCCGTGGCAGATTTAGAAGAGAGAAATACTCATAAAGTATATGAAAAAGATAAAATCGGAGAAGTTCAGATCGCAGACGAAGTGGTAGCCATAATTGCGGGCCTTGCCGCTACCGAGGTAGAGGGCGTTGATTCCATGGCGGGGAATATTACCAATGAACTGGTTGGAAAGCTGGGCATGAAAAACCTGTCTAAGGGAGTTAAGATCGATGTGACGGAAGAACATGTAACTGTAGATTTGTCCCTGAACATGAAATACGGATACAATATCCCGGTGGTATGCGAAAAGGTCCAGGATAAAGTGAAGACAGCTATTGAGAACATGACAGGTCTGGTAGTGCTGGAAGTGAATATTAAGATTGCCGGAGTGAATATCGAAGGCGATAAATAAACAAACAGGTAAATCCATATTCTATAAGAAGGAATGCTCAGCCAGTTGTAGTTGCAGTTTTTAGCTGTGACTGCGGCTGGCTGTTATTGTTACATTACTGTTTACTGCCTCTGCCCTGAAAACGGCAAGACGGCTGTGAATCGTAGGCCATTAACGGCCTGCCTGCCTTTTTTATCGGATTAGCTATTGTGAAAAGAATGGATTTACGCTATAATTAAGCATTAGATTAGCAAATCAGGAGGATGTCACATGACCAGAAGAGAATTGCGGGAGCATGGATTTAAGATGTTGTTCGCGGCTGACTTTTACCCGGCCAATGAAAAGCCGGAACAGATAGAATTATATTATGAATCGCCGGAGGAAGACGAGGTGTCTCCGGAAGGAGTCTGTGAAATCCTTCATAAGGCAGCGTTTGACCTTCACGACAGCGATTATCTCCGCAGGAAAGTGGAGGATATCGAAGGAAAGATTCCCGATCTGGACGCAAAGATTAATGCGGTTGCAGAGGGATGGACGACAAAACGTATGGGCAAGGTGGAACTGACCATTCTGCGGCTGGCTTTGTACGAAATATTATATGATGAAGAGGTGCCGGAAAAGGTAGCCATTAACGAGGCGGTGGAATTGGCCAAGAAATTCGGAGGAGACGATTCCCCTGCATTTGTCAATGGAATTCTGGCAAAACTGGTATAGAGAATATGGCGAATGTTTATTCTGTTTCACAGGTAAATGCATACATTAAAAATATGTTTGCCCAGGATTATATGTTAAACCGCATATCGGTAAAGGGTGAGATTTCAAACTGCAAGTATCACACCTCAGGGCATATTTATTTTACACTAAAAGATAAGTCAGGGACCCTGTCGGCTGTGATGTTTGCCAGCCAGCGAAGAGGTCTCGCTTTTCGCTTAGAGGAAGGGCAGCAGGTTGTGGTCCGCGGAACCGTGGACGTTTACGAAAGAGACGGAAAATATCAGCTTTACGCCCAGCAGGTGACTTTGGACGGAACCGGCGGTTTATATGAACGGTTCTGCAAACTGAGGGACGAACTGGAAGAGATGGGAATGTTTGCGGCGGAATATAAGCAGCCCATCCCGGCTTATGCAAAGAGAGTTGGAATTGTGACCGCGCCTACGGGAGCGGCCATTCAGGATATTATCAATATTTCCCACAGAAGGAACCCATATGTGCAGCTCATTCTGTATCCGGCCCTGGTTCAGGGCGATGGCGCCAAGCAGAGCATCGTCACAGGCATTAAAACACTGGATGCCATGGGAGTGGATGTGATCATCGCGGGAAGAGGCGGCGGTTCCATCGAAGATCTGTGGGCATTTAACGAAGAAGCGGTGGCCAGGGCTATTTTTGAATGCGAAACGCCGGTCATTTCCGCAGTGGGTCATGAAACCGATGTGACCATAGCGGATTATGTGGCGGATTTAAGAGCGCCTACGCCATCGGCGGCTGCTGAACTGGCGGTATTCGATTACAGGCAGTTTGAGATGAAAGTGCAGTCTTACCAGCAGGTTCTGGAGAGAAATCTCATGAGAAAGCTGGAGCAGAAGAAAAACAGGCTGGAGCAGTACCGGCTCCGTTTAAAACTCTATCATCCCGGCCGGCAGTTAAATGAAAAGAGACAGCGGCTGGCTGATATGGAAGATGAGATGAAGGCCCTTTTAGACCGCAGCCTGATGAGTCAAAAGCACCGTCTGGCCCTTTTGAGCAGCAGGCTTCAGGGATTATCGCCGCTTGATAAGATAAGTAAGGGATTTGGATTTATTACAGACGGTGACGGCGGGAGAATTGAAACGGTAAAACAGGTAAAAAAAGGTGATCCGGTTGAGATCTGGCTGTCCGACGGCGTGATAACGGCCCGGGCGGAGGACACCAGGGATAACAGCGGCTTCACACAACCGAATTAGAAAGGAATTTTCATGGCTGAAAAGGAAAAGACAACCGGGGAAGAGATGAATATAGAGCAGACATTTGAAGCCCTTGAAGAGATCATAGGGAAGATGGAAGCAGGCGAGACCACGCTGGAAGAATCATTTAAATATTACGAAGCTGGTATGAAACTGGTAAAATCATGCAATGATCAAATAGATAAGGTAGAAAAACAGATCATGATCCTGGCTGAAGGAGAGCAAGAGAGATAATATGAATCCAAAAGAACAGTTAGAGGTTTGTACTCAGGAGATGGAAGAAGTGATTGCCCGGTATCTTCCAAAAGAAGAGGGACATCAGAAAACCATCTTTGAAGCGATGAATTACAGCGTTAATGCAGGTGGGAAACGGCTGCGTCCCCTTTTGATGCGGGAAACTTACCGGTTATTCGGAGGGACAGGAGAAGAGATCGGGCCGTTTATGGCTGCGATAGAGATGATACACACTTCGTCCTTAATCCACGATGACCTTCCCTGTATGGACAATGACACCCTGCGCCGCGGGATGCCTACCACATGGGTGAAGTTTGGCTATGATATGGCTGTGCTGGCCGGGGATGCCCTTCTTATCTATGCCATTGAAACGGCATCCAAGGCATTTTCCATGACCTGCCATCCGGAAAAGGTGGGAAGGTGTATTGGAATCCTGGCACAGAAAACAGGGATTTATGGCATGATCGGCGGACAGACGGTGGATGTGGAGCTGACCAGTAAACCGGTGCCAAAGGATAAGCTGGACTTCATTTACCGTTTGAAGACAGGGGCGCTTTTGGAGGCGGCCATGATGGTTGGCGCCTGTCTGGGCGGAGCCGATGAAGATCAGCTTGTGAATGTGGAGAAGATGGCAGCGGCTGTGGGACTGGCGTTCCAGATCCAGGATGATATTCTGGATGTGACGGCTGATCCGGGCGTGCTTGGTAAGCCGGTTCTCAGCGATGAGAAGAATAATAAAACCACCTATGTAACATTGGAAGGAATAGAAAAAGCGAAAGCCGATGTGGAGAAGATCTCCGGACAGGCAGTGGAATATCTTCATGCTCTGCCTGGTAAGAACCAATTTCTGGAAGATTTGATCCTCATGCTGGTGACGAGAGAAAAATAAGGGATGCAGCATGATATTAGATATGATAAAACAGCCGGAAGACATTAAAGTGCTTACCGGCGGACAACTGGAGCAGCTGGCGGAGGAGATCCGCACATTCTTAATAGAGAAGATCAGTTGTACAGGCGGTCATTTGGCTTCAAACCTGGGGGTTGTAGAGCTTACGATGGCTCTGTACCTGGCATTTGACCTGCCAAAAGATAAAGTGATCTGGGATGTGGGACACCAGTCCTATACCCATAAGATCCTCAGCGGCAGAAAAGACAGTTTTGATGAACTGCGCAAATATGGGGGCCTGAGCGGTTTCCCTAAGAGGAAAGAAAGCCCCTTTGACTGCTTTGACACCGGCCATAGCTCCACTTCGATTTCTGCGGGGCTGGGCATCGCCCAGGGCAGAGATCTCTTAGGGGATGATTATTCTGTGATTTCGGTGATCGGGGACGGCGCTTTGACCGGTGGAATGGCCTATGAAGCGCTGAACAACGCAGCCCGCATGGAACGTAATTTTATCATTGTGCTCAATGACAATAACATGTCCATTTCCGAAAATGTGGGCGGTATGTCCCGGTATTTGGGCGGGCTGCGCACCGGCGAGGGATATAATGACCTGAAAAAATTTGTGGCGTCTTCCCTTGAAAAGATTCCGGTTGTGGGCTACAGCATAGTGGATAAGATCAGCCGGACGAAAAATGGAATCAAGCAGCTTGTAATTCCGGGTATGCTGTTTGAAAATATGGGCATTACCTATTTGGGCCCTGTGGACGGCCATGATATCAAACAACTGACAAAGACATTCCGGGAAGCAAAAAAACTGAATCATGCTGTTTTGGTCCATGTGCTGACAAAAAAGGGAAAGGGCTACAAGCCGGCGGAGAGGAATCCATCCGGATTCCACGGTGTGGAACCATTTGACATCGCTACGGGAAAAGCGAAAAATGAGAAAAAATACCCGTCCTATACGGATGTATTTTCTAAGGAAATCTGCGAACTGGCCCAGAAAAACCACAGAATTGTGGGAATTACTGCGGCTATGCCGGATGGAACAGGGTTGAAGCGTTTCGGCAAATTATTTCCAAACCGCTTTTTTGACGTGGGGATTGCGGAAGAACATGCAGTTACTTCAGCGGCTGGCATGGCTGCGGCGGGGCTGCGCCCTGTGGTGGCGGTATATTCTTCATTTTTACAGAGGGCTTATGACCAGATCCTTCATGATGTCTGCATACAGAATCTGCCGGTGATATTTGCAGTTGACCGGGCCGGATTGGTGGGCAGCGACGGAGAAACCCATCAGGGGATTTTCGATCTGTCCTATTTGACTTCCATACCCAACATGAGCGTGCTGGCGCCTAAGAATTTGTGGGAATTGAGACAGGATCTGGAATTTGCCGTCAGTTACAACGGGCCTATTGCAGTGCGCTATCCGAGAGGGGAAGCGTACCGTGGGCTGAGGGAATTTGACAGTCTTGTGGAATATGGGAAGGGCGAGATACTCTATGAAGAGGATGAAATTGCGCTGCTGGCCGTGGGAAGCATGGTGAGTACGGCTGAACACGTGAGGATGAAGCTGAAATCCCTGGGATATCACTGTTCCCTGGCTAACGGCCGTTTTATTAAACCATTTGATTCCGATTTGGTGGACAGACTGGCACAAAATCATAAAATCATTGTTACACTGGAAGAAAACGTGCTCCAGGGCGGTTATGGGCTTCAGATCACAGCCTATATACACAACAAGTATCCGGGAATAAAAGTGCTCAATATCGCTTTGCCGGATGCCTATGTGGAACATGGAAATGTATCGCTGCTCCGTGAAGGACTTAAGATCGACAGCGATTCCGTTCTGCAGACGTTAAAAGAACAATATCTGGATACTCTGGAAGAAGACTAGAATGATCGGACGCAATCTGGAACCAGAGGTCCAAAAGTGCCGCCTGTGCGGCAGGATGCGAGGAAATTATGAAAGAAAGACTGGATGTGCTGCTGGTTAGCAGAAATCTGGCAGAGTCGAGAGAAAAGGCGAAAGCCATCATTATGTCGGGAATTGTATATGTGGATGGCCAGAAAGAGGATAAGGCAGGAACCACATTTGAAGATACGGTGAATATCGAAGTCCGGGGAGCGACGCTTAAATACGTCAGCCGCGGCGGCCTGAAACTGGAAAAGGCCATGACCCATTTTGGAGTGACTTTGGAGGGCAGGGTTTGTATGGATGTGGGTTCCTCCACCGGCGGCTTTACGGACTGCATGCTGCAGAATGGTGCGGTGAAGGTGTATGCGGTTGACGTAGGACACGGCCAGCTGGCCTGGAAACTGAGAAATGATGAGCGGGTGGTCTGTATGGAAAAAACCAATATCCGGTATGTGACCCCGCAGGACATCTGTGACCGCATTGATTTTTCCTCTATTGACGTTTCCTTTATATCCCTTACCAAGGTGCTGGGACCGGTAAAACAGCTTTTAAAAGAGGACGGGCAGATCGTCTGTCTGATTAAACCCCAGTTCGAAGCGGGCAGGGAAAAAGTTGGGAAAAAGGGTGTGGTACGCGAAAAGAGCACCCATCTGGAAGTGATCGAGGCCGTGATTCATTTTGCGGCCGGCATCGGATTTGAAATTCTGGGACTTGAATTCTCCCCGATTAAGGGGCCGGAGGGGAATATAGAGTACTTACTATATCTGCAGAATCATGAGTCCGGAACTTATGATACAATACCTGTAGATGCGAAAGCTGTGGTGGAAGAGGCGCACAGTACCTTATAGAAGCGGCAGATTGAGAGGGAGAGATGGAGTATTTTTACCTGATTGTAAATCCTGAAAAGGAGAGCGCCTGTGAAGCGGCAGAGGCGGTCAGCCTTTATCTGCAGGAACGCGGGGCGGCCTGCGTGATCCAGAAGAACGGAACTGGAATGAGCGGAAAAGGCTATAAATATACAAACCTGGCGGCGCTTCCGTCCAAGACCCAATGCGTGATAACCTTTGGTGGAGACGGCACCTTGATCCAGGCTGCCAGAGACCTGGCGGGAAGCCGGCTTCCTCTGGTAGGCGTCAATATGGGGCGGCTGGGATATCTGACCCAGATCAGCAGGGAAGAAGAAATCGGCTGTCTGTTAGACAGCTTAGTAGATGATAATTACCAGTTGGAAAAACGGATGATGCTCACAGGGGCGGCTTATCATAATGGAGCCAGAGTTTATCAGGACATAGCCCTGAATGAGATTGTGATTACCAGAAAAGATCTTTTAAAGGTTTTAAGATTCCGGCTATATGTCAATGAAGAGTTCTTAAATGAATACACGGCAGACGGTATGATCATTGCTACGCCTACCGGTTCTACCGCTTATAATTTATCTGCCGGCGGCCCGATTGTGGTTCCGGATTCCCGGATGATCATCGTGACCCCGATCTGTTCCCACAGCCTGAATGCAAGAAGCATTGTGCTCTCTGCCGGGGACTGCATAAAGATCCGGATTGAGGGATCGGATGCCAGAGGGCAGGTGGCGGTTTTTGACGGTGATACGGCAACGGATTTACTGACCGGGGATTATATAGAGATACAGCAGGCGGGAATTGATACCACATTGATAAAACTGAAAGACGTCTCATTTATGGATACCCTTAGAAATAAGATGGCCATAGTGTAAGGCAGCGAGGAGATGATGGCATGAAAGTAGAAAGACACAGCATGATTGTGGAACTGATCGGAAAATATGAAATAGAGACACAGGAGGAGCTGGCTGAGTACTTAAACCAAAGGGGCTTTAATGTCACCCAGGCAACGGTTTCCAGAGATATCCGGGAACTGAAGCTGACAAAGGTCCAGGCGGGAAACGGGAAACAGCGGTATGTGGTGCTCCAGAACCAGGAGACTCCCAGCGACAAATACATCCGTATATTGAGAGACGGTTTTCTGTCCATGGATATGGCGCAGAATATGCTGGTGATTAAAACCGTGTCCGGCATGGCTATGGCTGTGGCTGCTGCTTTGGATGCCATTCATTTTCATGAAATCGTGGGCTGTATTGCAGGAGATGACACCATCATGTGTGCGGTCCGCAGTGTGGATGATACCATCCTTGTTATGGATAAAATAAAAAAACTCATAGCAGAATAAAAGGAGTGATGATATGCTCTTGGACTTACATGTTAAAAATCTTGCCCTGATCGAGCGGGCGGATATTGAATTCGGTGATGGACTGAACATTCTGACCGGAGAGACCGGCGCCGGAAAATCCATCATCATCGGTTCGGTCAATATTGCGCTGGGAGGAAAAGTTCCCCGTGATAGTATCCGGACAGGGGAGGACTATGCCTATATTGAACTGGTTTTTTCTGTCACCGACCCGGTAAAAACAGAAATGCTGAAAGAAATGGATGTGATTCCCGACAGTGACGGCATGGTGATCATCTCTAAGAAGATCATGCCTTCCAGAAGCGTAAGCAAAATCAACGATGAAACGGTGACAGCGGCCAAACTGCGGTCAATTACCAGCCTGCTGATCGATATTCATGGCCAGCATGAGCACCAGTCTTTATTATACAAATCTAAGCATCTTGAAATTCTGGATGCATATGCCAAATCCCAGACACAATCCGTAAAACAGAATATTGCAGAACTGTATCATGAATACATGCAGATCAAAGAACGGCTGGAATCGCTGTCTATGGATCAGGAGAGCCGGTTGAGGGAGGCAGATTTTTTACGGTTTGAAATCGAAGAAATTGAAAATGCCGGTCTGAAGGAAGGCGAGGAAGAAGAACTGACCCAGGAGTACAGGAGATTTAACAATGCCCAGAAGATCACTGCCGGCCTTTCCGCAGCTTATGAAGCGGTGAATGGAGAAGGAATCAGCCGAGCTTTAAAGGAAGTGAACCAGATCGCTGATTATGATGAAAATCTTTCCAATATCCGAAACCAGCTATATGATGTGGATTCCATTATCAGCGATGTTACCAGGGATATTATGGGGTATATGGATGATATGAATTTCGATGAAGAGGAATTTTCCCGCATTGAAAAACGTTTGGATATGATCCATAACCTTCAGGCTAAATATGGGGATTCAGTGGAGAAAATCCTGTCCTGCATGGAAGATAAAATGAAAAAACTGGATGAACTGGAAAACCATGACCTGATCTGCCGCCAATTGGAAAAGGAACTTTCCGAAACTGAGGATAAATTAGAGGGTTTTAGTCAAAAATTATCAGAAATCAGAAAGAATGCATCTGTTGCGCTGACTAAAAAAATTAAAGAGAGTCTGGCTGACTTGAATTTTATAGATGTGGAATTTATCATGACATTTAAACGACTGGATCATTATACATCCGGCGGCTTTGACGAAGCGGAATTCATGATTTCCACCAATCCGGGAGAAGTGCCAAAACCTTTAGGCGCGGTGGCATCCGGCGGAGAACTTTCCAGAATTATGCTTGCGGTGAAAACGGTTCTGGCAGACAGCGACGATATCCCTACATTGATATTTGATGAAATCGATACAGGAATCAGCGGAAGAACTGCACAAAAAGTTTCGGAAAAATTAGCATATATCTCGAAAACCCACCAGGTGATCTGCATCACCCACTTACCTCAGATAGCAGCCATGGCTGATACTCACTTTGAAATCGCAAAGCATGTGGCTGATAAAAAGACAGTTACAACGATCCGTCCGTTAGGGGAGGATGAGATGGTGAATGAGCTGGCGCGTCTCCTTGGCGGCGCCCAGATCACTGATACCGTCTATCAAAATGCAAAAGAGATGAAAATACTGGCAGGTACCACAAAAAAATAACATCTAAAAAATAACAGACTGATTTCCCAAAGTAGGACACATACTAACTAAGAACTTAAAAGGAGGTATGTGGGGATGACGGGAAAGAGGAATGTGTGCAGATATCTGATCGCTCTCGGCGGTCTTATCATTCTGCTTTTATCAGCTTTTTCTTATTACTATGTAATGCGGGTAATACCCGATCAATTGAATATTGTAGTTTCAGAAGAAGAACAGTTTCATTTTACAATGCCGCTCAGTTCCACTCTTTTCAGCGAAAGCGAAGAAGTGGTACTGAATAACGGATCGGACATACCATCAAATCAGATCACCATTCAGGGAAAGGAACCCTTTTCCCTCTATTCCAACAACCAGGGAAGTTACCGGCTGGGGATTAAGTTGTTTGGATGGCTGCAGCTGAAGGAAATACAGGTGGACGTGGTGGATACCAGATACGCGATCCCCTGTGGTGTGCCGATTGGAATTTACTTAAAATCAGATGGTATCATGGTGATCGGTACCGGAAAGGTGACCGATACCCAGGGAATGGAAACAGAACCGGCTATGGGAATTTTAAAGTCCGGTGATTATATCGAATCAATTAATGGCCAGCCTTTAAAGGATAAGGAAGAGCTGGTGGAAGCAGTCAATAAGATTGGAAATTCAGAGGCAGTTCTTCAGGTGAGAAGGGACGGCCAGCCCATTGAAGTAAAAATGAGCCCAATTGCCACCGCGGAAGGAGATTATAAACTGGGTGTCTGGGTCAGAAGTGATACTCAGGGAATCGGCACGATGACATATTTGGATTTAAACGGCAATTTCGGCGCGCTGGGCCATGGCATCAGCGATATGGATACCTCATCCGTAGTGGAGATTACGAATGGAACACTGTATGATACGGAAATCATGGGAATTGAAAAAGGTACCATAGGCAAGCCGGGCGTGATGTCGGGAGTGATCTACTATGGTCCGGGCTCCACGCTGGGTACCATTGAAAGCAATACAGACGAAGGTATTTTTGGTGTTGCTAATGAAAGGCTTGAAAAGCAGATCCAGGGAGAGCCGATGGAGATCGGCTACCGGCAGGATGTGGTGAAAGGGCAGGCGTTTATCAGAAGCGCCGTTTCAGGGGAGTTAAAGGATTATGAAATTGAAATACAGAAAGTGGATTATTCCAATAATCATAAGACCAAGGGAATGGTGATTAAGGTTGTGGATGAGGAACTGTTGAACCTGACCGGAGGGATTGTGCAGGGGATGTCGGGAAGCCCGATTATACAGAATGGGAAACTGATCGGGGCGGTGACCCATGTGTTTATACAGGATTCTACCAGGGGGTATGGGATATTTGTGGAGAATATGATCGAGCATTGAGGACCGGGGAGGATATAGTGAAAAAGAAGGCGTTGGGAGGTTGCCCAAATATGCCTTCTTTTTTGCTACGGTCGATCTAAAGGTATGGAACGCTCCATATTTTTTCTTATTCCACCAATTCCATATCCTCACTCAATCAAACTAATATGCTTACAATCAGGCAGCACCTCATTCTGCACAATCCGTATCAAATCCTCAATCAAATTCAGTTTAATGCTGGACCCATCATAGGCAGCCACGCATTTTCTGGTCTGCGGCATATCTTCAAGCACACAAAAATCCAAATATTCCCCCACATCTGCCTGATTCGGCTCACACTGTAAAATTGATCCGGATAAAAGCTGGACGCCCAATCCTTTCAGTGCCAGTTCCAGCCCGGTTTTCAGATTATTGACTGAAATAGTTCGGGAAGGATGGATTTGATTCTCCAGTACAATCTTTTCATAACTGTCATACAGGCCGTTATTGACCTGGGGGATGATGAACGGAAGTCCGTTCAATTTACTGTATGGGATGACGTAAGGGCGGTCGGCAGAATACTGGCTCCGTTCGGAATAGGGGACCAATCCAAATTTTCTGTGGGAGACCAAAAACATTTTTTCATACATCAGATCAACGACTTTTAAATCCGAGACAGACGAAGGGAGGACGCCGAAAGCTACGTCCAAGCGCCGGGTATGGAGCGCTTCGTTGAGATACTGTTCTGTGGACTGAACAACCTGGACGTTGACATGGGGGTAAATGGAGCAAAATGTAGGCAGCATCATGGGAAGCCAATGATGGCCACGGACTTGTCCGATTCCTACGATCAAAGTCTGGGACGGATTGGCAATAAATTTGATGTCATTTCTGAGCAGTTGCTCTGATGCTGAAATCTTTTTCATTTCTTCGATATAATAGGAGCCTGCTTCCGTCAGCGTTATGGGTGTCTTGCTCCGGTCGAACAGCCTGACGCCAAGTTCCGCCTCAAGCCGGTTTAAATATAAAGTTAAGGTTGGCTGTGAAATAAACAGCCGTTTTGCTGCCCGGGTCAGGTTCTGTTCTTCTGCGATAGTAAGAACATAGTTCAGTTTTTCGTATAGCATGAAATTCCCTCCGTGATCTGTTTATGCAGTACATCCATGTTTTGATTATAGGGGGATTTTGGGTAAATGTAAAGTGAGGAAGATAACTACCACGTCGGATTTTCCGGTAAAGGGCTGTAAATCCGCTCTAAGTAATCTGTAATCTGCCCCAGATCATCCATCTCCGCCCATTGATACCCCGCTTCGCTGATTAATAAATTTTATCGCAGAATAGAGTTTATTTATAGCATAAAAACATCTGATAAACCAATGATTTAACGGTATTGGACTTTGAAACTCCCCCATGTTAGCATAAAAACATCAAATAAAACATCAACTAAAATCTCAGGCAAAGCCTGAAAATGCTAAAAAGGAGAGGGCAGAATGAAGATTACAGATGTTCGTACAGAACAATACCGCTGGCCAAAAGAAAAGCCTATTGCCAATGGAAAACATCTATACACCCACAATGAACTGAACCTGTTAATCATTGACACGGATGAAGGGATTTCAGGGTATGGGTGCAGTTGGGCCATTGAATTTGCCGAAACCATGGGGAAGGCGATCATCGGCCAGGATCCGCTGAACAATGAAAGGCTCTGGCAGAAGACCTATGTACCGAAATTCATAGGCAGGAAAGGTACCAGCTGCAAGACCGTTTCCGCGATCGATATCGCTCTGTGGGATATTAAGGCAAAGGCGGCGGGAATGCCGTTATACAAACTGCTGGGCGGATACCAGGACCGGATTCCCTGTTACATAGCCGGAGGTTACTATGCCAAGGATAAGGGGATCAAAGAACTGCAGGAAGAAATGATGGAATACAAAAGCTGGGGTATCGATGCGGTGAAAATGAAAGTGGGCGCTCTGTCCATGAGAGAGGATGCCGAAAGAGTAAAAGCAGTGCGCCAGGCGGTTGGAGAGGATACGAAGCTGATGCTGGACGCCAACTGCGCCTACCGTTTTTTTGAAGCCATTGAGTTTTCCAAAATGGTGGAAGAGTACAGGCCCTATTGGTTCGAAGAGCCTGTGGATGCGGATGACTACGACGGATACCGGAAAGTGGCTGCTAAAAGCAATATCCCCATTGCGGCCGGAGAAAATGAAATAACCCGTTTCGGTTTCCGGGATTTAATCAACACCCAGGCCGTCAGCATTCTGAACCCGGATGCGGCCTGTCTGGGCGGCGTAACAGAATTCATGAAGGTGGCAGGTTATGCGGATGCCAATGGAATCGTGATGAGCCCCCATGGACAGCAGCAGCTTCACATTCATTTGGACTGCGCGGTACCAAATGCAGTGATAGCTGAATTTTATCCGCCCCAGTATGATGAAAAGGTTTATGAAGCATTTAAATATCCGGTCATTTTTAATGCGGACGGAACCGTGAGCCCAAGCCAGGCACCGGGGGCAGGTCTGGACATCAACCGGGAACTGCTGGCGCCTTACCGGATCAAATAGCAGGAGGAGATTATGAAAATAACAGATGTAAAGGTGCTGCGTGCAAACCGCAGTGTATTTTGTAAAATCTATACGGATGAAGGGATAACCGGATTGGGGGAAAGCGGCGCCTGGGGATTTTTAGAGGCGTCAGCCGGTGCGATTTCGGTTATGAAAGAATATTTGATCGGCCAGAACCCGTTGGATATTGAGCACCATTGGCAGTATCTGTACCGGTTTTCCCATTTTCGCGGCGCGGCTGTTATGGGGGCCATGTCGGCCATTGACATTGCGCTCTGGGACATTTCCGGCAAATTCTACCATGTGCCTGTTTACCGGCTGTTAGGCGGAAAATGCAGGGATAAAGTGCGGGTGTACAATCATACCGCAGGGCGGACGGAAGAAGAACTGATAGAAAATGCGGTGAAAGGTGTGGAAGAAGGATATACGGCCTTAGGTCATTTGAACCCTTATCTGGATGAACCGCGGACAAAACCCTATGGGGATGGAAATTCCGCCATGCTTTATAAAGCGGAACGCCGGATCGCAAAGATCAGGGAAGCGGTAGGGGAAGAGATTGATTTGTGTCTGGAATTGCACCGGAGGCTGGAACCCGGACTGGCAGTGCAGCTCAGTGCGAGACTGGAACCTTATAACCCCATGTTTTTGGAAGATCCCATCAGACCGGATAATTTTGACGCCATGGGCCTTCTGGCAAAAAAATGCCGCATTCCCATTGCCACAGGCGAACGGATCAATACGGTACATGAATTTGAAATGCTTCTGGAACGGGAGGCGTGCAGCTATATCCGCGCATCCCTGGGTGTATGCGGCGGTTTTACCGGGGCGAAAAAGATAGCCGCGGTAGCGGAAGCCCATCATGTCAGTCTGGTGCCTCATAATCCGTTGAGCCCGGTTATGACCAACGCCCTGCTCCATTTTTGCGCGGCCACGGATAATATAGCCATTTGTGAATATCCCAATCCATATGCTGCTTCGACGGCAGACCATTTGTCAGGCAGCGGTGTGAAGCTGCGCCAGTGTGACATGGTCGACCACATTCCGGTTATGGATCACGGATACCTTCCTGTACCTGAGGAAGAAGGGCTTGGAATCGATGTGATTCCCGATTTGGAAGAGAAATTTCCATTCCGTCCCCACCAGATTCTAACCCGGCTGAATGTGGATGGTTCCATCTGCGACCAATAAAAAGCAGATTTGAATTAAGGGGAAATGACTATAAAGTTAGATGTATGAGGAGGTACAAATGAGTCAGTTAACAATATGTCTTATTATTTTTGCAATTATGGTAATTGGGTTTTGCAGCGGAAAATACAGCCTTGCCACCGTATCGCTAGTATCCATGATGGCTCTGGTAGTAACCGGATGTCTGGATGCAAAAGAAGGGCTAGCGTATTTTTCCAATAATAATGTGGTGATGATCGGTGGTATGTGCGTGGTTGCCGCCGGTTTTAACAGAACCCAGTTCTGTACTAATGTGGCGAACCAGATCTCAAAGGTGGCAAAAGGAAATTTGAATAAGCTGATGTTTGGATACGTGCTGATCGGTATGCTGTTAAGCCAGTTCATCCAAAGCCCGATTGTGGCAATGGGTATTGTGGCGCCAATGCTTTTAGCATCTGCAGAGAGCATGGGAATTAAATCCAGCAAGGTTATGTTCCCTCTCGGCGTTGCCACGGTTGTGACCTGCTGTACGTTCCCGGTGGGAGCTGGGGCCACAGTTGCTGCAGAACTGAACGGTTATCTGGAAAGCTATGGTTATCTGGATTTTACGGTTGGAATTCTGGATCCGATGCTGGGACGTCTGCCACTGCTGATTATCTGCGTGATTTATTGTTCGTTTTTTGCTACGAAATTAGCTCCGGATGAACCCATACTTCCTCCTTCAGCCGCCGCTGTAAAAACTTCGGCGAAAGAACCTTTGAAGCCATTTCAGGAATATGCGGGAATTATCATTTTCTTTGCGGATGCTCTGGCGCTCATGTTTGCACAGCTGATTGGTCTGCAGAACTGGGAGATCACCGTTCTTGGAGCGCTGGCCATGGTGCTGTTCGGCGTGTTAAAACCCAGGGAAGCCACTTCATCCATTCCGTTCAGCATGTTGTTTTTAATTGTGGGAGCGCTGGCTATGTCGGGAGCTTTAAGCAAAACAGGCGCCGGTGAACTGATTGGAGGCCATATTGCGGGCATGGTGACTGCTGTGGGAGGGAACTCTTATATTGTCGGATTTATTTTCTTCATCATTCCATTTGCGCTCACTCAGGTCATGCAGAACCGTGGAACGATGCTGATCTTTCATCCGATTGCCATCGCAACCTGTGCGGCTATCGGAGCAAACCCGGTGGGGCTGATGATCTTAATTCAGGCCGCATGTTTGTCAGCATTCATGACGCCTATGGCTACCGCGGCTATTCCATATATGATGGAATGCGGAGGTTATGACCAAAAATCCATGTTTAAACAGTCCTGGATTCTTTCTATAATCTGCTGTATTGTATCGGTCGGATGGATCATGACCGTATTTCCGTTAGTTTAAAAAAATGCCGCCTCTTTGCTCAGAATGCAGGCAAAGAGGCGGTTTTATTATCTGTTGGTAATATAGGCTTCTATCATCTCTTTTTCAGATATTGATACCGCAGTTCCTTATCTGAATTGATCTTTTCCATCTCCTCCACAGTCGCTTTCAGCACATAGGTATTCTGCCATTTCCCGATCATCTCAACTTTTGAAAATCCACCGGCCAGCAGAGCCTCTATCTCATGCTCTCTCGTCAAAGGAGTATCATAGTGATAAAACCCGCAGTCAAATATCCCGTTTTCCTTTTTTAAACGGGCCAATTCCCTGAAGTACAGCGCCTCTTCTTCCTCGCTTTCCACCATATAATCCGTCAGAATAAAATATCCGTTGTCTTTTAAAGAGCGGCAAAGCTTTTTATAGAGCGGTATTTTCTGTTCTGCTGTAAAGTGGTGGAGGGATTCTACCGACACGGCGGCATCATATATATTTTCCCCAAAAGGCACATCAAAATAGGAATCATGAATGAGATTCAGATCATTATCAGGAAACTTAGCCCGCAGAGTTTTAAGCATACCGCCGGCCAGGTCGATTCCGGTCACCGAAGCGGCAGGATTTCGTTTAAAGTATTCATCCAGTTCCAGCCCGGTTCCACATCCCAGATCCAGCACCCGGCAGCCCGGGATTTCCGGCAGCAGTGACGCGGTATAAGGGTAAAATTCTTTGGCAGATTCAATACAGTTGAGTTGGTGGTCTTCGTAGATATCCAGCCTGCTGTCAAAAAATGCCCCCATTTTTTCTAACTTCATTTTAATCACATTCCTTTCGGTAAAATCAGATTCTAACTGCCGTAATTCTATCAGAAATATGATATTTTTAAAACCTTAACTTTGTTACAGCATTGCGTACTGGAAATCAGCACGAAAAAGATGCGGTTAAATCCAACCGGTTATTCTCTGTTCTCCAGCCGTTTTTTTACCGGTATTCCGGCCGTACTCTCCCTTTTGGCGATATAAAACGGCAGAAAGACTTTCTGCGGCAGGGAGTGCCCGCCCTCCGCCCGGTCGATCAGCACCCGCATGGCAACCTTGCCCATCTCATCCATGGGAACATGGACGGTTGTGAGCATGGGGCTGATATACTGGACGGTTTCCATATCGTTCATGCCCATCACGGACAGGTCTTCCGGTACGCGGATTCCCTGCTTTTTACAGGCGGCAAGAACACCCATGGCAACCATATCATTGGCGCAAATGATGGCGGTGGCGTCAAAATTCTGGCGGATCAGCTGCTGCATTCCCTGCTGGCCGCCTTCTAAGGAAAGGGTGGTGTCGGGAGCCAGGTTGCAGGGGTCTGCAGCCAGTCCCAATTCCTTCATCTGGTTAAAATACCCCCGGCACCGGGCCTCCCGGTTGGCCTGATTGCCGATCAGTCCGATCCGTCTGTGTCCCAGATCATAGAAGTATTGGACCGCTTCCATGATGCCTGTATACCCATCGCATAAAACCTGGTCGCAATTGATATCCAGTTCATTGAGTCCGGTATAAACAATTCTTTTAAACCCCTTGCTCAGAATTTTCATTATGGCGGGCTTGAACCGTCCGATTACGATCAGATTGTCTTTTGGGTGTTCCTGGAACTGCCGGACGGTGGCAGGGTCTTCCAGATCCCGGGCAAAAAAGGTATAAGCCAGGGCATAGTTGTTATTATATGCCTCCCGTTCAATGGCTGACAGAATTTGAGTATAAAAGGTATCGTCTTTCACTTCTTCCGCTGAACATGCGATCAGGCAGTAAACCGGTTTTTTTACCGTGAGTTCCTGTTCTTTGCTGCCGTTTTTTAAAAGCTGCGCCTGGCGGTTGGGAGAATATCCGGTCCGTCTTACGATTTCCCATATTTTTTCCTGAAGTTCCTGACGGGCAGCGGTGGTGCTGGGATCATTCAGCACGCGGGAGACGGTAGAAATGGAAACTCCGGCTTCATTTGCTATATCCTTTAATCGAACAGTCATTTAAATTCCTCCTATTTAATACTATTATAACGCAAATTTTCGTTATAACAAGAAAAAACAGGCGAAATTGATGGAAATAAGGCAAAATGCCATCGGATTGTCAAAAAAATAACTTGTATAATGAACGAATATTGTTAAAATGCACAAATAAAGGAAAGAAAATAGACGAAATAAAACTGGATCAAACGTTTTCTTAAAAAAAGTGCATAAATCAGAAACCAGGTTATTGTAAAATCAGAAGAACGATGATATTCTAAAAATGCAATCAACATTATGCACAAATACGAACGAAAAAGAAATGATTAATTGGATAATATGCCTATATTTTTGCCTATTTTTAAACAATATGAAGAGCAAAAAGACGCAAATAATAAAAAGTAACGCAAAAATAACGCAAACAAAATTAATTAGTTTCTGTATTTGTCAAAAATCAATTTAAGGAAGGGGAATATGCATTATGAAAAAAACATTGGCCTGGATTTTAGCCCTTACGCTGACTGGAGGAATGCTGGCAGGTTGTTCCGGTTCAGGAACGAAAACATCGGGCGCTCCTGAAGAGAAGACCACATCGGCTGCTGCATCGGAAGCTGGTAAGGAAACGGCAGGTAAAGAAGCCGCAGGCGAGAGCGCGGCAGAAGGCGGAAACGAAACCACCTTTGGATTAAAACCATTGGATGAAAGAACCACGGTGACAATTGGATTTTTCTCAGGCTCCTGTCATTCCATGCCGTTTTATATTGCGGATCAGATGGGATTCTTTGACGAACTGAACATCGACATTGAATACGAATCCTTTATTAACGGACCGGCGATGATGGAAGCCAGCTCAGGATGGGATATCTGTGATGTGGGCGGCCCCGGCGTGCTGAACGGTATGAAAAACTATGATATCCGCATGATCGGCGTATGTGATTATGAATACAATCTGGCCGTATTTGCCAGACCTGACACCGATATTGCCAAAGATCCCAAGAATCCGGAAATCTGGAAGGGAAAACATATCATCCTTCCTACAGGAACTAACCTTCATCTGATGTTTCTGAGATATTTAGACAGCATCGGTGCTTCGGGAGACGATGTGACCATCACCAATATGGATGTGACTTCAGGCCTGACTGCATTTGAAGCGGGAGAAGGAGATGCGCTGTGCGTATGGAATGCGGTGGCGTATAATGCAGAAGATTCTGGATTCATAAGAATTACAGACGGCAAGCAGATCGGTATTAATTCCGCATGCGGCCTCTGCGCCACTCCGAAGGCGCTTGAGAGCAAGCCGGAGGCGATTCAGACCGCATGGATGATGTATTATCTCACCTGGCAGTGGTGTCAGGAAAGCGATGAAAATATGAAGAAGGCCGTTGAACTCTATGTGGAATCCTGTGAGGAGGAAGGCGTGGAAGCGGACGAGAGCATATGCCAGAGGTCCATGGATATTTATGCGTGTCCATCGGTTGATGATGCGGTTAAGGTTATGATTACAGAAGAAGACGACGTGGAAGGAAAAGCAGACCGCAAACTCTTAATGGCAGAAAACGACCTGTTTGAAACTCTTGATTTCTTCATCACATTGGGCAACTATACAGAAGAAGACCGTGAAAAAATATTGAGTGAAAATTTAGTTGATCCGTCCGTTGCAAAGGCATGTGAGGCGACATTAAAGTCCCTCGGATATATAAAATAAATGAGAATGACCAGAGGGTGCTGAAAGATAATTTAAGCACCCTCTCCAACTTAGAGGAGGTATATCATGAAGGACAGCAATGAGGTTTATAAAAAACTGTCGAATGAAGAGCGGGTTAATTTAGTCAAAAGCCAGAAGAAAAAAAGTGAGTACCAGCTCACCATGCTGTCGGTCATCGGCATTCTTGGTTTCCTGATTCTGTGGCAGACCGCAGTGTTGGCCGGCTGGCTGCCCAGCAGATATGTGCCCATGCCTACAGAGGTTGTCAGGCTTTTTGCCGTCAAGCTGGTGGATCCCAATCCAGATGGCGCGGTGCTCAGCGTGCACATTTTAGCAAGTCTTCAGGTGGCTCTGACCGGATTTTTCCTGGCACTCATCATCGGAATACCGCTGGGGCTGTTCATGGGCTGGTTTCGCGCATTTGACCAGTTCATGCGTCCTGTCTTTGAAATTCTGCGCCCGATTCCACCGGTGTCCTGGATTCCTCTTACGATTATCTGGATGGGCATTGGCCTGAAGGCAAAGGCATTTATCGTCTTTTTCTCCGCATTTGTTCCCTGTGTGATCAATTCTTATACGGGGATCAAGCAGACCAGCCAGGTGTTAATCAATGTGGCTAAAACCTGCGGGGCATCCAATTTTACGATTTTTTGCAAAATCGGGATTCCGTCTTCCATGACGATGACATTTGCAGGCATCCGGGTAGCCCTGGGTAACGCGTGGGCGACTCTGGTAGCTGCTGAAATGCTGGCGGCCAGCGCCGGGCTGGGTTATATGATCCTGCAGGGGCGTCAGTTCGCAAGAGCGGATATCATCATTCTGGGAATTGTGGTCATCGGAATGATCGGCGTATTGTTCACTTCTGTTTTAGGCGCTGTGGAAAAGAGGGTGTTGGGATGGAAAAAATGAAAAAGCATACGAATATTGTACAAAGTGAAGCGGAGAAAAAAGAACAGATCCGTAAACGAATCTATCTGGTACTTCCTGTCATATCTGTTGTGCTGCTGATTCTTTTCTGGTTTGCGGCATCTTCGGCCGAGAACAGCAATTTCCCGTCTCCGGGGGCGATATGGAGCAGATATCTTCTGTTGATGGAAAAGCCGATTAAAAAATTGAATCTTTACCAGCACATATGGGCCAGTTTGAAACGTGTATTTATCGCATTGTTTTTTGCGTGGTCAATAGGAATTTCCTTTGGCGTGCTGATCGGGTGGAATAAAAAGGCATGCGCCCTCCTGGGGCCGATTTTTACCGCCTTCCGTTCAGTGCCCCCTCTGGCCTGGGTTCCTTTGGTTACCATGTGGTTTGGAACCGGAGAATTTCCCAAGGTGCTGATCGTGTTTATAGGAGCTTTGATGCCCGTTGTAGTCAATACCCAGGCGGGAATTGCCAATGTACATAAGATGTATCTGGATGTGGGCACCATTTTTAACGCGAACAAATGGCAGATGCTGTTTGAAATTGGAATTCCGTCAGCTCTGGATGCCATATTCGCAGGTGTCAGGACCTCCACGTCCGCAGGCTGGATGGTGGTTCTGGCGGCTGAAATGCTGGGAGGAAAATCGGGAATCGGCTTTCTCATCACCAGAGGCATGGATTCCGGAGATTATGCCTTATGCCTCCTTTCCATGGTCTGCATAGGGCTTGTAGGGGCGCTTTTAGCCATCGTTACACAATTCTTGGAAAGGATGGTATGTCCATGGACAGTAAGAAAATCAAATTAAAGCTGGAGCACATTTCACAGGGATATATCGTTAAAGATCAGGTATTTGACGCGGTGACGGATGTGTCGCTGGAGGTTTACGACCAGGAATTTTTGGTAGTTTTAGGCCCCGGACGGTGTGGAAAATCCGTAATCCTGAATATGATAGCCGGGCTGGAACGTCCGGTGGACGGCAGGATTTCCCTGGACGGTGAAATCATAAAGGGCAGCGATGAGCGGATCGGCATGGTATTCCAGAAACTGGCCCTGATGCCGTGGAAAACGGTCATGGAAAATGTGGAATTCGGGCTGAAGGTAAAGGGAATGCCTAAAAAAGAGAGACGCCAGGCAGCCCAGAAATACATCGACTTAGTTGGGCTTCAGGGATTTGAAAAAAGCTATCCCAGCCAGTTGTCCGGCGGCATGAAACAGAGGGTTGGGATTGCCCGGGCCTATACCAATAACCCGGAAATCCTTTTAATGGATGAACCCTTCGGCCAGTTGGACGCCCAAACCAGATATGCCATGCAGGATGAAATACTGAGAGTTTGGGAGGCGGAAAAAAGAACGGTTATCTTTGTCACCAATAATATAGAAGAAGCTTTGTATTTGGCGGACCGGATTGTTTTACTGAGCAACTGCCCGGCACACGTTAAGGAGATTTATGATATTGATCTGCCGCGCCCCCGCAATACGACCGATCCCAGATTCCTTCAATTGAGAAGGATTATCAGTGACAACACGGATCTGGCATTATAAAGAAGAGATGCGGGAGGTTTTAAAGCGGGAAACGGCTTTAGCCTGAATAGGAATGAGAGGGTAGAATGAGCGAATATAAAGTAGAAGTGAATAATCTTACCAAATATTTCGGAGACCTGCATGTGCTGAACGATATCAGCTTTAAGGTCAAAAAAGGGGAATTTGTATGTATTGTAGGGCCTACCGGCTGTGGGAAAACCACATTTTTAAATTTGCTTACCAGAATCTATATGCCGTCTAAAGGGGATCTGCTGATTGACGGAGAATCCGCTGATCCGAAAAAGCACAATCTTGCGTTTGTATTTCAGGAACCGTCTGCAATTCCGTGGAAGACGGTGGAACAGAATTTGAGATTCGGCCTGGAACTGAAAAAACTCCCAAAAGAAGAGATCAATACGCGGGTGGAAAATATCGTAAAACTGATGGGCCTGCAGGAGTTTAGGGATTCCTATCCCCACCAGCTCTCCGTCAGCACAGAGCAGAGAATTATCATCGGCAGGGCATTTGCCATGAATCCTGACCTGCTTTTGATGGATGAACCCTATGGACAGATGGACATTAAACTGAGATTTTATCTGGAAGATGAAGTGGTGCGCCTGTGGAAAGAACTGGGAAGTACGGTATTATTCATCACCCATAATATAGAAGAGGCTGTTTATCTTGCTGAGCGGATTCTCATACTCAGCAACAAACCAACTACGATCAAAGAGGATTTAAAAGTAGATCTTCCCAGACCAAGAGATGTGACCAGCCCCGAGTTTATAAAGATACGTGAGTATGTGACGAGCCAGATTAAATGGTGGTAGGAGGGGAGATTTACATGTATGATGTACTGATTATCGGCTGCGGCGTGATAGGCGCGTCCATGGCCTATGAATTATCGAAATACCAATTATCTGTCTGTGTCTGTGAGCGTTCCAATGATGTGGCCAACGCGGTGACGAAAGCCAACAGCGCGATTCTCCACGCAGGTTTTGACTGCCCGGTGGGAAGTTTAGAGGCCAGGCTGAATGTGGAAGGGATTGAGCTGGCAAAGGAGATTTGTGAAAAGCTGGATGTGGAGAGAAGGGATGTACCGTCCTTTGTCATCGCCTTTGATGAACGGGAAAGGAAGGAATTGGATGTTCTCTATGAAAGAGGAGTTGCAAATGGGGTGCCCGGCGTGCGGATTATTGACAGGGAAGAGGCGCTGTCCATTGAACCAGCGCTCAATCCCAATATCATAGCGGCTCTCTACGCTCCGGGCTCCGCTATCATCAATCCATGGGAATATGCCATCGCCATGGCGGAAACAGCGGTGCGAAACGGTGTGGAGGTAAAGCTCTGCAGCGAAGTGACCGCAATTGAAAAGACGGACGGTATTTTTCGTGTGACAACCGCTTCCGGCATATATGAGGCCAGGTATGTGATGAATGCGGGAGGCGGATTCTCAGCCCAGGTGTATGAATTGGTGGGGGGATATGATTTAAAACAGACCAATTTCTGCGGCCAGTATTATGTGCTGGATAAAAGCCAGGGCGGCATTATGAATTCCGTAGTGTTCCCTGTCCTGACGAATACGGATTTAAAGGTGTTTTAGTGGCGCCCACTGTACATGGCAACCTGATCGTCGGCCCGGATTCCTATGTGGTGGAAGACGGGGATTGCGTTGCCA
>JAGZXV010000292.1 GCA_018378255.1 Clostridiaceae bacterium | reverse complement strand
CTAATATGACCCTCAATTATTGGATCGGCAAATCAGGTGCTTTTTCCACTACGGTTGGCGACAGTGGTATTTTACAGGATCCGGCCATCTGGTCTGCAATTAAAACGTCCTTGAAGCTTTCGGTGATCTGTGCGTTGATTGCAGGTTCCTGCGGCGTTATCATCGGATATGCGGTTGTCAGAAGAAGAGGAAGCAAGCTGTCTAAATGGGTGAGCGGGCTGTCTTTTTTCCCGTATTTGATTCCAGCTATGGCCTTTGGTGCAATTTATCTGGCTATTGCTTCGAACTTTTCCTTCCTGGCCAATTCCTTTACAATTCTTGTGCTGGTAGGTTCTGTTAAATATCTGCCCTTTGCGACGAAAGCTGGAACGAATTCCATGCTGCAATTATCTGCAGAGATTGAGGAAGCAGCTACCATTTTCGGCGTTTCCTGGTGGAAACGGATGACTAAAATCATCATACCGATCCAAAAAACCAGTATTATATCAGGATTTTTGCTGCCATTTGTGTCCTGTATGAGAGAATTATCGCTGTTTGTCATGCTGGTCAGCTCAAAGACGCAGACCTTGACCACAATGCTCATGACCTATAATGAAAAAGGGGCTTCCCAATATGGAAATGCCATTAACCTTCTTATTATATTGATCGTATTGTCCATCAACTTTACCGTAAATAAGGTAACGGGAGCGTCCATTGATAAAGGAGTAGGGGGAAATTAATATGCCGGAAATCATCTTAAAAAATATAAAAAAAGAATTTGGTAATAAATTTATTGCAGTGGATAATTTGAATATGGTTATAGAAGACCGCTCTTTTATCACTCTTCTGGGGCCGTCAGGATGTGGGAAAACAACAACTCTGAGAATGATTGCCGGACTTGAGACACCTACGCAGGGGCAGATTATGATAGACGGAGTTACCGTTTTCGATGCGGAAAAAGGCATTAACCTGTCGCCGGATAAGCGGGATGTGGGGTTCCTTTTCCAAAATTATGCGCTGTGGCCTCATATGACGGTTTATAAAAATATCTCTTTTGGATTGGAAAATATGAAATGGCCCAAAGCCCAGATTGAGGAGCGGGTTAACGAACTGCTTGACATGCTTAAAATCCGCCAGTTTGTTGACCGGTATCCCAGTGAAATTTCCGGCGGGCAGCAGCAGAGGGTTGCGATTGCGCGCACACTGGCCCCAAAACCGAAGGTTTTGTTTATGGATGAACCTCTTTCCAATCTGGATGCGAAGCTGAGGGGGGAGATGAGGACAGAACTGAAACGCCTTCATGTGGATACCAATTCCACGTTCATCTATGTGACGCATGACCAGTTGGAAGCCATGACCTTGTCCACTAAGGTCTGCCTGATGGAAACAGGAGTTTTGCAGCAGTTTGCTCCTCCGCTTGAGATCTATAGAAAGCCCCATAATTTGTTCGTTGCGGATTTTATGGGCAATCCAACCATGAATTTTATTCCGGCCGCTGTGAGGTCATCGGCGGATAGGGAACTGGAGATTGAATTCCATGGTATTCATGCCAGATATATTTCGGAAGAACCTCTTCCTGAGTTAAAAAAGGAAGTGATTTTAGGGGTGCGGCCGGAACATATTTCAATCCTCGATGAAGGAAAGATTGATGCAACTGCATATGCAACCCTTCCGACAGGCATGGAAACGACGGTAAAAGTTATGCTGGATGGCGAATTGCTGTCTGCGGTGGTGTTCGGAAGCATTGATTATCCGGTAGATCAGCCAATCAAGATTGATTTTACCGGCAGCGATATCGTACTGTTTGATAAGGAGAGTACTAACAGGATCGGGATTGGAAAACTGGTTATACTGTAAAGGCATTTAAAGGGAACTGACTTATGAAGGCGGCGGCAGAGGTAATGTTTGCCGCCTTATTTTGTGTGATTTTGCTTTATATGGAATTTATTGCAAACGGGAAACAGACATGATAGAATTACAGCGAATGTTAAATGAGAGGAATTATGACAGATGAACTGCTATTTAGCCCCAATGGAAGGGATAACCGGCTATATCTACCGGAATGCCCATCATGATATTTTCGGCGGTATGGATAAATATTTTTCGCCTTTTATCTCACCATCCCAGAAGAAAAAGTTTTCTTTTAAAGAAATCAATGATATTCTGCCTGAACACAACCAGGGAATCCCTCTGGTGCCTCAGATTCTTACTAATCATGCGGAGGATTTTATCTGGGCGGCATTGGAATTTAAAGCGCTGGGATATGAAGAAGTGAATTTAAACTTAGGATGTCCGTCGGGAACTGTGACAGCCAAGAAAAAAGGAGCGGGCTTTTTGGCTTATCCAGATCAGCTTGACCAGTTCCTAGACCAGATTTTTTCTGCACTGGATCTGCGCATATCCATTAAAACCAGAATCGGCAAAACGGATCCGGACGAATTTTATGAATTGATAGAAATCTATAACAAATATCCGCTGGAGGAACTGATTATCCACCCCAGAATTCAAACGGATTATTATAAAAACACGCCGAACATGAAAGTATTTCAGAACGGCCTGATACTGGGAAAAGCGCCCATATGCTATAACGGCGACCTCTTTACGGCGGACCGTATCAGACAGTTTATAAAAAGCTGTCCGCAGGTAAAAACCGTTATGCTGGGCCGTGGTGTGATTGCCAATCCGGGAATCGTTAATCAGTTTAAGGAGGATATACCGCCTGAAAAGGACCGGTTAAGGGCTTTTCACGACCAGGTTTACAGCGGCTATAAAGAAATCATGTCAGGTGAACGGAATCCATTGTTCCGCATGAAGGAATTATGGTTCTACATGGGACACATGTTTTCCAATCCGGAGAAATATCTGAAAAAAATCAAGAAAGCTGAACGGTTTCATGATTATGATACGGCGGTTGCTGCTTTGTTCAGGGAGCAGGAAGTGATGGCGGATGCGGGATATCAGGCCGTTTTGTGATGCAGGTTCTGCAATATGCGGCGGGAGTCATTGCTCACAGGAAACAGAGCGGCTTTTTCGGTCAGGAAGATGAGCCGTTCTGAACAATTACAATTTTTTATTTGCCATCTTCCTTTAACTATTGTATAATCGAAAAAAATTATGTATTTTAATACATAGACAATAAAGAAAAGAAAGGGAAAGACAATTATGACAATCAGAATTGGTATTTTAGGATACGGAAACCTTGGAAGAGGTGTGGAATGTGCGGTAAAACATAATCCGGACATGGAAGTGACGGCAGTGTTTACCAGACGCGATCCCAAGAGCCTGAAAATTCTCACACCGGGAGCGGGTGTATATTCCGTAGACGAAGCGGCGGCGAAAAAAGATGACATTGATGTTCTGATTTTATGCGGAGGAAGTGCAACGGATCTTCCGGTCCAAACCCCTGAGTTCGTTAAATATTTTAATGTTATAGACAGTTTTGATACCCATGCGAAGATTCCTGAGCATTTTAACGCAGTGGATGAAGCTGCTAAGGCCGGAGGCCATGTGGCAATCATCTCCGCAGGCTGGGACCCTGGCATGTTCTCATTGAACCGGCTCTATGCCAATGGAATTCTTCCGGGTGGAAAGGATTATACGTTTTGGGGAAGAGGTGTGAGCCAGGGGCATTCGGATGCAATCCGCCGCATTGAAGGCGTAAAAGACGCAAGGCAGTATACGATTCCTGTGGAGAGCGCATTGGATGCGGTCCGCAGCGGCCGAAATCCGGAACTCACCACCAGGGATAAACATACGAGAGAATGTTTTGTGGTTGCAGAAGAAGGCGCTGATTTAAAGAAGATTGAAGAAGAGATCATTACCATGCCAAACTATTTTGCTGATTATGACACCACTGTTCATTTTATCAGCGAGGAAGAACTGATGAGAGATCATGCAGGAATTCCCCATGGGGGGTTTGTGATCCGCACAGGCAGGACAGGCTGGAATGACGAGCACAGCCATGTGGTTGAATACAGTCTGAAGCTGGACTCCAATCCGGAATTTACAGCCTCCGTGATCGTTGCTTATGCAAGAGCGGCTTACCGTCTGGGCAAAGAGGGACAGACGGGATGCAAAACAGTGTTCGATATCGCTCCTGCTTATTTAAGCCCTGTGGATGGAGCAGAGCTGAGAAAACATTTATTATAAGTTACATAACAGAATCCTTTCAGCCGGGGTATACTGGCTGGAAGGATTTTTATTGGGAAGATAATGTTACAAAACAGCCCTCAGGCGCATAGTATATAGAAATACTTTTTTGCACTGCATAAAAAATACAGTACAAACAGAGCAGGCGATGGATATGGGATATTTCAAAAAAGAGGGGGAGACTCCAAGCGATAAAATGGTCGCGATGCGGGTATCCACAGTCAGCATTGTGATCAACTGCCTTTTGTCACTTTTTAAACTGGCGGCAGGAATGATAGCGGGTTCAGGAGCTATGGTATCGGACGCAGTTCATTCTGCTTCCGATGTGTTCAGCACGGTTGTGGTCATGATCGGGGTTTCGGCAGCCAATAAAAAATCAGATAAAGAGCATCCTTATGGCCATGAAAGAATGGAATGTGTGGCTTCCGTGCTTCTCGCGGTCGTCCTGTTTGCCACCGGAATCGGAATCGGCCTGGAGGCGGTAAAGAAAATCATCATGGGCAGGCCTGAAATCCTTACAGCCCCGGGCAGGCTGGCTTTAGTGGCCGCAGTCATATCAATTTTAATAAAAGAATGGATGTATTGGTATACCCGGATGGCTGCTAAAAAGATCAATTCCAGCGCTTTGATGGCTGACGCATGGCATCACCGTTCTGATGCCTTTTCGTCAATTGGGGCATTTGCGGGGATATTTGGAGCCCGCATGGGATTTCCGGTTCTGGACCCGGCGGCCAGTTTTGTGATCTGTCTGTTTATCGGAAAGGCGGCCATCGATATTTTTAGGGATGCCATGGATAAGATGGTGGATAAAGCCTGTGATGACAG
>JAGZXV010000291.1 GCA_018378255.1 Clostridiaceae bacterium | reverse complement strand
GTGGATTACCGGGTGGCGCCGGAATATCCGTTTCCTACGGCTTTATATGAATGCTATGATGTGGTTCAGTGGGCATTTGCCCATGGGGAAGAGTTGGGAATCGACACAGGTCGGATTATATTGACAGGACACAGCGCAGGAGGCAATATGGTTGCGGGAATCTGTATGACTGCCAGAAAGGAGGGGGCTTTTAAACCTCTGCTGGCGGTTCTGGATTATCCGCCCATGGACCTGCTTACGGATCCTGAGGATAAAGAGGTGCGGGGCGGAGGCGTCCCTGCTGAGCGGGCCAGGCTCTATAACCTGTATTATTGTGAGAAGGGGGAGCAGTCCAATTATCTGGCGTCGCCCGTTTTCGCAGAAGAGGAGCAGCTGAAGGATTTTCCAAAAGCCCTGGTGATTACGGCAGGACTGGATGATCTTTGTAATGAGGCGGAGACATTTGCCCTGAAACTTGCGCAGGCGGGAAATGAAGTGACATTGAAACGTTTTCCGGGCGCTTCCCATGGTTTTACCATCTACCGCTCGGCAGAGCATGAAAAGGCAATGGAATTGATCCTGCGCTTTATAAAGGAGAATCTGAGATGAACAGAAATTATTATGAAGAAGCTTTGCTGATGCATGAGAAGAACCGGGGAAAGATCAGCGTGGTGAGTAAGGTTCCTCTGGAGAACCGGGACGATTTGAGCATTGCTTATACGCCGGGAGTGGCTGAGCCCTGTAAAAAGATTGCGGAGAATAGGAGCGAATCATACCGTTATACGGCAAAGGGCAATCTGGTAGCCGTGGTTTCCGACGGTACGGCGGTATTGGGACTGGGAAAGATAGGTCCGGAAGCGGCAATGCCGGTGATGGAAGGCAAGGCGGCTCTCTTTAAAACTTTTGGGGATGTGGACGCGTTTCCAATCTGCCTGGATACTGAGGATACGGAAGAGCTTATTAAAACCATCAAGTATCTGGCCCCTTCCTTCGGAGGCATTAACCTGGAGGATATCGCATCGCCGAAATGTTTTGAAATTGAGGAGCGGCTGGAAAAAGAACTGGATATTCCGGTTTTCCACGATGACCAGCATGGTACGGCCATCGTGGTGACGGCGGCTTTAATCAATGCCCTGAAAGTTGCGGGGAAAGAGATCGATGAGATTAAAGTTGTATTAAACGGTCCGGGAGCGGCCGGAACCGCGATCATTAAGATGCTTTTGGCGGCCGGAGTGAAGCATGTGACAGCTTGTGACGAATACGGAATTCTTTACCGGGAAAGGGAGCAGGGGATCAGGGATCATAAGAAAATGCTCTGCGGGATCACCAACCTGGAAGGCAGAAAGGGAAGTCTGCAGGATGCGCTGAGAGGCGCAGACGTATTTATCGGGGTATCGGTGCCGGGGGCGCTTACGGCGGAAATGGTGAAAACCATGAACAGGGATCCGATTGTATTCGCCATGGCAAACCCAGTGCCGGAAATAATGTATGAAGAAGCCATCCTTGCGGGAGTCAAAGTCATGGGAACCGGCCGGTCGGATTATCCCAACCAAATTAATAATGTGCTGGCTTTCCCGGGAATTTTCAGAGGCGCTCTGGACGCAGGAGCCAGGGATATCAATTATGAGATGAAGCTGGCGGCGGCTTATGGAATTGCAGAATTAGTGGACGAGAAGGATTTGTGCCCGGAATATATCATCCCTTCAGTTTTTGACAACAGAGTGGCTTCCCATGTGGCAAAAAGGGTAGGGGAAGCGGCGGTCCGTTCCGGTGTGGTACGGCCTGATGCAGCCTGTAAATGAAATTTACTTAATTAACGGTAAAATATTGAATAAAGAAAAAACATAGTTGACAATTTACCAAAAACTGGGTAATCTTATAGTATGTTCATAAAAATTTTATAGATTTTATGAAAAATTTATTATCCAGGAGGTACTATATGAGTACGGAGAAAGTTTATTCCTCACCTCAGGAACTGGAAGGACGGCTGCCTTTAAAAACTGCGATTCCTCTGGGCCTTCAACATGTACTTGCCATGTTTGCAGGAAACCTGACGCCAATTATTCTGATTGCAGGGGCATGTGGAATTACGGCCGGCAGCGACATGCAGGTTGCCATTTTACAGAATGCCATGCTGGTGGCCGGAATTGTCACGCTGGTGCAGTTGTTTACCATCGGGCCGGTTGGAGCGCGTCTTCCGGTTGTTATGGGAACCAGTTCAGGATTTATCGGTGTGTGCAGCAGTGTGGCGGGCGTTATGGGAGGCGGTATTGTGGCCTACGGCGCAATTCTTGGAGCTTCTGTTGTAGGCGGCCTTTTTGAGGGCGTGTTGGGAATGTTCTTAAAGCCGCTGAGAAAGTATTTTCCATCGGTTGTTACCGGTACGGTTGTTTTGTCCATCGGACTTTCCTTAATCGGTGTGGGGATCAATTCCTTTGGCGGCGGCAGCGGCGTAAAGGATTTCGGATCTTTGGAGAATCTGCTTCTGGGTACTATTGTTTTGGTTATCATTGTGGTATTAAAGCATAAGTGCAAGGGATTTTTAAGTTCTTCGGCTATTTTGACCGGTGTTATCATCGGCTATGTTGTGGCTGCTGTTATGGGGCTCATCCTGCCTCATACGTTTGAATTTACGGATGCAGCGGCCGGAACTACGGTTGAGCTCACCAAATCCTGGGTGCTGAACTGGGATAAAGTGGCGTCGGCCCCCTGGATATCCATACCAAAACTCATGCCGGTTCCGCTGGTATTTGACCCGCGGGCGATTATTCCAATCGGCATCATGTTCATCGTAACTGCTGTGGAGACGGTAGGAGATCTTTCCGGTATCACGGAAGGCGGTATGGGAAGGGAAGCGACGGACAAGGAACTTTCCGGCGGCGTGATCTGTGACGGTTTGGGATCATCTTTTGCAGCTGTTTTCGGTGTGCTTCCAAACACTTCTTTCAGCCAGAACGTAGGGCTTGTGGGCATGACTAAGGTGGTAAACCTGTATGCGATTTCCATCGGCGGTATTTTCCTGATCGCCTGCGGATTGTTCCCGAAACTGGCGGCTCTGGTTTCCATCATGCCTCAGAGCGTGCTGGGCGGCGCGGCAGTCATGATGTTTGCATCCATTGTTGTCAGCGGTATCCAGCTGATCACCAAGGATGAGATCAATTCCAGAACCATTACCATTGTTTCCGTAGCCATTGGACTTGGATATGGTCTTGGCGCCAATTCAGCGGCCCTTCAAAATCTGCCTCAGGCAGTGCAGCTGATCTTCGGCGGTTCCGGTATTGTGCCGGCAGCGATTGTTGCAATCGTACTGAATGTGCTTCTTCCAAGGGAAGAGGGGAAATAATCTGTAAAAAAGTACATAATTCATTGAAATTGAATATTTCGTTTTGCCCATCCTCCTGATATACTATGAAGTATCAAATGTATATTAGGAGGATATTTTTATTATGTTGAAGCTGAGTATCTTTAATAAGGACAACACGGTAAAATTTCAGGCTGAAGACAATGAGCATATAATCGCCGTATATGAAGCCGAATATGAAGACGGTGATCAGATCGTTCTGGAAACGGAAGACATCAATGCTTATTATGTGGTGAGAATTGATGATACGATGGATGAGGCTTTTGTCTATTTAACAAAATCCCAGGTGAATTATGTCATTCCATTTGAGGAGAAGAGAGTTTCTTATAATCCGAAATCATTTACCGGGGACAAGCATTATCTGACCTTCAGGCAGGCAAAAGAATTTGAAATCAAAGCATACAAAAACCTGGCGAAGAATGTGATGGACCAGCATGGTGATACCGGATGTTTCCCTCATGCATATGCCAATGTGGAAACGAGAGGGGAAGCAGTGTTCGCTGCCCGCAATGCCATTGACGGTGTGTTAGCCAATGAATCCCATGGAAAATGGCCGTATGAATCCTGGGGAATTAATAAACAGGATGATGCAGAGATCACGCTGGATTTTGGAAGAAAGGTGGATTTCGATAAGATTCTGCTCTATACGAGGGCTGATTTCCCTCATGATAACTGGTGGGTGAAAGCTACGCTGACATTTTCCGACGGAACGAGAGAAGTTGTGGAGATGGAAAAGAGCGTGAAGCCTCATGAATTCTGCATTGAGAAAAAGGGAATTGAGTGGATTAAGGTCAGCGAACTGATTAAGGCGGATGATCCGTCTCCGTTCCCGGCGCTCAGCCAGATTGAGGTGTACGGAGTGGAAGGCTAGGTTAGATTGAAAACGGTTTCGCTTAGGGATAAAAAATGCACACACATTGATTAACAGTCAGTGTGCGTGCTTTTTTATTGGATTTAATGTGATGGCTGGGCCGTTCCGCTCCCCATAGGCGCCACCGGCTTTGGCCTTGCCGGATCGAACACTTTTTCCACATCGATCAGGTCGCTGAGTTTTGGATTGCTGGGGTTCGTCTCGGGAAGATCGTAGTACATCCGGTAGCCGTCCACGTTCCTCCGGCCCTGGCGCAGATGGTCTTCTCCAAACTGAATCCAATACTGATGGGAATCCACGTTGCAGAAATAGCGGAATCCTGCTGATTTCAGATATTCAAACCGGGAGTTGTCACTGGTATATGGATGCCAGTCGCCGATATCGCTTCCGAACGGGAACAAAATGATATCAGTCGGCCCGATCAGGCTTTCCACTTCTGCTTTCCACTTATCCGTATCTTTCTTAAAGTCTTCATAGCTGATGGCGCCCATATTCCGGTGTCCCCAGCTATGGGACGCCAGCTCCCATCCGTTGTCGCGAAGGCACTTAGCGACCCTGGCGGCTTCTTCCCGGTCCTGTTCGTAGGTGGGATTTTCACTGTAGGAAGCTGCGGTGCGGTAACCTAAAATGCCGTTATATCCAGTAAATGCGATGATGGCCCGCGCTCCTTTGTAGGAGAAATCAGGGTGTTCCTGAATGAAATCTTCCAAAAGAGGAACCAGGTCATAGGATCCCACGGAAACGGTTCC
>JAGZXV010000290.1 GCA_018378255.1 Clostridiaceae bacterium | reverse complement strand
TCCGGTGCGCCCTCCCCATCCGCTTGACCAGTCTCGGACTTCACATTCCCTGGATCCCCGGCGTAACTTTGGCCACTCAACTAAATAAAGATTTCACCTTTCTCTATTTTTTGTCGAATTATGTTGACAAATGGCTAAAACAATATTAGTTTATATAATAAGCGTAGCTAATATATCAACCAAAAAAGGAAAGGGAAAATAATAATGGATGCAAAAACTGCAAGGGTAAAGATTTGGGAGGAATTGTTAAAGGTAGCCAGGCCGGATTCAAAATTCAGCTGGCAGTTTTCAGAGTTTATTGCCGACTATGTAGGAAGTGATAAAGGTGCGGAGCTTTTGGCTGCCACAGATATGTATAAAAATGCTAAAGTGATTTTCATCACCCCGGATAACAATCTGGAAAAGCTTCGTGAGATCGCTTTCCGTGATAAAAAGACAGTTGTTATGACCAATTATGGAATTACCAGAGGATTTTTCCTGATCCGTCCGGAATTTATTCCCGAAGGAAAAGAAGAAGTGGCATCTTTGCTGGACGGTGTATCACGTTATTGGAAACACCAGACCTTGGAACAGTTAAAAGAATCTGTGGGACATATTGATATGCTGGTAACCGGCGCTTCTGCCATCACTCCGAGCGGTATCCGTTTTGGCAAAGGCCATGGGTATTTTGATCTGGAATGGGCCATGTTGTATACCATGGGAATCGTAGACGGAACTTCCGTGATCGTGGGCGCAGGCCATGACTGTCAGGTGGTGGATGTGGATGTGACCGTGGAAGAGTATGATACGGCTATTGATTTTATCGTGACCCCAACCAGGATCATTGAAACACGTCATGAATTCCCGAGACCTACGAAAGGAATTATCTGGTGCCGTCTGGCTCCCGGTATGAGAGAGCAGATTCCGCCGGTACAGGAACTCTGGTGCAAAGTGCATTGCAAATAAGCAGGGAGATAATCGATGAGTACAAATGTACCTTTGTTGGAATTAAAGGGGATTACAAAAACATTCGGCAGTTTTACCGCCAATGAAGATATCAGTTTAACGGTTTACCCCGGTGAAGTTCACGCCCTTTTAGGGGAAAATGGAGCCGGAAAAAGTACTTTGATGAATGTGATCTACGGCATCTATAAGCCAGACCGGGGCACCATTCATTTAAATGGGGAACAGGTGAAGATCCAGTCGCCCAAGGACGCCCTGCGCCATGGGATCGGCATGGTTCATCAGCATTTTATGCTGGTAAATGTGTTCTCAGCAGTTGAAAATATCTATCTGATGGGAGAAGAACGGGGCCTTTCTTTTATCAGAAAAAAGAACATAGAGACAAAACTGGAAGATTTAAAATCCAGATACGGCATTGATGTGGACATTCACAGTCCGGTGGAACAGCTGAGTATCGGTATGCAACAAAAGGTGGAAATCTTAAAGCTTCTGTATACCGGGGCCGATGTTTTGATCTTTGACGAGCCGACCGCCGTACTGCTTCCCCAGGAATGTGACGGTTTATTTGAGATCATAGCCAACCTGGTAAATGAAGGGAAAGGCGTGATTTTCATCAGCCATAAGCTGGATGAGGTGTTGAAAATCAGCAACCGGATCACTGTGCTCACCAAAGGCCGGGTAACCGGACAGATCGATACCGGCGATGCGGATAAAGAGACCATTGTCCGTATGATGGTCGGTGAAGACGTGCAGATCCCGGATCTTCAAAAGACACATGTGAAAAAAGAAGATGCTGTTCCGGTTCTTCGGGTGGAAGATGTGGAGGCAAAGGATGACAGAGGCGTAAAAACCTTAAATGGGGTTTCCCTTTCGGTTTATCCGGGTGAGGTGGTAGGCATTGCGAGCGTGGAAGGCAACGGCCAGGCGGAATTAGCCGAAGTGATGGCCGGTGTCAGAAAGGCCAGAAAAGGCCGGGTGATGATTGAAGAGGAAGAGGTTCCTACAAAGTCGGCCAAGATATTTATCGATAAAAGCATTGCCTATGTTCCGGCAGACCGTAACTATACCGGGAGCGTTCCGGATTTTCCGTTATATGAAAACTGGATTTTGAGAAACCGCAAACCGCCTAAAAAGGGTCCTCTTCTGGATTACAGAAAGATTAAGGTTCAGGCCTCGTCGGCCATGCAGAATTACGATGTGAGAGCCCGCGGGATCGATGACAGAAGCGCGAATCTGTCAGGAGGGAACCTTCAAAAGTTTATTCTGGCGCGGGCGCTGGGAAAGCATCCCAAAGCTTTGATCTGTGCCTATCCTACCAGGGGGCTGGATATTAAAGCAACCTGGTTTATCCGTGAAAAGATTTTAGAGGCCAGAAAGGATGGAATGGGCGTCCTTCTTTTGTCCGGCGACTTTGAGGAGCTGTTCGCCCTTTCTGACCGGATTGTGGTTTTGTACCGCGGTAAGATTGTAGGTGAGGTTCTGCCGGAAGAGACTTCCGTCAGGGAAGTTGGTATGATGATGATGGGGGTAACGGCAGATGAAGCTAATTGATTCCATTCGTGAAAAAGATATTGTCAGCAAATGTCTGATTATTCTGGCCGCCATACTGGCCGCTTTAGCTATTGGCGCAGTTTTTATCAGCATTCTTAACGTGAATCCTTTTGAAGCATATTATTATCTGCTGATCCGTCCGTTCCGCAATTTCAGGAGTATCGGTGAGATATCCGTAAAGCTGGTTCCCATCCTCATTGTGGGAATCGGCGTATCCTTCACATTTCAGGCTAAACTCAGCAATCTGGGAGGAGAAGGGCAGATCTGCCTGGGAGCTATCGGCATGACTTTGGTGGGAACTTCTCCCCTTGCCGCAACTCTCGGACCGTGGTGGATTCCGGTAGGAATGATTGCCGCTGCCCTGTTTGGCGCATTTTGGGCCGGGATCGCAGGCTTCTTTAAAACACAGTTTAAGGCCAGCGAAATTATCACAACTCTGCTTTTAAATTACATAGCGGTACAGTTTTTAAGCTACTGTGTCTATTATCCGCTCCGCGATCCCAAGGGGAATATCCCGCAGTCGGCCAAGGTGGCCTCTACTCTGCCCAAACTGGTGGAGGGTTCCCGAATGAATGCAGGAATTATCGTTGCTCTGGTCTGTGTGATAATTTACTGGATTGTGATCAGGAAAACAAATTTCGGTTACCGATTAAGGGTTTTGGGCGGCAGCATCAAGGCCGCAGCATTTGGCGGGATCAGCCAGAAGAAATACTACCTGCTGGCCATGCTGCTGAGCGGCGCGTTTGCCGGCCTGGCGGGTTCCATTGAGATAGCAGGAACCCAGACCCGCCTTCTGGAAGGCCTGGCGGGCTCTTATGGGTTCGACGGCGTGGTGGCTGCCCTTTTAGGCATGCTACATCCGGTGGGCGTTCTGGTATCTTCTGTTTTATTGGCCGCTCTGTCTTCCGGTGCGGAAACCATGCAGGTTAAAACCGGGGTGTCCTCCCTGTTTTTAAATGTGCTGGAAGCATTAATCGTATTATTTATTCTGTTGGGATTCAGCTTTTTCGGTTCAGGTAAAAAGAAAGTCAAGACATCCGGCAGGGAAAAGGAGAAGAAATAATATGAATGAGATTTTTACAGCAGCATTCTTAGTTCCTCTTTTTGCCGCCGGTGTCAGAATGAGCGTACCGCTGATCTTCGGGTCTGTGGGCGATGTGGTTTCCGAAAGAACCGGTGTTATGAATATCGGTCTGGAAGGTGAGATGTTAATCAGCGCGCTGATCTCATTTATGGCCGCTTATACGTCCGGAAGCCTGGCTGTCGGCATTCTGGCCGGGGGACTGGCGGGCATGTGCGGAGCGCTGATGATCGGATTCTGGGGCGTCAGCAGAAAGCAGGATCAGTCGGTGGTGGGCATTATGTTCAACATCTTCGCACTGGGGTTTACAAACTTTCTATACCGGGCAGTGTACGGGGTCCGCACCGACCGGGTAAAAGTGGACATTCTGAAAAATATTGAAGTTCCGGGTCTGTCAAAGATCCCATATATTGGCGACATTCTGTTTAAGCACAATATTCTTGTTTATATTGCGCTGATTGCAGCGGTTATTGTCTGGGTCGTGATGAAGTTCACAAAATTGGGACTGCAGATCGATGCGGCCGGTGAAAATCCGAAAGCCGCTGCCGCTGCAGGCATCGATGTGGTGAAAATGAGATACGGCGGATATATGTTCAGCGGTTTTATGGCCGGAATCGGCGGAGCATTTTTATCCTGCGGCATTGTGGGGAGCTATACGGAAAACATGTCTTCAGGGCGCGGCTTTATCTGTCTGGCCATTACCATCCTGGCCCGCTGGAATCCGGTATTTGCCATTTTTGCGGCATTTTTGTTCGGTACGGTGGAAGCGCTGCAGCTTAGGCTTCAGGCCCTGGGCTCTTCCCTGCCTTACCAGTTCTTTGTGGCGCTGCCCTATGTGGTGACGCTGTTGAGCCTGGTGATCTTTGGCCGCAATATTCATGCGCCGGGATATTTGGGCAAGCCTTATGATAAGGAAAGCCGTTAAGTTAAAGTGATTTCAGTTCCGCAGGCCGGAACCGAACTATAAAAGGAAGAAAGAGGAGAAAAAATGAAAAAGATGAAATGTGTAGTGTCCCTTCTTTGCTGTGCAGCCATGACTGCAGCACTGATGACGGGATGCGCAAAGACGGAAACCAAGACAACAGAAGCAGCTGCAGAGGCGCAGGCCACAGAAAAGGCAGAAGGGGCGGGCAAGGAAGAATCCGCAGCCAAAACCGATGAGGCTAAGACAGAGGAAAAGGCAAAAGCCGGAACCGTAACGAAGATCGCAATTCTGCTTCCCGGATTCATCACCGATAAATCATGGAACCAGGGCGCTTATGAAGGTTTAAAGGAACTGGAATCCCAGGGCTATGAAATCGCTTATACTGAAGATGTTCAGGCAGCCGATATGGAATCCACATTCAGAAGCTATTGTGAAGAGGGCTATGAGTTCGTGATTGGACACGGTGTTCAGTACG
>JAGZXV010000289.1 GCA_018378255.1 Clostridiaceae bacterium | reverse complement strand
CTACGCTGATGCCGTTGGCGGATGCCTGCTGCAGTCCCCGGGTGACGGAAGCTCCATCTCCGATTGCCCTCAGCCCTGCGATGCTGGTCTCGAAATCAGAATTGACCACCACTTTGTTGGAATAGAATTTTACTTCTACGCCGTAGAGAAGGGTTTCGTCACTGGCGATGCCCGGAGTGACTTTATCCAGGGCCAGAAGCATTTCTTTGATATCCACCATGATCCGATGGGGGAATACTAAGGAAAGGTCGCCGGGAACCGCATCCTTCAGGGTTGGGATCAAATTGTTGCGGCAAAGGCGTTCTTCCGTTGTACGGCGTCCCCTCTGGAAATCACCGAAGGTCTGGACCATGATTTTTCCATCGCACAGCATGTTGCTCAACTGGGCTACATGCTTGCCGTATTCGATCGGTGTCTTAAATGGTTTCGTAAAGTTTTTGGAAACCAGTAATGCGAAATTAGTATTATTGGTTTTATATTCTTTTGATTTATAGGCATGGCCATTTACCACCGCCAGGCCGTTTTCGTAATATTCGGTCGCAACCTCTCCGGACGGGTTAGTACAGAATGTGCGCACTTTATCGTCAAAAGTAGGGGTATAGTATACTAATTTTGCCTCATAAAGATTCTTGTTTAAAAACTCCATGACTTCATCACGGACTTCTACGCGGACGCCGATATCAACGGTTCCCACCTGGGTTTCAATTCCGTGGCGGCTGCAGATATGGCTGAACCAGTCGGAACCTTCGCGGCCGATGGCGGAGACGATTTCATTGGCGTAATAGACCTCATCCTTGTCGGTGCGGACGCCTTTGGCCTGGTTTCCTTCAATTATGATATCCTTAACCATGGTATTGAATTCCATGTGGATGCCCTGAGCCAGCAGGTGTTCCTGCAGTCTTGTATAAATCTTATAACCCTCTTCCGTACCTAAATGGCGGATCGGGCATTCTATCAGCTTTAAATTGGCTGTAATCGCTTTTCTGCGGATTTCCTGAATCTCTTTTTGTTTATCGATCCCGTAAACATTGGTATCAGCACCGAATTTCAGATAAATGTTATCGGATTCTTTTAACAGTTCAACGGTTTTATCATAGCCCAGAATCTCGGGCAGGTTGCCGCCCACGTCGGGAGACAGGGAAAGCTTTCCGTCGGAAAATGCTCCGGCTCCGGCAAATCCGGTGGTGATGGAGCAGGGCTGGCAGCCGACACAGACTTTGGTAGTACGTTTTGGACAAGTCCTTTTTTCGATGGGGCGTCCTTTTTCTATCATCAGAATTTTCATATCAGGCCTTTGCTGAATCAATTCATAAGCGCAGAAGATGCCGGATGGGCCGGCTCCGATGATGATGACGTCAAATTGGTTGTTTGTATTCATTGACAACACTCCTTTCAATATAAAAAATACCAACAGGCCGGTTAGAAGGGTATAGTGAAAAATCACTTATAGTCAACTATTCCGGTAGTTGGTAGAAACGTTCAACCCATCTTCTCAATCTGTATACTGAGCCTGTTGAACTTATATAAGCACAATAATTGAATTTTATCATATTATATCCATTGATGCAAGGCGGGACCGGGAAAAATAATATAGAAACGTTAATATTACTGGAAAAGTTATGAATGGGATGGTAGAATCAAATATATTGATACGGAGCAGAAAAGAATTTAAGATAAGGAAATAGGAAAGGAAATCATCGGCATGCTGGATCATTTTAATGATATGGATAAAAGGCAGGAGGTTCTTCGAGAAGCTCAGACAGGTTTGTGGGTGATTGAGCTGGAGGAAGGGATGGCTCCAAGGCTGTATGCGGACAGTGTGATGCTGGAGCTGTTGGGGTTTAACTATACGCCGACGCCGGAAGAATGCTATAAGACCTGGTATGAAGGGATTGAAGATGAATATTATCCGATGGTGCAGTCCGCTGTTGACAAAATCATATCGGACAACCGGGCGGAAGTCCAGTACTCCTGGAATCATCCCCGGTGGGGGAAAATATTTGTAAGATGCGGCGGAGTGAAGGACAATAGTTTTAAAAATGGCCGCTGTTTAAGAGGATATCATCAGAATATTACTGACACCATAATGCTGAAACGGGAGTATGACGCGGTAATACAGACGCTGAACCAGAGCTACAATGGGATATTTTTATGCAATTTAGAGGATGGTTCTTATAAGGTGATTAAAACGAAGGAGCAGTTTAAACACCTGCTGTCGCCTGATATGGATTACTGTGAAGTTTTAAAACGGTATGCCAAGATCGAGATTGCCGGGGAATACCGGGAGCAGATTCTGGATTTGTCCAGGCCGGACAGCATAAAAAGAAGCATTGATAAAGGAGAGCGCCAGATTGAGCGGCTTTACCGCAACCGGGACGGAGGCTGGCGGCGGATCAGAATTCTGCCGTCAGGCCAGTATACGGAAAGCCAGCCATGGGTGATTATGGCCTTTGATGAACAGGATTATGAGGTGGAGAAACGGGCCGATCAGGCAGGGGCCCAGGCAGCAGTTTCGCAGATTTACAGGCTGGCTGTCAGTTTAGATTTAGATGGCGGGACATATAACTGCATCCATTTATCGGATGAATTTAATGAGCTGCACCGCCATGGAAGCTATGATGAGTTCTGCAGTTATATGATGTTCCGTATGCCTTTGGAGGACAGGCGCCGGTTTGAACGGATTTGTGAAGAAGACCGATACAAATATCCTGAAAACGGCAGCATGGATGGTACGATCAGGATGTGGGAAACGGAAGGAGTTCTGCATTACTACAGCTACAGCGTTGTCCGCATTCGTGGAGATATGGGAGAACGGATCCTTTTAACACTGAGGAATATCGATTCAAAACATCAGGAGAGAAAACGGGAAAGAGTGCTTTCGAACTTGTGCCAGTGTTATTATTCCATCTATCTGTTCGATCTGGACTGTGATGAGGAAGAGACGATCTGGCAGGAGGGCGTGATAGAAAGCGGCCGGGAACCGAAAAAGAGCAGGCTTTCTGACTTCTATGAAACATTTGTCCGGACATGTGTCTGTAAGGAAGATCAGGATAGGATGCGCAGAGCGGGGAATGTGGAATTTCTACGGCAGACGCTTACGGAAGAACAGCCTGTTTTTGATATAGATTTCAGACGGATTTATGGTGATCACCTGGAATGGGTGCGGTCCCGTTTCAGTATTGGGGAAGTGCTGGACGGCAGGATCAGTAAGGTGATTTTTGCCAATATGAATATTAATGAGCAGAAATTGGAGGAACTGGAGGAGGAAGAGAAGAATAGGGCTGTGCTGATGGATGCATATGAAAAGGCTAAGACGGCCAATGATGCGAAAAGCAGATTTCTGGCCCAGATGTCTCACGATATCAGGACGCCTATGAATGCAATTGTAGGGATGTCAGCCATTGCGGCCGCTCACCTGAATGAACCGGACCGGGTGAGGGACTGCTTGGAGAAGATAGATATTTCCAGCACCCATCTGCTGGCGCTTATCAATGAGATTTTAGATATGTCTAAAATCGAAAAAGGAAAGCTGGAGCTGACTGAACAGCCTTTCTGCCTCCGGGCATTGTTTAGTGATGTCAATTCCATTGTGCGCGCTGATGTGGTGCAAAAGAAACAGGAAATCTGTTTTGAAATGGATGGGGTGCTGCATGAATCGGTGATTGGCGATGTGAGCAGAATCCGACAGGTGCTTTTAAACCTGATCAGCAATTCCGTCAAGTATACGCCGGAAGGCGGACATATCCGGGTTGGGGTAAAGGAAGTATTTGTCCGGTCGGAAGAACAGAGATGTTTTGTATTTACTGTTGAGGATGATGGAATGGGCATGACTACGGAATTTCAGAAATATGTTTTTGCGCCGTTCAGCCGGGCGGATGAGGTGAAAAAAGAGCATATTCAGGGAACTGGACTGGGAATGTCGATTGCACAGGGGATAGTGGCCGCCATGAAGGGCGATATCCGGGTGGAAAGTGAAAAGGGACGGGGAAGCCGGTTTACTGTTACCTTGTACCTGGGAATTGAAGAGGAAGGCGGAAAATGCGGGAAGAGTCTGGAAGCCGGACGGGCGGTCCAGGAATTCCGGGAGCAGAAAGACGATACACTGCCCAAATGGCATGTTCTCATGGCGGAAGATAATGGGCTCAACATGGAAATTGCCCGCACAATCCTTGAGGAATCAGGCCTGTCTGTGGACTGTGCCGTAAATGGACAGGAAGCTGTCGAGCTGTTTTGCAATTCCAGCCCGGGAACCTACGATGCCATCTTAATGGATCTCCAGATGCCCGTTATGGACGGATACACGGCAGCCAGGGAGATTCGGAGCAGCAGTCATCCGCAGGCCGCATATATCCCTATTATAGCTCTGACAGCCAATGCATTTGCAGAAGACATCGCCAGGGCCATGACGTCAGGAATGAATGACCATGTGGCGAAACCTGTTGATTTTGGGAAGCTGCTGGCTATACTGAAAAAACATATTGGAGATTAAATTCGGGGTGAGATATAGAACGTTACGCAAAAAAGCGGGGGGAAGCGGCGGCCGGAGGACCGGGGGATGGGATCTGGCTGGGCGGGATGGAATCCGGCGGTGATGAAAACCGGCTTCCAACCGTAAGTGAAGCTAAGACCGCAGGCATGGAAAAAGACGGTGCGATGCCCATTCACGGTAAACTCCTCATGACTTTACCGTTCAGGGGCATCTCAGAAACTGATCCGGAATTCAGTTTCTGCCCGTCTCTTTCCATGCCTGCGGTCCAAGCTTCACTAACGGTTTCCAGACGGCTTTCATCACCGCCGGATTCCATCCCGCCCAGCCAGATCCCATCCCCCGGTCCTCCGGCCGCCGCTTCCCCCCGCTTTTTTGCTGGTTTTCTCTGGCTCAGTGAATTTAATACAATTTTTCTGCTTAATAATTATCAGAGGGTTTTTTATACCCGCAATTTTTAACATTAAACGTGAAGGCATTTTCGAAAATGCCTTCACGTTTAATGTAAATCC
>JAGZXV010000288.1 GCA_018378255.1 Clostridiaceae bacterium | reverse complement strand
AAAAGTAAGGAGATGGAACATCCGGAAAAAGTGACAAAAAGTTCCAAAAATTGCTACATATCTAATTCCAACTGAATGGAACTTCCAATTTTAAAGACATAAAAAAATTTACGCCCTCCGTCAGAACAACAAATAAATTAGCAGGTACGGCTTTAATCAAAATTGCCAATGGATTCGCAACGGAATATTCCACAACTGCTTCTGCTGTACCACTCACTGCAATTGTTTGACTGAAGAAACCGGTCTTGATGGCAACTATTGAAGCTGCAACAGCAATCAATGCTCCAAATACATAAAAGCCAAGAAAACCGGCCAAACATTTACCTGCAATTCTGCCAAGCTTTGCCGTATCCGTCAGCGAACATAATGAGAGCGAAATCGAGGTAAGTACCAATGGAACAATACCAAATTGAAGTCCCGCAATGAATAAAGTTTTAATTATATAAAACAAGCCAATGGATGTTGCATTACCAGGTGCTGTAATATCTGCAAACAGTAACCAGTCAATCATGCTCCAGATTTTTTCATTTCCGCCATTTATCAAAAAAGATTTCAGCAGCATCATAATAATGCCTACAATAATACCAGCCGCCATTGCAATTAGCATCTGGTTGGCTACACTAAGTTTTTTTGTTCTCTCCCCATAAATTAAACTCCCCCTCCTTTGCCTTAACAGCAGACCACTTCTCCCTGATCAAGAATCTTAACATTATCCACTATCATTGTTGGCGATTTAAATATCATATCCAAATGTAACCGGCAGGATGTGCGTCCCCCAAAGCTTACATTATCACCACATGCCAGATGAATTGTGCCACCACACCCCTCGTCTTCTAACATGGAACCACTCAATTTACAATTTGGATTTAATCCTAAGCCAATCTCACCAACAATGTAGGCATTGGGATCATCTACACTATTCAAAATATTTTTAAGTTTTTCCGCTTCCTCTCCTCCCTCTATATTTATTATACGGCTTTCTTTAATCGTCAGTTTAACCGGATTATGAATCAAACCAAGGCCTGGAAAGGGAATGCTTCCGTCTATATAAATCACTCCATTTGCGGTACCCTCTACCGCGCAGGTAGCGCATTCCACATCAGGTGGGGAAGATACCATCCCTTTTCCGGGGCTGCGTCCAATTTGCGGATTCGGTTTGCGTCCTTTGATAGAACAAATAAAATCGGTTCCTAATTCCGTTGTAATATGGCATCTGTCTTTACCTTCCAGATTTTCTGCAATCTTTTGGCAAATCGATCCCAATGAATAAAAATCACTAAACAATCCTCCAGTATCCAGCATATCCATACGATAGTCCACCATATTGACAAACCGGACTCCTTTTGCTGCCGCCTCCCGGCGGGTTGGTGAATGGAACAGAGAGAAAGTGGTACAGCCATATATTATATCAGCCCGTTTCATGGCCTCGCATGCCAGGGGACTCGGATCAGCCCCATGCATACCCGTTTCCTCTGTCATAAGCAGTGTACGGTTTGGATAATCACCTGTTTCCAGATACACACGTTTTGCAATTTCATAACTGGTTTGGTCGGTAATAATTAATATATTTTCATCTTTTTTACAATTTCCGCATATCTCAAACAAAATATCTGCCGCTTTCATAATTTATTGCCTCCTGATATTCCTCTATAGTTATACAAATTGATATCCGGAAACTCCCGAAACCCGATCCAGGCTCCCGCATGCAGAAAGAGGAACATATTTTCCGGAAACTCCCCCCTCTGAAAAACTGGAAACACGGATTTCAAAATCAATCCCGTCCCCGGCCAGATGAATTATATGAGTATTGGTGTCAACCGATGGATCGGCCGTTATCTTAGACCGGGTGCGGTCAAAGCCAATTCCGGCAAGTGCAACAGCGGCATGTACATTGACATTCCTCGGAAATAATTCAGTTGCCTTCCTGGTAGTTCCTTCGAATAGAACGGTTACTTCCTTATCATCGCGTCCAAGGCTCTTTGGATTCTTAATTGTCTCAACACTTACTTCCTTCAGGACATCACGGCCGTCAAAAATACCATCCAACCCAAGAATTGCCCCATGCGGCAGGAATACATTCGTACCATACCTTTCACAAAGTTCCTTTGCCTGTTCTCTTAAACCATCGTCACGGAAGGCTGTCATAGAAAACGGCATGATACTGCAGCAAGGCAGGATTTTTGCGAGATGATCAGATAACACCGATGCCTGCGCACATTCCACTACCAGATCAAGTCCATTAAATATACTTTCTGTAATTTCATTCACCACTTTAATACCAAAAATTTCAGCTTCATTCAAAAAAGGATCGTAGATGAAAACAATCTCGCCATTTTTATTTTTCACAACATGCTCAATCATGGCTCTGCCTATTTTTCCACCGCCTAAAAATGCAATTTTCATTTTCCTTGCTCCTCCATTATCCGTGCTTACGGTACCGTTCCATAATCTGAAGCAGCCGTTCTATTCCGGCAACCGCCTTGTCTTTATCCTGGGAAAAATTAATACGGAACTGCCAGATACATTTCGGATCGAATTCCGTGCCGGGTGTCACTGTCACATCAGCCATCTCTCGGACAATCCTGATAAAATGATGAAGTGATATATCCAGTTCAGGAATCCTGATAAATAAATAGCTTCCGCCTTCTGCCGGTCTTGCATAAACCCCCGGTACGCCCGCCAATTTTTCCATAATTGCATCATGTATTTCCTTATGCTTTGCTGTCCTGGCCGTCATCCAGCCTTCCGGTTCATTAAACCAGGTGGTAAATACGGCCTGATTATATCCGCTGCACCTAAGGGACATAATAGCCTGGAGCTTTTCCATGCGTTCAATTATTTCTGCATTTCCGAATGCCGCCCCCAGCCGGTATCCGCTGAGCGATTCCGTCTTCGACGGCCCCATAATGGTAACCAGATTATCCGGAATCTCTTTCTGAGCGCAAAGGTGTGTATATGTCATCCCCGGATAAATCTGACGCGAATAAAGCTCATCCACTATCAATGTGACATCATACTTCTTTGCCAGCGAAGCAATTCCGCAGATTTCTTCATAGGAATAAATACATCCCACCGGATTATTGGGATTGGAGAAAATAAACAGCTTTACTCCGTCAATAAATGCCTTTTCCAGTATTTCCAAATCAATTCCTGCGCTGCCGATCCTGTTTTCGTATTGCATAGGGATGGGAACGAGTACACCATGGAAGAATTCCACCATCTTACGGTTTGCAAAATAATCCGGCTCCACAATAGCCACCTTGTCGCCCGGCAGAATATTGCTGCCCGCCGCAAGAAATAAAGCCCCCTGTGTTCCAGGTGTCAAAATCAGATTCTCATCCGGATTAATCTGAAGCCCTGTAAAGGCTGATAAATGGGCTGCCACATGCTCCAATATGCTTTTTTTCCCCCGATAGGGCGTATAGGCCTGGGAACCGCCCTCTTCGACACCTTTTGCAAACACTTCAAAGCTGCCGGGAATCGGCTCATGTGCATCGACATCACCGTGTGAAAAATCAACTGCAGCTCCAGGAATCTTCTCCCCTCTAAATTCAAGCACCGTTGACTTCTGAAGACTTTCCTGTCCTGGAGCATTGTCAATTCCAAGATTAGAAAATTTTTCTGCTACCGTCATAAATTACCCTCCTGTTCGCTTAGTCCGCCGCTTTGCATACGATAACACGCCGGGCCAATACTTATTTGGTATCACTTTGTACCTTAATCCGATCATAGCATTAGGGCGATATATTGTCCAATAGACAGGGGGATATACTTTCATGTCAGAAATGGAATAGACTCATCCCGGCATCGGTGTATTTTTTAGATGTTCAATAAACAGCTTCTGTAATGCAGTACACTCCTCATCTCTGTAATAAACGCTCAGATTGCGGGTTGTATCCGGATGGTTAATTTTATAGAATACCAATTCCTCCGACGGGTCTATGTAATAGGGAATACTGGCTCGGATAAAGGTAATTCCCGAACCGGCCCCGGCAAGATAGCAGGCGCTGAGGAGCTGATCCATTTCCATGACGATATTCGGTTCAAAACCTGCGTCCCGGCAGATTTTAAGCCCCCTGCGGTGCATATCGTTGCCTCTTTTCAGAAACAGGAAATTCTCTTTTGCAAACCATTCCATCTGTACCCCCGGGATTTCCGGCATCAGAAAACGGCCGCTGCATATGTCTTCATATCCAATGGCATAGGATAGGAGCTCCCGGTTAATCGCCAGGCTGCTGGGAACCGCTAAGATGATATTCTCTTTTTGGAGTACAAAGGATTTAAAGTTAGAAGGCATGGTTGGCTCTACGGAAAATCCCAGATCCACCATTCCGGCCTTGAGAAATTTGCATAAATCACTGTCATTGCTTTCTATCATCTTGATTGCAATACCAGGATATTCCATTTTAAAAGCATTGATCAGGGGAGGAAGCACATATGTGCAGAAAAAAGATGGCGCTCCGATATTCAGATCGCATTTTCTGTGGCGGCGCAGTTCATCGCAATACCCCTCTATCTCAAGATGAATCTCCTGCATCTTCCTGAAGTAGTCGACAAATACTTCCCCTTCGGGCGTCACCTTCAGAGGAACCGAACTCCGGTCAAAGATTTGTGCGCCAAGATTCCCCTCTACCCGTTTTACAATTTTGCTGAGCGCCGGCTGCGAAATATAATACTTTTCCGCTGCCCGGGAAAAGCTGCGCTCTTCACATACGCCCAGGATATACAGCATATCCCTTACTTCGACTGGTTCCATTCTTTTTCCTCCCATTGTATTATTTGACAGGGTGATTTATCACCCTTATCTTTTCTATTGTATCAGAAAGAATTGCAACAGTTCAATACTATCTTGCAATAGTTCAGACAGTAGACTGGGGAGCTTCTTTTGGTGATTTAACTGAGGTTGGGAGGACGCGTCCGGAACGGACCATGTACGGTGTGGTGAGGGATATGGCTGAGTCTTCCATCCCCGGTTGGAGGGTGTCGTGAGGGGGAATCCGGCCGGAATGAATTGCTGCGGGGACCGTTTGCACTCTTTGGAGTGCGCAG
>JAGZXV010000287.1 GCA_018378255.1 Clostridiaceae bacterium | reverse complement strand
TCCGGCGAGAGAACCATCCTCCACCCGCCCGGTCCGACGCCCCGCGCCCGATCCCTGGACTCACGGCGTTACCCCCGCCAATCACTCAAATAAAGATTTCCCTTTATCTTCTCCCCCTCTGGCGCGGGTGTTCTCTATGGCTGCGGTTCAATATCATATCATGCATTTCTTTAATCCTGCTGAACGTATATTCAGAAGAATTCTCCGGATCCAGGCGCTGCAGCATCTCACGTTCCAGACGTTCCAGATACTCTTTAAACTGAGCCTGCTCTTCTTCATTCAGACAGTCAAACACCTGATCCATATCACAGTTGTCGAAACCTTTGGACTGATCCATTGCCTTTTTTCCTTCTTCCGTCAATATGATATTCATACTCCTCTTGTCCTGTTCAGAGGGGACCCGCATTATATAACCTTTATTTTCTAACTTCCGAAGAAGTTCGCTCATGGATTGTGTGCTGATCCCTAAAAGATAGGACAGTTCCTTGTGGCTGATCTCCGGTTTCAGCTTTAATATGCCAAGAATCCGGCCCTGTCCTTTGTAGGGGCTGGCCATGGAGCCATTTCCCCTGTATGCTTCCGCCTGGCATCGGTGCATAAGCGTTCCAATATAAGCAAGATACTCCCATAAATGATTTCTTTCCTGATCCATATATAATCTCCTTTCTTTTTCAAAAAGCTATCCGTTCTAAATGCATTATCCCTAACCCGTCAGAATCTGGTCCATACTCAGTGAAAACGAGGGTGTCAAACCAAGTTTCCTCAGTTCTGCCCCGATATCGCTGAGACACCGGTTCACTTCCTCAGCTCCGTAACCGGGATTTGCCACAATCTGCATGGAAATGATTCTGCATTCCGGCCCATAATCGTGAAAATCAGCCTTTTTCAATGTGATAATATCCTTTTTAACGTCAAATACCGACTGAATCACCGACATCTGCTGTTTAGGAATTCCCTCTCCCAGAAGCAGGATAAAATGGCTGAAAAATGATTTGATCCCGTCTTTTAAAATCAGGGCGCTGATTAAAATTCCCGCCCAGCCGTCCACCCGGATACCGGCCGCCTGGTAAATAGCTGCGGAACCAGCCGTAAGCGCTGTCATCTTGATGTCGGCCCAGTCATTCTGTTCACAGGCCTTTAGAGCCGCTGAATCCAGATGCCTATTCACATTTTTTGTATAAGCAGACATGCCTAACTTAACAGCAACGGACAGGACAGACACTCCATACACCATGGCCGGTGATGACTGAACCGGAGGAGACAAGATCCAAAGGACCGATTCCCTAAACATCGATAATCCTGTCACAATAACAGTCATGGATATGATGAACCCAAGAACGTATTCCGTCCTGCCGTGCCCATACGGATGGAGGCTGTCCTCCTTACGCCCCGACAGATGAAATCCCAAAAGCACCAGCAAAGAATTCAACGAATCCATGAGATTGTCAAAACTCTCGGCCATGACCGCCATATTACCGCACAGTATTCCTGCCAGATACTTACATATAAACAGCAAAATATTGCCACACGCAGAAAAAATTCCAACCTTAATTCCCAAACTTTCTCTGGAAACCGGCTTCTGCAGCGTTCCTTCCATATGCATTCACCCCTTTCAAACACCGCCGCAGCAATAACATCAGCTGCGGTACAAAATACATCAGGTACCTGATACAAATATAGCAGGTACCTGATGTATTGTCAACCCCATCTTTTCAGCAAATGTAAAAAAATAAGCGTCCCCATGAAAAAAGTTCCATGTGACGCTTATTTTATACTGTTTAATTCTGAGCAATCATGCTGCCCGGCCGGTTATTTTACATATTTCACAAGAGTTGCGCGTACAGCGCCCTTTCCTGCTGTTAATTCTTTAAAGTAGGATTCCACCGTTTCTCCCAGTCCTGCTTCGTAAAGGTTGATTCCAAAGATTTTATCATTAGAGAGAATCGGCTTTAACTCTTCATGAAACTCTCTCTGGTCTCCCAGTTTAATATCCGCCAGACACGGACGAACCGTATCCAACAGCGGATCGGCGCTGAGTTCCATAGCATCTCCATTATCGTCCACCCCAAGAAGATATCTGCACCAGCCGGCTAATACCAGCGGGATCAGTTTTAAATTCTTCACATCCAGATCTTCACGGCTTAAATAAGCTTTAATGGTTTCTCCATAACGGATTCCCAGTTTCTGTGAAGTATCGGTTGCAATTCTCTGAGGCGTATCAGGCATAAATGGATTCGGAATCCTGATCTGAAGCACTTCATCAATAAATGCTTTCGGGCTTAAAATACCAGGGTCTACCACAACAGGAAGCCCCTCTTCATATCCGATCACTTCCACCATGCGCTTTAACTGTTCATCCTTCATCTCATCCGCAATCAGCGTGTAGCCGAGCAGACAGCCATAAACGGCCAAAGCGGTATGAAGCGGGTTCAAACAGGTGCACACTTTCATCTTCTCCACCTTATCAACCGTTTCACGGTCAGTGAAGATAATACCACCCTCGTCCAGGTTGGGCCTTCCGTTGGGGAAAGCATCCTCAATCACCAGGTACTGCGGCTCTTCTGCATTGACAAATGTTGCGACATAGGTATTTTTAGATGTCACTTTCGTGTTCACATCTTCAAATCCACATTCCTCCAGCATCTTTTTAACTTTTTCATCCGGTCTGGGAGTGATCTTATCAATCATGCTCCATGGGAAGGATACCTTAGAACGGTCATTCACATAATCATAAAAGCCCTTTTCGCATACCCCGTTATCGCTCCAGTGCTTTGCAAATGCATTGACTGCTGAATACAGTTTATCCCCGTTATGGGAGCAGTTGTCCATGCTGACCATGGCTACCGGAAGCTGGCCGGCCTGATACCTCTTATAGAGCAGAGAGGCAACTTTTCCGATATAGCTGTCCGATTTTTCAGGACCGTTGGCAAAATCATCCTGCACGTTCTTATAATACCCACCTTTTCCGTCCACCAGGCTGTATCCCTTTTCCGTTATGGTGAAGCTGACCATCTGAAGGCTTGGATTGGTGAACACATCCACCAGACGGTTCCACTCATCCACAGATTCCCGGTTTAAGGAAATGGCCTCCGTAATGCTGCCGACCAGCGTTTTTTCTATGCTGCCATCGGCTTTCAATGTGACTAAAACTCCCAGATTATCATGGGTTCTGTACATCAGGTCTATGATCTCATAGTCAAATCCCTCTGCCGCTATGATTCCTGTTTTAGATTTTCCTTCATTTAAAATATTCTGCTGTACATTGGCGGTAAATGCGCGGAAGATATTCCCCGCTCCCATATGCACCCAGGCCGGATGCTTATAGGTTTCCTCAGCTACTGCGTCCATATCGAACTCAGGAAGGCTAAAACCTGCGTCTTCCCATACTTTTCTATCTTTTAATGCTGCCCTATTTAACTTCATGATATCTCCTTTTCTACTTTGACGGTAATTGTGAGTTAACGTTGAAATAATATGGATACTCTCTTAAAAGCATCGGCAGAAAATCCGCAAAACGGATAATATGATTATGGATGAAGCTGTTTAAATCATACTTGTCCGAAACTCCCAGCAAGAGCATATTGAATACTTCCATATGTTCCTCATAACTCACTGTTTCCAAATTAAATTTACCTAATACCCGAACAAAATAACGCACACGGTCCAAATGGGAAATGACTCGCTGAACGGAAGCGTATGTCTCAGGTTTATTCGCCACCATATAGATCTTTTTGTGGAATTCGTCGTCATACTGGAAGAATTTCCTGATCTTTTTTTCGTCTCCCTGCAGCACCTTCTGCTTTTCCAGATTTGCATAAAACCAATCAATATCTTCAGGAGACAAATGGTTTGAGGCCAGGCGGATAATTGACGGTTCAACGGCACATCGAATAAAAAAGCCCTCATTCACACATGACATATTGATCAGTGTAACCTTTGACTCTTTTCTGGGGACAATCTCAATCAGACGCTCTTCCTTCAACTGGTATACCGCCTCATGAACTGGTGTTCTGCTTATATTCAGTTCTTCAGCGATCTTCACTTCATTGACGATCTCACCCGGTTTCATCTCAACCTGCATAATGTTTTCACGCATTACTCTGTAAGCATATTCCCTGTGACTTTCGTTTTTGATGCGCTCTAATATAATCATGTTTCATAGTATAACTATCCAATCCGATGAATTATACCTCTCCTTTCTTAGATCTATTCGTGATATTAAAGAGATTAAAAAGCAAGGCAATATTTTAGATTTATTCTATCACATTCCCCATGTAAAACACAACGGGTATGTCAAATTTTTAATATTTTGCAGCGGTTCAGTACGGAGGAACATCCGATGCTTCTTGACCGGCTTTTCCGGTTAAAAAGATCAGCCGTCTGAACTGTTACATTTTTAAATCACCGCTGCCATTTAACTGTTCCCCTGAAGTTCTGCCGGCTTCATCGCCCACCAGGTTATAGCCTTCCTGTTTATAGTGGTAGCAGTCCTTCATCAAGCCGGACGCAGCCATGCCCCGAAAGGAATCCGACACCAGAACCACCTGATCCATTTCCTCTGCCAGCTCCTTTTGCGCTTCCTGCATCGGCACATAGAGCTTCGCATCATCTCTGTAATTTCCTATCTGGATCAGGAAAATCCGTTCAATCCCAAGTGATATCCAATCCTGAAAAAATGCTCTGGTCTTTTCCTTATAAACTTCTTTTTTCATTCCTCTGTCCGCATCCGTACATCCCTGGCACCAGGCCAGGCTTTTCGAACGCACCTGGTAATCATGGCCGGACAGATACTGAAGCCCGCTGACGAAACGTTTTTTCGCATCTTCAAAATACGCCGTTCCTTTTTCCCATTCCTCAATGCTGGAACCGCCTTTGGAACAGGAAATGCCGACTACCGGAACATTCGTTTCCTCAAAGCAGGCATTGATGAAAGCAGAAACCATGGACCCTGTTTTCATGCCCGGTTCATAAACTCCGTCCGGATTATTCTCAAATGCTCCAAAAGGTTCCCTGGCTGGAACCAGCCGGTCCGGTTTGCTGACCGCACAATATTCATAGCCAGCGCCTTCCTCCACAACAGGAGCAAGCGAGGCATCC
>JAGZXV010000286.1 GCA_018378255.1 Clostridiaceae bacterium | reverse complement strand
ACTGTACACCATGTATTTGTGGACGGAAAGCCAAGTCCGTTCGAAATAGAGACGTCTGAAGGCAAAAAGGAAGTCTACGAAGCCCATATCGATGATAACCGTGTTATGTACTATGAAGAAACCATGTGTGAATGCAGTTATATATGGAAGTAAGACAGATAAAAGCAATGTGATGGATGCATGTAATGAATCAAAGAAAGGCGGATATGAGATGGCAGATTCAACGGAAACTTTGAAAAAATGGATTGAAGAAAGCGGAAACATCGTATTTTTCGGCGGCGCGGGAGTATCCACAGAGAGCGGAATTCCTGACTTTCGGAGCGTGGACGGATTATATAACCAGCAGTACAAGTATCCGCCTGAAACGATTATCAGCCACAGCTTTTACCGTAAAAACCCGGAGGAATTTTACCGCTTTTATAAGAGCCGTATGATCTTTTCCGATGCCAAACCCAATGCGGCCCATCTGGCTTTGGCGCGTTTGGAGGAAATGGGAAAGCTGAAAGCTGTAATCACCCAGAACATAGACGGCCTTCATCAGGCAGCTGGCAGCCGCGAGGTGCTGGAACTCCACGGTTCCATACACCGAAACTACTGTACCAGGTGCGGCCAGTCCTATTCCCTGAAGGAGATTATGGAAATGGATGGAGTGCCCCGGTGCAGCTGCGGCGGGATCATCAAACCGGATGTAGTTTTATATGAGGAGGGGCTTGACCAGGATACCCTCAGTAAATCTGTCCATTACATAAGCAATGCGGATATGCTGATTATCGGCGGAACATCCCTTACCGTCTACCCGGCGGCGGGGCTGATCAATTATTATAATGGAAAGAAGCTGGTTTTGATCAACCGGAGTGTAACTCCTTTAGACAGCCAGGCTGATTTGGTCATCAGCGGCAGTATCGGAGAAGTTTTGGGGAGTATTGTTGAATAAGAGGAGGATATACAGATGTATCAGGCGCAAGAAAACAGATATGATACCATGGAATACAGAAGATGCGGAAAAAGCGGGTTAAAACTTCCTGTCATTTCTCTGGGTCTATGGCAGAATTTTGGCCTGGAAAAGCCGCTGGAAGATCAGAAAGCGATCATATTCAGGGCATTTGACAGAGGGATCACCCATTTTGACCTGGCCAATAATTATGGATTTCCGGCGAGAGGGAAGGCGGAGGAGAATTTCGGACAGATATTAAAGGACGGTTTATCGCCCTATAGAGATGAACTGGTCATATCTTCAAAAGCTGGTTTTGAGATGTGGCCTGGGCCTTACGGGAACTGGGGATCCAGAAAATACCTGACCGCCAGCCTAGATCAGAGCCTGAAACGGCTGGGACTGGAATATGTGGACATTTTCTATCACCACAGGCCGGACCCGGAAACCCCGATAGAGGAGACGATGGGGGCGTTAACCGATTTGGTGAAGAGCGGAAAAGCCCTTTATGTGGGCATTTCCAACTATAAGGATGAGGAGGCAAAAAGGGCCATAGAGATTCTCAGAGAGAATAAAACACCGTGTCTGATCCATCAGCCCCGGTATAATATGTTCGAACGCTGGGTGGAAGACGGGCTTCTTGATATATTGGAACGGGAAGGCGTGGGATGCATTGCTTACAGCCCTCTGGCTCAGGGAGCGTTGACTGACCGGTATCTGAACGGAATACCGGAAGGGTCGAGGGCCAGCCGCAGCGGAACTACGGTGGCGGGCCGGTATCTGACCGATGAGCGCCTGGCTCAGATTAAGAAGCTGAATGAAATTGCGGGAGGCCGCGGCCAGTCCCTGGCACAGATGGCCCTGTCCTGGATTCTGTCCCATAAGGCGATGACTTCCGTACTGGTGGGAGCCAGCAGCGTGGGACAGCTTGAAAACAGCATCGAAGCCAATCAGAAGCTGTCATTCCAACAGTCCGAACTGGATGAAATCGAATCCATCATCGGAAAAGGACCTGGATTATTAGCATAGGAGGTTAACAGATTATGCCCGGACAATGGGTTTATGAGATAGGAGATATTGTTAAATTAAAAAAGCCGCATCCCTGCGGCAGCAATGAGTGGGAAATCCTGCGGGTAGGCGCTGATTTCCGGTTAAAATGCATGGGATGCGGCCACCAGGTTATGGTCGCCCGTAAACTGGTGGAAAAAAATACCCGGGGTCTCAGGAAACCGGAACAAAATAGTCTTTAAATTCCGTATAGATTAACTGTCCAAGACGGGTTATGCCGCCGTAAAGGTGCTTCTTCATGAGAGGTTCAATTGCGGCGGTATCTTTTCGCTCTAAGATGTCCAGAAGTTCTACGTGTTCTTCGATAATCTGCTCAAAATTCTTCATCTCCACAATATCCATCATGCGGAACCGGGAATAATCACTGTCCGTCTTCTGGATCATATCCCAGATATAATTCTTCTTAGTCTCAGCAAACCAGATGCTGTGGAGCCTGCTGTCCAGTTCATAAAAGTCCGCCGGTTCAAATGACACTTCAATCAGTTTTCTGGATTCCCGGACCAGATGGCGCATCTTTTCCATCAAAAGCAGGTCGCATATCTTGGTGAAGTCCCTGAGCACCATGGTTTCAACGGCCAGGCGCTGATAGATCATTTGGTTTACACTGTCCAAATCCAAAAGTGTCACAGCAGTGCCCTTATAAGGCGTGATGGTGACCAGGCCATTTTCCTGAAGGCGCTGCAAAACGCCCCGGATAGGGGTGCGGGAGACCCCGAAACGGGCACAGAGTTCATTTTCGCTGAGAACCTTTCCGGGTTCCAGAGTCAGGTTAATAATTTCTTCTTCTAATATCTTGTAAATAGCATCGCTGTTAAGTGTTTCCATAAAATTCCTCCATGCCGGTTGATTCTTCGCACGATCCCCGTATTTTAACTATGTCTTAATGCTATAATAACTAATTCAGGCGGATTAAAGACGCGGACAAGAAAGTTGTTGCCGAGTCCGCGGCTGACAACCAGATGTTTTCCATCCTCTTCAAAAAGCCCTCCGTCGTATTTGGGAAACAGGCTCAGATCCGGGGACAGAAGCCCGCCCAGCCCCGGAATCCGTATGATTCCCCCATGAATATGCCCGGATAAAGTCAGATCGGCTCCCCAGTCCCGGTAAGAGGGATAATAGAGCGGATTATGGGATAAAAGCACCGTATAGCAGGAATTGTCAAAACTCCCCAGGGCCTTTTTCGTATCCTCTGCTGAAAAATGAATCCCTTTTATATATTCGCCCAAGGGATCCTTATAATAAACCATAGGCGTGACTAAGCCGTACAGCTTGAGAAATGCGCCCTTACGCGAGATGGTGGCCCAGTTGTTATTAAGAACTTTAATCCCCATCTTTTTAAGGTCAGAAAGCAGTGAAAAAAGGACCTCCCTGTCCAGGGTCTGTTCATGGTTTCCTGTAATATAATAGACGGGATAACGTTTGACAAGCCGCCGGCATAAGCTTATGAAGCCGGGAACCGCCATGTCGCTGTCATCCGCCATATCACCGGTCATGGCTATCAAATGTGGCCGGGCCTCATCAATCTGCTTTAGCAGAATCTGATTATCAGGGCCGTACAAAGCGCCGTGAAGATCGGATAGATGAGCGATCCGGCAGCCGTTAAATTCTGCCGGAATCCTTGGTGAATCGATGGTATAGTGAACTGTCTGAAACAAAAATGATCCTTTCAGGACAAAACGTCCGCTGTTATATAATTTAGGTGCAGCAGTTTGACCGGTTTTCCGGTCGAGAAGCAGACATCGGAACTGTTGCATTCAGGTTTATTATACAAAGTATTTTGGACTGTTACAAGTAATTCGGAAAAAATTAAAAAAACACTTGCATTATACCTGATGGGGGTATATAATGAATGACATAGAGATACCTAATGGGGGTATATGAGACGGGCGAGGAGGATAAAGATGGAAGAACAGATGAATTGCTGTCATAAAACAAAAGAACGGTCGGAGAAGGAATATAAAAGCCTGATCAACCGCTTAAACCGGATTGAAGGTCAGATCCGGGGCATTAAAAATATGGTGGAGAAAGACGCTTACTGCACTAATATTCTGGTTCAGGTGGCTGCCGCCAATGCGGCTCTTAACAGTTTCAGCAGAGAACTGCTGGCCAGCCATGTAAGAACATGTGTTGCCGATGATATAAGGAACGGCAAAGATGAAACCATTGAAGAACTGGTTGATATAATGCAGAGACTGATGCGTTAAAGTGTAGAATTGAAGTATGAAAGGAGCGAACAGATGGAACAGTACAATGTAACAGGCATGAGCTGCGCGGCATGCAGTGCCCGTGTTGAAAAAGCGGTATCAAAAGTGCCGGGAGTCACGTCCTGTTCAGTCAGCCTGCTGACTAATTCCATGGGAGTGGAAGGCGATGCTCCTGCAGAAGAAGTGATCCGGGCTGTTGAGGAGGCGGGATACGGCGCAGCTCCCAAAGACGGGGCGGCTAAGAAACCTTCGGCCGCAGAAGCGGACGACATGCTGAAAGACAGGGAGACGCCCGTATTAAAACAGCGCCTGGTCTATTCATTGGGATTTTTAATTGTCCTGATGTATTTTTCCATGGGGCATATGATGTGGAACTGGCCGGTTCCTGCATTTTTCGCGGATAATCATGTGGCTATGGGGTTATTGCAGCTGATCCTGACTGCGGTGGTTATGGTCATCAACCAGAAGTTTTTCATCAGCGGATTCCGGGGGCTGATACATAAGGCGCCCAATATGGATACCCTGGTGGCGCTGGGATCAGGAGCTTCTTTTGTATACAGTGTATATGCGCTGTTTGCCATGACGGATGCCCAGGTCAGGGGCGATATGGCCGGTGTTATGGAATATATGCACGAGTTTTATTTCGAATCGGCAGCTATGATCCTGACCCTGATTACAGTTGGAAAGATGCTGGAAGCCCGTTCCAAGGGAAAGACAACGGATGCGCTAAAGAGCCTGATGAAACTGGCTCCCAAAACTGCAACCATTGTAAAAAATGGCGTGGAGACGGAAGTTTCCATCGATCAGGTAAAAAAAGGAGATATATTTGTAGTCCGTCCGGGGGAGAATATACCGGTGGATGGAATTGTTCTGGAAGGCAGCAGCGCTGTCAATGAATCTGCCCTGACCGGGGAGAGCATTCCAGTAGATAAAGGA
>JAGZXV010000025.1 GCA_018378255.1 Clostridiaceae bacterium | reverse complement strand
GGATTATACCCCGCTTAGCTGGACGGCATTTGCAACAGCGCTGACAGAAGCAAAGGATCTTCTTGCAAATACTTCCGCTTCTAAGGAAGAAAAAGATTCTGCAAAAGCCAAACTTCAGACAGCCATGGATGCGCTTAAAAAAGCAGCGGATACCACAGATTTAGCAGGTTTGGTGGAACGCTCAGAAAAACTGAAAGAAGAAGACTACACCTTGGCTTCTTGGAACTTGTTTAAAGAGGCTCTGGCAGGTGCGAAAGCAGTACTTGCAGATACCTTTGCAACAGAAGAAGAAGTGTCCGCAGCACAGGATGAGCTGCAGGCTGCAGTCGATGGCCTCATTAAAGCGGCGGATATGACAGATCTGGAAATTCAGATGAAGGCAGCGTCCGCACTGAAAAAGGCGGATTATACCGAAGACAGCTGGGCGGCTGTTGAAAAAGCATTAGAAGCGGCCAAACAACTGCTGGCATCAAAAAATGCAGTCCAGGAGGAGGTTGACCGGGCGTCCGCAGCGCTTAAAAATGCATGTGATTCTCTTGTGAAAGAGAACAGCGGATCGGATCATGGTTCCGGCAGCGGAACCCCCAATGGAGGCGGTTATGATGATGATTCGGATGATGACGATTCAGAAAGCAGCAGTGTTGCAGGCAGCATAACCCAAAATAATGCAAAAACGTCTGCATCCGCAATCACGGAAGTGACCGGTTCAATACCATCAAACACGAAATCAGGAACCTGGAAACCGATGACCGACGGAACGTGGAATCTGGTTAAAGAGGATGGAACCGCTGCGAAGAATGAATGGGCGCAGATTGATAACAAATGGTATCTCTTCGACGGCAAATCCCGGATGGTTCAGGGATGGGCCATTGCCAACAATACATGGTATTATTTTGATCCTGTCAACGGAGATATGAAGAGCGGATGGCAGATGGTAAATAACAACTGGTATTATTTTGATCCTGCGGTCGGAAACATACAGACCGGATGGCGTCTGATAGATGGAAACTGGTATTACATGGATCCGGTTAACGGAGATATGAAAAAAGGACGCATTCAGGTAAACGGACTTTGGTATACTTTGGGAGAAGACGGGAAATGGATGCAGTAAGATAAGAAACTGGCTGTAAAGGCTGATTAGAAATATTACAGTAATGCCGGACAATTCCAGCGCAAAGTGGAATTGCCCGGCATTACTGATTTATTGGGCTTGAGAGATATATTTATGCAGAAGATCGATCAATTGATTGATATCAATGGGTTTTGCAATATGTTCGTTCATTCCTACGCTGTAGGCTTTTCCCACATCCGTGGTAAATGCATTGGCAGTGAGCGCCAGGATCGGTATGCTTTGAGCATCCGGCCGTCCGCTGCTGCGGATGGCTAAAGCCGCTTCATAACCGTTCATAACAGGCATCTGGATATCCATCAGGACAGCAGAATAATAACCGGGGGAAGACGCGGTGAATGCATCTGCCGCATACTGGCCGTTTACTGCTGTTTCTACTACCATTCCATGCATTTGAAGGAGTTCAACTGCGATTTCACGGTTGAGTTCATTATCTTCAGCCAGCAGGATCCGTTTCCCATATAAAGACTGGTGGGAAGATTCTAAAGGATCACTACAGGCATCGGATTTGCCTGTTGATAAAAACAGCTGAAGCACATGCATCATTTTGGATTTGAAAAGCGGTTTTGTAATGAAGGCGTCGGCTCCGGCATCTAAGAACTCTTTTTCAATGTTTGAATAATCATAAGCTGATATAATTATGATAGGTACATTTTCACCCAGGTTCTTACGTATGGCTTTTAAGGTCTCCAATCCGTCCATTTCCGGCATTTTCCAATCCAGAATGACTGCGAAGAAATCATCCCCGCGGTCGTGGGCGGACGCTGTCTGAAGAACGGCTTCCGCTCCGGTCATTACCCAGAATCCGCGCATCCCCAGTTCATTTAAAAGGGCTGTTGCGCTCTCGCATACGATGCGGTCATCGTCCACAACCAGTACGGGGAGCCCTTCCAGTTCCTTGCTGCAGTTTACTTCCTCATCCAGGAGATCCAATTGTACGGAAACCGTGAATTGGCTGCCCTCTCCTAACCGGCTTTTGACTGCAATAGAACCGTTCATCATATGGACAATGTTTTCCGTAATGGCCAGTCCAAGTCCTGTTCCCTGGATCTTACTGATGCGCAGATCATCGGCCCGGGAGAATGGTTCGAAAATATGTGGTAAAAAATCCTCCGATATTCCGATGCCCTTATCCGAAATGATAAATTCAAAAATGCCCTTTCTTTCAATGGTGGAAGGTATTTCTTTTATATGTAAACTGACTTCCCCGCCATCCGGCGTATACTTTATGGCATTGGAAAGAAGGTTCATGATGACTTGCTGCAGGCGGTCCCCATCGGCGATAATCTTTTCATGTTTAACCTGATTGACGCTGACTTTGAAATCCAGGCGCTTTTCTGTGATCAGGGATTTGCACATATCCAATATGTTTTGTATCAATTCAGGAAGATGGACTTCTTCCGGCATGAGATCGATTTTCCCGCTTTCGATTCTGGACATATCCAATACTTCATTGATCAGGCTGAGCAGATGGCGGCTGGATACATTAATCTTGCTTAAACAGTCACTGACTTTATCAGGAGCGCTCAGGTTTGCCTTGGCGATGGCCGCCATGCCTATGATCGCATTCATGGGCGTGCGGATATCGTGTGACATGGAGGACAGGAAGTTGGTTTTGGCCGAATTTGCCACCCGGGCTGTCTGATAAGCATCTTCCAGGGCTTTCCGCTGCCGTGCCTGTTCTTCCCGCTCCTTTGTCATGTCAATGCACATGCTGTAGAAAGAGGGAATGCCGTCCCAGCTGTTCTCGCCGCTGGCATAGCACAGAGTCAGGGTCAGAATCCTGGTTTCGCCGCTGTGGGTGATGATCCTGACTTCCAATACGGCGCTGCTGCCGGTGATCTGAATTTCACTCAGTACAGATTCCACGCGCTTTTTGTCCTCCGGATGAAGATAGGCGCATTGGCTGTGGAGTTCATGTTCAAACTGGTCCTTCGTATAACCGATTACATTGAGGAAATCAGCTCCATACCATAATATGGTGTTCATATCCCTGGCATCCAGCCGTGCGAAACCGCCTGGTATGGTCCGCAGAAGGGCATCCCGTTCCCTGTCCTTTTTCGCCAGTTTATATTCTGTGCTGAACATGTCATGGGACAGTTCAATACGCGACCTGTGTCCGTTCCAGTCTATGATCCGGTTTTTTATCATAAAAGTCCGGGAGAGAACCGGATTGTCAAATTCCCATTGGTAAAATTCATCAGTGGTCAGACGGTCATTGGTACAGAAGGGGCATGGAGATGTCCGGCCCTGGATGATCTCGTAACATTTATGGCCGACCACCTTATCGCTGGTGGACTGGAGGGTATCCAATGCCACTTTATTGACATATAAAAGTTCATAGGTATCCATATCACTGATATAGACATTTCCTACATATTCATCCATCATCCATTCAAAATACCGGCTTTTTTGTTCTTTTGACTGAACCAGATCGCTGATATCCATATGCATTGCCGACAGGACCGGACAGCCGTCATAGGTTTGGCCGGTTATAGTGCCGTTTGTACGGATCCAGATATAACTGCCGTTTTTTGAAGGCATGCGGCAGTCTACGGTGAAACTGCAACGGCCGCTGTCTGCTGCCTGAACGGCCGCATCCCGGAATACATTAAATTCTTCGGGATGATTATTAAAATACTGGCGGTAACTGGGAAACCGGCTGAGAAATTCTTCTTTTTCATAACCGGCGTTTTGACAGAAAGCAGGATTTGCATAGAGGAGAGTAAATTCCTGATTCAGTAGAAAAATGCTGGCTCCGTTCCCCAAAAGTTCCATAAAATTGATGTGTCCACATTCTGTGGTGAAAGGATTTTGAAGCCTGTCTGAGTTCAAATCTCCCTGAAAATCCATAATTACACTCCTTTATTGATACGAACTTTTTTACTTGATTAAATAAATGTAGCTGTTCCGAACGGCTCATCTTCCTGGCCGAAAAAGCCGGTCAAGAAGCATCGGATGTCCATCCGATGGGAAAATAAATAAGAATAAGCTAGTTCATATTATATCTAATAGGAGGGGCAAAAGCAACAACTTAACCGAAATGTTGATTAATGAACTGGAAATTGATATAATTAAGTTATTTTGAACTGGTAATATTCATCTTCTATCATCTAAAGACCAGATCAGGCTTGATTTTGGAGGAAATAGACTATGCTGCTAAAACGAAAGAAAGTTTTTTACAGCTTTGTGTTTGCGGTACTGATGATTTGCGGATTCATTGTGACGGAAACAGCCTTTGGAGCTTTGGAACAGAGGAAGGTCAGAGTGGCATATCCGCTGCAGGAACGGATAACCGATATGGACGAAAACGGGCAATTGAGCGGATATACCTATGACTACCTGGAAGAGATTGCCCAGTATACCGGCTGGTCATATGAATTCGTGCAGGTGCCGGGAACGCTGGATGAACAGATTGTCACGCTCATGGAGATGGTCAAAAACGGGGAAGTGGATCTTATGGGAGCCGCCATGTACAGCAGGCAGATGGATGATGACTACGACTTTTCTGCCTATGGCTACGGAACTGCTGAAACTGTGCTTCAGGTTCTGGCAGAAGGCGGCCGGACCGTCATGATTGATGTATCCCGTGGGCAGTCCTTGCGGATCGCGGTTTTGTCGGCAACAGGACGCCAGGTGAGTGATTTAATTGAGTATTGTGAGATGAACATGATTGAGCCGGAATTGATCGTGTGTGATTCCGAGCAGGAGCTGATCGGGGCTTTAAAAAAAGGAGAGGCCGACGTGATTCTGGGGTCCAGCATGAGTTATTCGGATGAGCTGCGCACCATTGCCCGTTTCTCGCCAAGGCAGTTTTATTTCATAACATCTTCCCGGACTTCCAACGGACTTTTGACGGAATTGAATGAGGCAATGGCCAATATCAACCAGACTGATCCTTATTTCCAGTCTTCCTTATATGATAAATACTTCACTCCCGAGAACTATGAACTTTTATTATCCTCACAGGAGGAAGAGTATGTGCGTCGGTCCGGTACCTTAAATGTAGGCGTATTAAATGACCGTCCACCGTTTCAATACCGTGACAGTACAGGCGGACTTAAGGGGATAGGAGTGGATCTGCTCCAATATATCGGACAAAAAACAGGACTTGAATTTTCTATGACTGAAGCTGATTCACAGGAACAGCTCTATACAATGGCATTGAACGGGCAGATCGATGTGATAGCCGGAATGCCCTATGATTATAACACTGCGGCAGAACAAAAGCTGTCGATGACCCGCCCATACGTAACCAGCCAGTACATTCTGCTGCTGAATGAGAGGATCAGTGAAGAGAATATAAAAGGAAAGAGGCTGGCGCTTCCCGTTACAAGCACATACCAGGGGTATTTTTTGGGCAATGTGGTGAGATATGACGATACCGATGACTGTATCCGGGCAGTAAACAGCGGCGCAGCGGATTACACCTATGTGGATGTATATACGGCCCAGTATTATATTAATCTGCCTGAGTTCGGACGGTTAAAGATGGTGCCCCAAACCTATATGCAGGCCAAATGTTGTTTTGCAATACCGGCATCAGGCGACCGCATGCTGTTTAATATTCTGAATAAAGCCGTATTATCCATACGGGCGGAAGAAATACAGAATATCATTTTTATGAATACATTGCAGAAACAGGAATTTTCCATAAAAGCTTTTATTCACCGGAATCCTCTGCAGGCCATATTCCTGGTGATGGGGGTATTTTCTGTTATACTGTTTATGCTTCTTATCATTCTTTACCAGCGTTCGAAAGCGGGCAGGGCCATTGCCCTGGAATTACAGAAACATATGAGGCTTTATGCCGTTTCCAATGATTTGATTTTCGAATATGATTATAAAAAGAAAGAACTGCTTTTAAGCATTCCGGAAAGCGGTGACAGTAAGCGGAGCATTTCTTACTATGATTTAAAAGACGGGAGCGGGGATCAGGAAAGCCGGGCCAGCTGTAAAATTCTGAAAGATATTCTGGAGGCGCGTGAAAGCCGTGTTTCAGAGGAACGGCTTTACAGCCCGGACAAGCAGTGGCATTGGTTCAGGATCGTAGTGGAAGTGATTCATGATGACCAGAACAATTCCGTCTATGCAATCGGCCGTCTCAATATCATTGATGAAGAGCGTCAGGAACGGGACAAACTGCTGGAAAAGGCACAGCGTGACAGCCTGACCCACCTCTATAACAATGAGAGCAGCCAGGAACTGATTAAAAGGAGGCTTTTGGACATGCAGGAGGGACAAGCCGGGGCCCTTCTCATTCTGGATGTTGACTATTTTAAGTCCATTAACGATACATACGGCCATATGCGCGGAGACGAGATATTAAGAGAAGTAGGGGGAAGGCTGCAGAAATGTTTCCGGCCGGACGATATTGTCGGACGTCCGGGTGGGGATGAATTCATTGTTTATATGACGGAAATCGGCGGAAGGGAAGCCCTGAAGGAGAGGTGTGAATCCGTTTGCCAGACACTGAGGCAGATCGGCCTGGATTCTGAGCGGTGCATTACGGTCAGTCTGGGAGCTGCTCTGTCGGAGCCGGGACAGAACTATAATGAATTATATGTGAAAGCGGATCAGGCCCTTTATAAGGCGAAGGATGCCGGGCGTGACGGTTACTGCATCTTATAGCGGGAAAAGGCGGTAATCACGGAACAAATAGAGGAAAATCCCTTGACAGATACGGCCAAAATCAGTATGATCATATAAAAGGTTATAGATATATATGATGAATATAATGAATATGACGACTTGTATACTAGGGGATGTGAGGGGATATCATGAATGAAAGTAAAGTTACGCCTTTATACCAACAGGTAAAAGAGGATATTAAGAATGCCATTGAGCAGGGCAGATATAAAGCGAAGGAAAAGATTCCATCGGAACCGGAATTGAGCGCGGAATATTCGGTAAGCCGTATAACCCTCAGAAGGGCTGTGGAAGAGCTTTGTAATGAGGGATATCTGATTAAGCGCCAGGGGCAGGGGACATTTGTCAGCACTCCCCGCATTCATCGTAAGATGGCAGGCGGAAACCGGTTGGAAAGCTTTACAAAGACCTGTCAAAATTATGGGATGCAGGCGGGAGCCAGGCTTTTAAGCCGTCAGATTGTGCCTGTGCGCCAGGAGGAACAGGAATTTTTTGGACTTGGGCCGGACGATCTCCTGGTATTTGTGGAGCGTTTGAGAACCGCCGACGGCCTTCCGATTTTTCTGGAGAACCAGTTTTTCCCATATCGGGAGTTCAAACGCCTGATGGAAGAGAATCTGAACGATGTGTCTTTATTTGAAGTGATAGAACGGATTTCAGGAAGAAAGCCTGTGGACAGCACCAGGCGTACCTTGGAAATTGCCAGGGCTTCAGTGGAGCAGGCGCAGAAAATGGGGATTCCTCTGGGCGAGCCGTTAATGCACCTGAACAGTTATTTCATCGATCAGGACGGAAAGCCTTTGTGCATTGGGCGCCAGTATTATATTGGCAGCCGTTATATGTTTGATTTATAGTAACAGAAGAGTTGTTCCGGCGTCGGGTATGGGTAATGCCTGATGCCGGAATTATTTTTATGGGAAAGGCCAATACTCTACACTATAACACCAGGGTTTAAAACTATGATATAAAAGACGGAGAGGAGGAAATCGCATATGAACACATACAAGACGGCCGACATAGCAAACATGTTCGGCATACACGTGAATACGGTCCGCCTTTACGAAAAATGCGGCCTGATTCCAAAACCTGTCCGTCAGAAAAACGGCTACCGGGTTTTTACGGATATCCATGTGGAACAATTCAAACTGGCCCGGGCGGCCCTTAAAGTGGAGGTGCTGCAGAACGGTTTGAGGAAACAGGCAGTCGATATCATAAAGATATCAGCGGCAGGGGACTATGACAGAGCGTCAGAACAGGCAGACCGGTATCTGAGCCAGATCGGGGAAGAGATGTGGCGGGCGGAAGAAGCCATCAAAATAACACGTCTCATTCTTTCAGGAATCGATAACCCCACGAGGGAAGATACACAGGAATTTACAAGAAAAGAAGCCGCAGACGTGCTTCATGTGACAATTGATACCCTGAGAAACTGGGAACTCAATGGGCTGTTTACGGTAAAGCGGCAAAAAAACGGATACCGGATTTATACGGATGACGATATGCAGCGTCTGAAGATAATCCGTTCGCTCCGGTGCGCAAATTATTCCCTGGCTTCCATACTGAGGATGCTTCAGGCCGTTTCGGCAAACCCGGATACCAATATCAGGGAGATTATCGATACTCCCCAGGAAGACGACGACATTGTGACTGCCTGTGATAAGCTTCTCACCTCTTTAGAAGATGCAAAGGAAAATGCTCTTTTTGTCAGAAGTCAGATAGATAAGATGAAAAGATTAACGGAAAAACAGTCTACACTTACCCACCAGACTTCCTAACGGTGATATTCTTGATTCACGTTAAAAACAGGAGGTAAATAATATGGAACATGCAATTTTGGTTTCAGGGCTGTCTAAGTCCTATTCCGGTAAAAAGATTATCGAAGACATAGACATTTCCGTGTCGAAAGGAGAAGTTTTCGGGCTGCTTGGCGCTAACGGCGCCGGCAAAAGCACTACGTCAGAGTGCATGCTGGGAACTAAAAAGGCAGATGGCGGAACTGTCTCAATTCTGGGCCTGGACCCGGTCAGGGACAGAAAAAAGCTGTTTGAAAAGGTGGGCGTCCAATTTCAGGATGCAAATTATGCGGACAAGATCAAGGTAAAGGAGCTTTGTGAGGAAACCGCCTGTTTATATAGCGGTCATGGGGATTATGAAACTCTGCTCCAAAGCTTCGGTCTGCCGGATAAAGAATCGGCATTTGTAAATGAGCTGTCAGGAGGAGAGCGCCAGCGGCTGTTCATTGTTCTGGCCCTTATCCCGGCCCCGGAGGTGGTATTTTTAGACGAACTGACCAGCGGCCTGGATGTCATGGCGCGCAGAAGCGTATGGAAAAGCCTGCTCAAATTGAAACAGCAGGGAATAACCATATTTTTAACTTCACATTTCATGGATGAGGTGGAAATGCTCTGTGACAGGATCGGTGTTTTAAAAGACGGCAGACTTGCGTTTACCGGTACGGTGAAAGAATTTGTGGAGCAAAGTCCTTGTGATAAACTGGAAGATGCATATTTGTGGTTTACCGGAGAGGAGGAAGCTGATTATGAGTAGATTTTATACAATTTTAAAAACCGAACTGAAATTATCGCTTCGTGGAGTGGATATGATAATTTTTGCCCTTTGTATGCCGGCGGCTGTGGTGATTCTGCTGGGAATTATATATGGGGACAGGCCTGCTTTTTCAGGAGCTGATTATACTTTTCTGGAACAGTCTTTCGGGGCGGTTTCCACTATTGCCATCTGCGCCGGAGGCGTTATGGGGCTTCCGCTGGTGATCTCTGATTACCGTCAGAAAAAGATACTGAAACGCTACCGGGTAACTCCTGCCAGCCCGGCCCTCTTATTAATGGTACAGGTGACGGTATATGCAATTTATTCCCTGGCGTCCCTTATTCTGGTCTGCCTGGTGTCCGCGCTTTTTGGCGTCCGCATGCAAGGATCCTGGGCTCTTTTTCTGGCTTCCTACTTCTTAGTCATGATCTCCATGTTCAGCATCGGAGTGCTGGTGGGCGGGGCAGCGCCGGATGGGAAGACGGCCGGCGTCATAGCCAGCATACTGTACTTTCCCATGCTGGTCCTTTCCGGCGCCACCCTTCCCTATGAAGTGATGCCGCCGGTCCTGCAGAAGGCGGCGGACCTGCTTCCATTGACACAGGGAATTAAACTGTTAAAGGCGGTTTCCCTGGGGCAGCCGGTGGAAATCATTTGGCTGCCGTTTTTCCTCATGCTTGCGGTTGCCATTCTGTGCGGAGGCGCTGCCATAAAATTTTTCAGATGGGAATGAGTGATCGTATTATTACTGTCTATCCTCATAAACGCGTATTCCGATTCTGATTTTATTGTAAATGAGGAAACAAAATGATAAGATGATAATTATATACAATATGATCTGCTGTCTCACATAAGGAGGCACTTATGAAAAACAGATGGTTAAAACTTGTCATTTTTTATCATGGTCCTTTGTACAATATCGGGCTTTTCCACCCATGCGGAAAATGGGGAACAAACCATAAAGGTGGGGTATTTTGAAGGCGGAGATTTCATGTATAAAGGGAATTCGGGAGATTACGAAGGCTTTAATTTCGAATACCTTTATGAGATTGCCAAATACACTGGATGGAAATACCAGGTTGTGGAAACCGGAAGTTGGGAAGAGGCGTGGCAGATGCTGGAAGACGGCGAGATAGATATCCTGCCCTCCGTTTACTATACTTCGGAGCGGGCAAAGGAGGTCGGTTATTCCTCTCTGCCCACAGCGCTTCCGATCTGCAGCATTTATACGGTACTGAATGTCAGGCAGGACGATCTGCGCTATCATTATGCAGATTACGAGGCTTTTGACAAGATGAAGGTTGGCGTTATTGAAGCGAGCAAGGATGCCGGGAACTTTGCAGAATACTGCAGAGTACATGGAATCAGCCCGGATATCGTTCCATTCGGGGATACTGCGGGCCTGATACAGGCGTTGGAAGACGGGGAACTGGATGGAATCGCAGTCACGCATCTGGGAAAGAATCCGGTATTCCGCACTGTGGCCCAGTTTGCGCCGGAGCCGCTTTATATTGGGGTGGCGCCGGGAAAACAGGAGATTTTAAATCAGCTGAATGACGGCATGGAGAACCTCAGAATCAGGAATCCGGAGTTCGAAGCCAGGATGTATGCCAAATACTTCTCGGTCGGACAGGATCAGAAACCGGTTTTTACAAAGGATGAGCAGGACTTTATTAAACAGTCCCAAACCATAACTGCGGTCTGTAATCCGGCTTTCCCGCCTATAGAATATACGGATGGGGACGGACGGTTTATCGGAATTACTGCGGATTTGTTTCAGGATATCAGCAGTATGACCGGGCTTCAATTCCAGTTTATTCCGGCGGAGGATGAGGAAGAGGCCAGGAGGATGCTGGCTTCAGGGGCGGCGCTCATTGACTGCGGAATCAGCGGGGATTATTTAAGTTATTATAAGGATAATGTCCGTGCCACAGAGTATTATCTGACTGCGCCTATGGTTTTGATTACCAATGGAGCGGATAAAATTAACACCATGGCAGTATTGGACGGCACCGCAATGACAGAACGGATGACAGCGGACAGAAAGAACGTGGAGTTTACGTACTGTTCTTCTCTTGAGCAGTGTTTTGAAATGCTCAGGGACGGCCATGTGGATGCAGTTTTTACCAATACGTATACGGCGGATTATTTTTTATCCAGGCCGGCTTACCGTCAGTTTAAGATTGCCATGCTGCTGAATTACCCGGAAGAGTTCAGCATCGGCGTTTCCGATGGGGCAGATATGAGACTTTTTTCAATCCTGAATAAATGTCTCCAATATATGTCTGCCGAACGGATGAATGAGATCATTTTAAAAAATTCCATCATACCGGAAACTGTAACGTTAAAAGATTTTGTGATGCAGAACCCGCTGGAAGTTGTGTTCGGAACTCTGGCCGCATTCCTGGCAGTTACGGCAGTTCTCCTGTATGCGCTGTTTGTGAAATCGAAAAGCAGCAGACAGATATCCAGACTTATGTATACGGATGACCTGACCGGCATTTGGAATCTGAGCAAATTCCGGATAGAAGCGGAAGCAAAGATTAAAAATGCGAAGAGCGGCTCATATGTTCTCCTCTATGCGGATATTAAACAGTTTAAAATGATTAATGATACGTTTGGCTTTAATGAAGGCGATGAACTGCTGTGCTTGTATGCGGAAGCGGTGAAGGAAGTGACAGAATCCGGTGAATGTTATGCCAGAGTCTCGGCGGATCAATTCGTTCTTCTTTTAAAATATAAGGATTGGGATCAGGTACTTGAAAGGACAGCGGCCATAGAGGCCCGTTTAAACGGTTTGGTTAAGTCCAGAAACAAGAAATATTTTCTGGTCTTGTGTTTTGGCGCTTACATTATTACGGAACCGGATAAAAATATCTCCTGGATGCTCGATCAGGCCAATTATGCCAGGCGCAGCATAAAGACGGAGCACAAAAGCAAAACAGTGCTTTATGATGAGAATATGAGAAGGCAGGAACTGCTGCAGAAGGAGCTGTCGGACCAGATGGACCGGGCGGTCCGGGAACATGAATTTGTCTGTTATTTCCAGCCTAAAGTCAATATGGCAACCCGGGAAATCATCGGCAGCGAAGCGCTGGTGCGCTGGAACCACCCGGAAAAAGGGCTGATGCTCCCTGGTGCATTTGTGCCTTATTTTGAACAGAATGGTCTGATTACGGAAATCGATTTTTATGTCTATGAAGAGGTGTGCCGGAATTTACACAAGTGGCTGGGGGAAGATAAGAATGTTATGCCGGTCTCCTGCAACTTTTCCAGGCTTCATTTCAGGGATGACAAATTTACGGATAAACTGATAGAAATTGCGGATAAATACCAGATCCCTTACAGATATCTGGAGCTGGAGATGACGGAAGGCATGCTGATGGAGGACGCGGACCAGGTGATAAAGATGTTTACAAAATTGAAGGAGAAGGGGTTTACCATTGATATCGACGATTTTGGAACCGGGTATTCTTCCCTGGGACTGCTTCAGAGAATGCCTGTGGATGTGATAAAACTGGACCGCAGCTTCCTTACAGAAAGTCTGGACGGAACCCGCGAACAGTGCATCATTCACAGCGTTGTGGAACTTTCGGAAAACCTGAAACTGGAAGTGATTTGTGAAGGTGTGGAAACAGAAATGCAGGCGGTTTCCCTGATGACATTGGGGTGCTTTCATGCCCAGGGCTTTTATTATGCCAAACCGGTTCCGGCAAAAGAGTTTGAAAAGATGATGGAAAAAGGGTGTTTATAAAATTGACCCTTTGAGGGCCCGGCAGCGGATGTGAATCATTTCCCTTTGTTTTTTATCAGTCCAACGATAAAGATAATTATTGAGACTGCAAAGATTACGGCGCCGGTTATGAAAACAATTTTATAATTATGCATCTGTCCCAGCCATATATCGATGGACATATCCGTAGATGGGGCTTTGCCGAATAATTCCACCCCTGTTTGTATGGCGTCATAAGCCTGCGAGGCGCGTCTGTAGTTCTGGTATCCTAAGAGAAACATGACGAAGCCGATAATGGTGCCCACCATCCCGATATCCTTTAATAAATGTTTTCCGTTCATGAACAGCCCCCCAATCATGTTATTATTCTTTATTTTATCACAAACTCAAATATTTGTAACTTCAAATATTGAACCTGAAGGAATGGTGTGATATATTGTTCAGAGTCAGATTACAATCATTTATTGAAAGCGGTTAATACAAACTTTTGGAGGAAAAATCATGAATCGGATTATATTGGCATCGGCATCACCAAGGCGGAGAGAGCTTCTCCATCAGATAGATCTGGAGCCGGAAATCATTCCCAGCGCGATTGAAGAAAAGATCACCAAAACGGAACCTGACCTGGTGGTTATGGAATTATCGGAACAAAAGGCCATGGATGTGGCAGAGACCTGCCGGGGAACGAAGGCTTTTGTGATCGGCGCGGACACGGTGGTCGCTTTCGGCAACAGAATTCTGGGAAAGCCCCACTCAGAGGAGGAGGCGTTTGAGATGATTTCCAGCCTTCAGGGGAATACTCATCAGGTGTATACAGGAGTGACCGTCATCGACTGTCAAACCGGAGCCAGGGAAACATTTGCCGAGCGCACTGAGGTGCAGGTTTATCCTATGGAAGACGGAGAAATCAGAAATTATATCGCCACCAAAGAGCCGATGGATAAGGCTGGGGCCTATGGGATTCAGGGAAGGTTTGCGGCGTATATACAGGGAATCCACGGGGACTACAATAATGTGGTAGGCCTTCCGGTGGGGCGGGTTTATCAGACACTGAAAAGAATGAAGGGGATTTCCGTTTAGACAGCCTTCTGACGCCCGCCCTCAGTTAAAGTCAATTTAAAAGATTTACAATCATATAAGCGGAAATCGCGATTGAAAATACAGCGACGCCCATTTTTAACGGTTTCTGTTTGATTTTATGGGCGTTGGAACTGCCGATCACCACACCGGCTCCATGAGCCAGAACGGTGACGGCAAATAACAGGCCCAATTGGGAAAGATCGCACTGCATCATGTACCCTGCACAGGCAGGCAGGGCGATGAAGACGGAATCGAACAGGGCAACGCCGATGGACATATGAACCGGCATTCCAAGGGCTACCAGCAGCGGCATGACGAGTACAGGACCGCCGGCCCCGGATAAGGAGCAGACTGCTCCGGTTATAAAACCGAACAGGATTACAAACAGGGAAGAGTCTAATAAGCTCTTTTTTTGTTTGCCATTTTTAGATTCACCGCTGCCTTCCGGTTTATCTTTTCTGCAGAGGATAGAGATTCCGGAAAGAAGGACCACCAGGTATAACAGCATTTTGGCCTGAACCGGGGTGATAAGTGCATTTAATTTCACTCCCAGCAGTCCGCCAAAGAAACTGCCTATGCTGATAATGATGGAAAAGCGGACATCCAGGTTGCCCTGCTTGTGATAATTATAGGAACCGATTGCGCCGGAGACGAAAAATGCGAGAAAGCTGAGCGCCAGGGACTGTCCGACCGGAAATCCTAAAAGTCCTGCGTACATCATGGGGAGAAGAAAACCTGCGATACCGCAGATACCGATAAATCCCCCTACAATAAAGTTTCCAAGAAAAGTTATTAATATGACTGACATAGTGTCCTCCGTTTAACTGCCTGATTCTATGATTCAAAATACCGTCTGGCAGAATTCATGATTTTTTCTTCATCCAGGGTCAGAACCTGGCGTTTTCTCATAATCCATTTTCCATTTACCATCATGTCGGCAGTATCCCCGGCATTGACGCTTTCTAACAGGGTATGGGTCATGTTGTTGGTGGGGAAAAGGTGAGGCTGGTCGATATTGATGGATATCAAATCGGCTTTATAGCCTTCTTTGACAGCGCCCAGGCATTTTTCCTCTCCCATGAGGGCGGCACCGCCGTTTAAAACCATGGAAAGAATGGTTTTGGCCGGCATGATGACCGGGTCGGCCCCTGCGGTTCCACGGGTTACGTTCATCACGGAACGGAAGATTTTCATTTCGTTCCAGAGGCTCATGCCTCCGTGGGCAGTTCCGTCTGTTCCGAGGCCGACGGAAATGGAACGGCTTAAGAGAGCCGGGGTATTAGGGGCTGCCTTTCCACAGTTGCTGAACGGGCAGTGGACGGCCTTTATATGGTGTTTTTTCATCAGGTCCATTTCATGTTCCGACATGAGAAGGCTGTGGGCGCTTATGAAATTGCTGTCCAAAACGCCGAGGGAATCCAGATATTCCATAGGCCGTTTCTGATACCGCTCCAGGTGATAGTTGATTTCATTGGGATATTCATTCATATGGGCCTGAATAAAAGCGCCTCTGTCTTTGGCATGGGAAAATGCCTCTGTAATCAGTTTGGGCGTGCAGCTTATCAGAGAACGGAGAGAATAGTAAATTTTTAAACATCCTTTTCCATTCCATTCCTCGTAGAGGCGGTCCGTGGAGCCCACCGCTTCTTCGGCTGTCTGCCGGATGGAATCCGGCAATTTGGAATCGTCCATAGTAGAATGGGACAGGGCGCCTCTCAGGCCGGAAGCCAGATATACTTTGGCAGCCTGCTCCATATGGTAGCTGCCCGCATCCACAAAGGCCGTGGTTCCCGATTTTATCATCTCCAGCGCTGCCAGTCCGGCGCTTAATTCCATCATTTCAGGGGTCAGAGTGCTCTCAAATGGGAGCATAATCCTGGTCCAGATCATGGGAAGAGCATCCAGGATTTTTCCGCGTAGAAGCTGTTGTCCGGTGTGCATATGTCCGTCCGTCAGTCCCGGCATCCACAATAAATGTTGCCCATCCACAGTTTCGGCCGGCTCATATTGGCTGCCGGCCGAAGCTGCATCTGCGATTCCCAGGATTTTTCCGCCGGAAATGGCAATGGATTTTCCTTTTATCACACTCATGGTTTCGTCTAAGTAAGCAGTATTATGTAGTAAGAGATCACAATAAGTTTTCTGCATTTTTTCCTCCATTTTCCGTTAAAATCAAATTGCGTGCGTCAAACTCAGGACCAGCTGGGAAACAAGGGCGGATCCGATAAAAGTTCCTGTCATTACCAGAAAACCGATCAGGATCATTTTCCAGCCCTGCTTTGCGAAGTCACGGATCTGGTCGCTGATGGATATGCCTGCAAAGGCGCCCACCATGGTTAACGGCGCTGTAAAGTTAATCTTTCCGGCCGATTCAATCACGAAGTCTTTTACCGGTGAAAAGGGGCAGGCCACCAAAAGTCCGATTATGGAACAATATGCGATAATCGGCAGTTTTAAAGGAACGATTTTGCTGACGCCCACGGCAGCCAGGGAAATTAAAAGAAGAACGCAGATTCCCGGAAGGGACTCCAGAAAGCCCACTTTAAAACCAACGAAATTAGCCAGTGCTATGCCGAGACCAGCTATGATAAACATGACAGTCCATTCAATATAACGCATTTATTTTTCCCCCTTTTTAAACATTCTATCGGATATTGGCCCCAGTTTTGGCTCTAAAATCCTGTACAGCCAGTTACAGAGCGGAATTCCTACGAAAATAGCCACATAAATACCGGTGATGCCGGAAATTGTTTCACTGGTGCTGGCGAGAGCTGCGATCTGGTCGGCAAACTGAGGATAGATTTCCGACAGGCTGGCGGTTGCTGAGGCCATCATGATTCCTGCCCCGACACCGGAGGCCATGCCTAATGCATAGGGATGGAAGAAATTGAGCGCCGCCACTAAAGTAGCCATAAATCCGAAATAAATGGTGCCGATCATACCGCCGACTATGTAAATAGAAAGACTTCCTCTGGCTTCTGCAGAATCAGGCCCGAACATGTCAGTAATCAGAGCCAGGTTGGTTTCCCGGTTGATGGAATGGGTTGCCCCGATGGCTTCCCGTTTGAGCCCCAGAAGCAATGCGACCGGCAGAGCCAGGAAGATGGTTCCCAGATTCCCGATTTCCTGAAGAATTAAGGCGGGACCGGCTGAGATAACGGCTTCGATATTGGCTCCTGCGTTGATGCCAAGCTTTGCAATAAATGGACAGATGCAGACGATTACCAGTTTGGAAGCCGCCTTTACTTCTTTTTTCTTAAAAATCTTAAGCACTTCAGGACCGGATACAATGCCCAGAAGAATGGAATAAAAGATAGGAAACAGGATCAGGGTTCCAGGGCCCAGCGGAATCTTAATCTGGCCGATAAAGTCAGCAATAATTATGAACAAAAATGCTGCGAGAATGATTCGGTATTCCGTTCTCAAACGCTCTTTTAATCCGGAATATTGATAAGTTTCTTGTTTCACGATGCTTACCTCCTAAAGTGAATGTTTTTGTTTGTTTCTTTATACTCATTTTACAAAAACCATTGTGCAGAAAAAAGGACAAAAGTACCTTTTTTAGAAATTTTTGTAGTATAATAAAAATGATTCTCCCAACAAATGGTCTTCACACTTTGAAATGTCTGAATATTTTGTGAGATTAAAACATTTGCAGGAAGAGCGAAATAAGAATACGAATTTTGGAGGGGTTTCATGACACTGGAGCAGTTGATCGTCAAGTATCCGAACGTTGAGCCGTACATAAGGAACATGCCGGAGGAGATTAAGAAGCGCTATACCATTAAGAAGTTTCCTCCCGGGCACATCATTCATCAAAAGCATTTTGCGCTGGATTATTTTGGGATTGTGTGTGACGGAGATCACCGGGTGATCAATGAGTTTGAAAATGGAAACATATTTATGATCGAAAAGAATGAGGCGGTTGATTTTGTGGGAGAGGTGACCATTCTGGCCGGTATGGCGGAAACCTCCGTTACCATAGAGACAATCACGGAATGTACCATTCTCATGATTTCCAGAAAAGATTTTGAAAGCTGGATTGAACAGGATATCCATTTTTTGAAGCTGGTGGCTCAGAAGGTGGCGTTTAAACTCTATCGTTCTTCCTACACCAACGGGGCGAAACTGTTCTATCCGCCTAATTTCCTCCTGCTGGATTATCTGCTGAAATATTCCCGGGAAAAGGGGATTGAGAGGGAAAAACAGGTGGTTGTAACAAAGACCAGACAGGAACTTAACGAGGAATTGGGAATGACGGTTAAGACGATTAACCGCACCATTGGAAAACTGAAGGAGGACGGGCTGGTTTCGATCAGGAAAGGCAAGATGGTTATGGATTTGGAGCAGTATGAGAGGGGGAAGAGGGAGATTGTTTATTATGTGAAGTGATAAGGTTTTTTACATGAAGCGTGAAGGCATTTTCGGAAAAGCCTTCACGTTTTAATTTAAAACGTGAAGCCATTTTCGAAAATGCCTTCACGCTTCATGTAAAAGTTTCTCTTTAGTCCATATAGCCATACTTCAACAGCATTTTAATTTCAGGAATGGATTTTCCATCCTGCCTCAAATTTCTAATGAATTCAATTTTTCTTACGGTGTTCTCCCGCTGATATCTTCTTGTAAGATTTTCTTCTTCCTGTTCAAATGGGAGCATCCCTTCTTCCGTATAGAATTTTAACGTGCTGTATCTGCATCCTGTCAGCCGGGCCAGTTCACCGATGGAAACATATTCGGAAGTGCTGATTTTTTCTATAGTTCGTTGTCTTGACATTAGATCACCTAATTATAAACCGGAACCAGGTCAGCGCCTTGAACCGGTATCCGGTTATAAGTCCTTGTCATTGGGAATATCCGGTAATAATAATTGTCTACTTTCAATAAGGTTTCAGTCCCCCGCGGTATTTCCTGTACGTAATGCCCCTTTTCTGAAAGAAAAGCGAGTACAGCCAGACGCCTGTCTGCGACACTGGTTCCCAATACCACAAAATCGATAAAAATTGCCTGCCTTCTGTCCAAAAACGGAAATATAAGATTTATGCCTTCCATATATGGATTTTTAAAGATCTCTCTCTTTATATTTAAAATGTTTTGCGACAGCCGATTTGTCCATCGGGAAAAACCGGTGCTCCACAGCATTGCGGCTACAGGATCATGGGCTGTGAGGTCTGTCATGCGGCCGGCGAGTTGATTTTGTTCTGAGACAGAAAAAAGTTCGGGAATACAGCCGCTTTCCCGGAACAGCCAAATCATGCAGATACTTTCCAGCGAAACGTCCCCGCCGTCCAATAGTTCCGCCCGCATGCTTTCTGTGATCTTCCGGTAAATGTCTTCCTGACAGCGGTAAGCCTTAATTTCCATATTCATAGTACTGTAATTGATATCACAGGCCATCAAATCCTGGATTTCTTCAAGGGTTCCGTCTGCCTCTAAAAGATTTACCATCTCCCGTTCCAGATCACGGGCCGTTTTTCTGCCCATGTTGCGAATCTCTTTTAATGTTTCGTCCAGCCTCTTTTCCAGGACACCGATACCGGCTGATTCCCCGGTTAAGAGCAGATGTTCCAGCATCTTAGCCGCCGCAATTCCGCGGCAGACGGCCAGTTTTGCCTGTGACATATGAACCGTTTCCAAACCGTCTATGGCCGTTAATGTATATTGTTGGGCTAATGTATATTCTTTCATGATACGCCTCCATTATCTGCAGCCCATTATCTGCAGCTTATCACTTGCTACTTATTACTTACTACTTACTATTTAATAGTAAATATACCATAACCCGGTTAAGGATTCCATATCTTTTCAAAAATACCGGTAAAAATAAACCACTCCTCATACCCCAAAGCCTGTTCAGGCCCTAAGATAACATGTTATACCAAATTCAGACAGGAAAACAGCAATTGCAGGGATGATAAAAGGTGACTGCGCCTGAGCATCAATCACCCTTTATCATCCTGTATCCACTACAGGCTGCTGATTCCGGCAACACTGTCTTTTGGATTAGCAGGTGCATATATAAAAAATTACATGTATGTTCATTCTACAACCGGTCTTCGGAAGTACTCTTCCTTAATGATCTCCGATTCAGAAGAATCAATCGGCTCACAATCCTTAGAAAGCCTTATTCTCTTATCCCAGTTATTCTGATAGTCGGATGCAAAATAACAGGCGTACAAAATGTCAAAAATGAGCCAGAATGACTGATCACTGGTAAAACTGCCGATTTTTGAATAGAGCCGTTCCCTTGTTGAGATGGTCAGAGTACAGGATGCTTTGCGCCTTAAAAAATTATCCCCATAAGTGGTGATTACAATAATCGGAATCCCATGCGCCTTTAAATATTTAGTCACCCGTCTGGTCCAATTGGTTTCACCGCTGTAGGAAAGCACAATGGCGCAGTCTTTTGGTGTCATCATAGATGCCTGAAAGACTTCTTCGCTTCTATGTCCCATAAAAGTGACCCGTTTTCCGATTCTCATCATGCGGTATCTGAAATTTTCCGCAATCCCCATCGAAAGATTGATACCAAATATAGAAATGTTATCGGACTTTTTCAAAATCTGGACCGCCTTCTGAAGATCGTCATGATGCAGCAGTTCCATCGTATCGGATATGCTTTCACAGGCCAGCTGGCTGATTTTCCCTGCAATTGTCATGATATTGTCGGTTGGCTCAAATGGACGGTTTGCATCAATATGTTTAAAGTGTTTATTTAAATACTCCACTTCATCCAGGAATTCCTGCTTAAAATCAGGCCACCCTTTATATCCCAGCCGCTGGACAGCCCGCACAACTGTAGAAGGCGATGTAAAGGTAGCGCAGGCCAGATCTTTTAACGAATAATCCGATATTTGATCCTGATGATTTATGATAAAATCCAGTATGCTGCGGCCGGTGGGAGACAATTCTATCTCCTGCATTTTTTGCTGCAAAAGCATGACGGTCCTCCTTCTCCTTTTTCTCCCTTAACTATACGGTGAAAAAGGAAGAAAAGTCAAACGAAAATTATCTTGCCAGTGTAAATGCCGCCACTGTGATAAATCCGCAGAACATACATCCGGTAAGCAGGCCGGCCAGGATATTACCGCTCTTTCTATAGAGATAGGTGCAGATACCGGAGCCGCCTCCCATCATAAAACAGTACCCAAAGGAATAATCCAAGGCCCCCACGGTGCTGAATGCCAAAGTACTGCCAGAATGACTCATGGCTAACGTGGACGAAAACGGTGTCTGTCCGGTGCCGATGATTAAACTTCCACCATATTGGATGGTGAGAAGAATGGCGAGGGGGGCTGCCGCTGCTAGGGTATTGATTAAAACGGCCATAATCATATCTTTTCTTTCATTACCGCTTTCAGGAAGACGGCGTTTAGTAAGCATGTTGAGACAGCTTGCATACATGACGAAGAAAATGATAACCACATAAGGAAGGGCTTTGATAAAACGGGCCGGTCCCAGCCTGAGCATGGTTGCAATACACCAAAACTGATAATTGATTCCAAGAAAATTCTCAATTATACTGAGCCAGGATACAACGATAAAAGATACAATTGCACCTAAAAGAAGAGCTTTGAAGAAACTGGAATATTTGAATTTCGTTTCTTCATCAGGCCCCAGAAGGAAGTCTGATAAAAAGATTTTTTCCCCCTCTCTTTTTTTCTTTTGGATTCTGGCAAATGAAGTGATTCCGGTGATCACTGCCAGAACAACCAGCCAAAGCATAATACCGTTTAAATTGGTAGAAGTCAGAACTTTTGATGATTTAAACCATGCCATCCCTAAGGAAGAAACCGGGATAAATAAAATAGTAGGAATTAAAATATCCACAAAATACTGTAGTGCCAGTTTCCGGCCTCTGAGGCCGCGGTTGGCGGGCACTGGGTTTTTAATGCCTGCGAAAAATGGATTTTGAAGCAGCAGACCGGCCAAAGCCGCTGCAAAAAACATCATGGTGATGGCTGCCGCCAGGGAGAGAACCTGCTGTCCTTTCCAAACCTGGTCACTGACATCTAAAGGATTTGGTGCGGGAGCCACGTCATTTATATACTGAAGAATGACGGAAATGGTCTGGCTGCTGATGTTGGCAGTCTGATGAAGCGCGTCGTCAATGACCGCATAACGGACCAGTTTGCCGTTTCTGTCATAGTCGCTGTTTGGCACCAACGGCTCAGAAAAGCCGAAGAGCCCGCTTAACATGGATTGAAGCGCATCGGCATCACCAGCATTGATAAAATCATATTGGTCAGCCTTTGCCTTTACAAAACAGATGTTGGTATCAATGGCATCCACATCTGCCTCCGGCCAGCGGTAGTTTCCGAATACGGCTACCAGAGAATTAATATTGCCGGCCAGTTCCGGATAAACGTGGGAGATCGTGCGCACGCCGCGGGAATAGCCGATCAGATTCAGTCCCTGCTGCTGATCCACGATATCCAGTGTCAGAGCATACTGAGCTGCGGTAACTCCTTGCGAGGTCCGGTTCCCGGTCACATCCGACTGGCCTCCACCGCTCATATCAGGAGAAATGACCACATAGCCCCGCCGCGCAAATTCCATGCTCCAGGTGTCGTTGCTGTGGGCCTGATTGGAGGTACCGTGATAGATTACTACGCAGGGAGCCGGAGTTTCTTTCGTGGCCGTTTCAGGAATATAGATCAGTGAACTCAGCTTTGTTCCATTTTCCCCAATTAAGGTCAGCCGTTCGATTTTCACAGCTCCCCAATTGGTCTGCATTCCCCAGATCATAACAGTGAGCGCCGCAAGAACGGCGAATATCCATGCCGTCAGGCGTACCGGCTTTTCTTTTGTCTGTTTCATAAAAAAATCCCCCTTTTTATAGTATAGCGATATGAAGCTATTATAAGAGAAAGACAGCTGAGGTGAAATGTTTTGAAATCAGATTGCAAGAGGGTTGCAGTATTTGTTGTAAAAACCGGGGGGAACCTGCAAAACAGTTGCTTTCATACAGCTTTTACAGTCTGGACTGTATACCGGAAACACGGGGGCAGCAGGAAATTCAAAAGATGAAAAAATGAAAGAATGTTTTACGGATTGAGGAGATACCGGTTTTCTGATATAATATTTATTAAATTCGTATTGGAAAACAGGCAGTGACGCCGGCAGAATTCCCGGTTATGGCCCGATGGCTCAAACAACATAAAATGAATCTAATGCAGGGAGGTTTCTATGAAAATCGATTTACCATATGGAAAAGGCCGCATTCAGGCCCAAGTCCCGGATGACAGAATATCAGGCGTGGTTCACAGCCGCCTGGATGACCGGACTTCATCATTTACAGAGGAAGAACTGATAAATCAGGCTTTGTTAAGTCCCATCGGCAGTCCCAGACTGAGGGATCTGGCCCGGGATGCTAAGAATGTGGTGATCATCTGCAGCGATCATACCAGGCCGGTGCCCAGTAAAGTGATCATTCCCGGAATGCTGCGCGAAATCAGGGAGGGAAACCGGGCTGCGGATATTACCTTATTAATAGCAACCGGATGCCACAGGGAAACGACGAAAGAGGAACTGATAGAAAAGTTTGGGGAAGAGATCGTTTCCAGAGAAAAGATCCTGGTGCATGACTGCCTGAACGGGGCATTTGTTTCTTTGGGTACCCTTCCTTCGGGCGGGGAACTGAAAATCAATGAAATTGCCGCCAACGCGGATCTTTTGGCTGCGGAAGGTTTTATCGAACCCCATTTCTTTGCCGGATATTCCGGCGGAAGAAAGAGCGTGCTTCCCGGCGTGGCGGCGGCAGTGAGCGTGTGGGGGAACCATTGCTCCAAGCTGATCGCAGACCCCAATTCCAGATGTGGGATTCTGGACGGGAATCCGATTCATGAGGATATGGCAGCAGCTGCTGAAATGGCGGGATTGAAATTCATTGTCAATGTGGTGATAAACTCCAAAAAAGAGGTGATCGGTGCATTTGCCGGCCATAGCCGGGATGCCCATCTGGCCGGATGCCGTTTTTTGGATGGACTCTGCAGAAGTGAGGTGCCAAAAGCGAACATCGTTCTGACAACGAATAATGGTTATCCGCTGGATCAGAATATTTACCAGGCTGTTAAGGGAATGACCACTGCAGAAGCGGTTTGCAGACCGGGAGGAATTATCATCATGGCCGCAGAGTGTGGGGACGGAATTGGCGGCGATGAATTTTACAGGACATTTAAAAATCATTTGACGGCAGAGGATGTGATGAAGGAGATTTTGGACACTCCTCAGGACCGGACGGTGCCGGATCAGTGGCAGTCCCAGATCTTTGCCCGGATTTTGATGGAACATACGGTGATTCTCGTGAGTTCGGCAGAGGAAGAGACGGTCAGGGATCTGCATATGATACCGGCTTCCAGTATTGAAGAAGCCCTCGAAAAAGCGGATGAGCTGCTGGGACGCAAAGAAAAAGTTTTAGTGATTCCGGAGGGGATTTCCAATATATTGAGCTGAACCGCGTCATAAGAATAGTAAAAAGGTGATTGAGCCTGCAGGCCAATCACCTTTTTACTACCTTGATTTTACCATAGATTAACGTCTCCAACAAGACTGTTTTTTCAGTTTGAGTTGTGCTAGACTTGTCTGAGTAAATGTTTGGCGGAATAAGGAAACTCAAGAAGAGGTGACTATCATAATGAATCATATGCAGACGGAATTGGAATTTGAAAACAAAAGACTGGAGCAGACGGTTTCTTTGGCAGAGGAACAGCTGGAACGTGCGAAACAGCGCAACGAAGACAATAAATCGGCAATTATTGAGGCGAAAAAAGAGATCCGTGAGAATACATCACATGCGATCTCCAATCTCAGTTCCTCCCAGGATTTTGAAGCGCTGGCGGAATTGAGCCAGTATTTAGATCCGGTAAATGAAAAGATCGCCGATTATGAAGAGGTGGAAAATAAAATTTTAATTCTGGAGAACCTGATCCAGTCCCCTTATTTTGCCCGGATTGATTTTAAATTTGAAGATGAAGACGAGTTTGAAAAGATCTATATTGGGCGGGCTTCTTTAAAGGATCAGAAATCCCATGAAATGTATATCTATGATTGGAGATCCCCGATTGCCGGCGTTTTTTACCGCTTTGTTGCCGGACCGGCGTTTTACGATGCTCCCGGCGGGAGAATCCGGGGAGAGGTGGCTTTAAAACGCCAGTATGAGATAAAAAAGGGGATTTTAGAGTATTTCTTCGATGCGGATGTCCAGATCACGGACGAATTTTTGAGGAAACTGCTGTCCCAGAATACCTCTCCCAAGATGAAAACAATTGTGGAAACCATACAGAAGGAACAGGATATGGTGATCCGTGACATGGAAAATGACCTGATGATGGTTCAGGGGGTGGCGGGAAGCGGTAAAACTTCCATCGCCCTTCACAGAGCGGCTTATCTCATGTACCAGGGCCTGTCCAATAAACTGGCGGCCCATAACATCATAATCATTTCCCCCAATCCGTTATTTGAGCAGTATATTTCCAATGTGCTGCCTGAACTTGGGGAAAGCAATGTGGTTTCTGTGGTATTTGAAGAGATAGTTTCAGAAATTTTGCAGCGGGGTCACATTCAGCCGAGAAATGAATTTTTAGAAAACCTGATCACCGCTAACAGCAGTAAATACCGCAGTGTGATAAAAAGCAGCATGGAATTTAAAATGTCCCAGAATTTTGCAGAGCTGTTAAACCGTTTTATCTGCGACATGCCCCGCCGGTGGATTCCGTTTGAAGACATCTGTTTCGAAGGCGAGTGCATTGTGAGCGGCGAGACGCTGAAAGAGAGGGTATTGGCAAGGCCGGAAGTTCCTTTGGGCATGAAGTTGGCACAGCTGGAAGAGTTTGTGGTGGAGGCCATACGGGAATCCGACAAACTGCATATGAACAGAGATGAAGAAGTTCTTGTGATCAACGAAATGCGGAAATTTACGGATTTGAGGCTTATAAACCTCTATAAGACCCTTTTTGCCGATAAAGAATATTTTTACAGTCTGGCTGAGGGGATTGAACGGACGGACAATATGGACCGCATCATCCGGTATACCCGGGAAAATCTTGACAGCGGTAAACTGTATTATGATGATGCGGCGGCTTTGACGTATTTAAAACTGAAGATCTACGGAACAGGTAAATACAAGAATATCAAGCAGGTTGTGATCGATGAAGCCCAGGATTATTACCCGCTCCAGTATGAGATATTCAATCTCCTGTTCCCCAGTGCCAAATACACGGTTTTAGGAGATATGAACCAGACGCTTGAAAAAGAGGAGGACCTCTCTCTGTATGACCAGATCAAAAAGATATTAAATAAGAAGAAATCCTCTCTGATCATATTGGATAAAAGCTTCCGCTGCACCAATGAAATCCTGCAGTATGGTTTAAAGTTCATAGGGCACCGAACGGAGATCAGGAGTTTTAACAGGAGCGGAGATGCGCCGGAGGTCTATAGGGCCGCAGACCAGGAAGATTTAAACCGCATGATCCTTTCAGAAGTGGAAAAGTGCCTGGAACAAGGATACGGGTCCATCGGCCTGATCTGTAAAAACGGCAGAAATGCGGCCCGCCTGTTTGAGCAGTTAAAAGACAGGATAGAACTGCAGTTGATTGGAAGCGAGAGCATGACTGATCTGCAGGGCGCATTTATCATTCCTGTTTATCTGTCTAAAGGGATGGAGTTCGACGCAGTTTTGGTCTGTGACGCGGATTGTGGGAACTATTACAGCGAAGATGATAAGAAACTGTTATATATCGCATGTACAAGAGCACTTCACAGGCTGAATCTGTTCTGTAAAGGGGAAGCCAGCCCCTTATTGTAGATTGTTTCCTTCCTATTAGAAAAAAAGCATTGCCTCCGGCTGCATAAGACAGCCGCAGGCAGTGCTTTTTTTCTTCTGATCCATTCTAACGTTTCTTATGAAAAAGCAGCAGCAGTCCGCCGTAGCATCCGCAGAGAAACATAATATGTACCCCGGTTTCAATAAAAAGAGAAAATCCCGTCTTAAACCGGTACAGATCGAACAGGGCCAGATAAATTCCTATGGAAATCATCAGAAAGGCCGCCGGCTTTACCAGCATGTTCAGCGGATCCCAGCGAAATGGCACCAGCCGTTTTAGAGAGATCAGGTGGAGCGACGATAAAAGCAGTTCACTAGCCAGCATTCCCCACAGATAGGCCAGCATGCCAAGCCGGGGTATGCCGATGAGGACAAAAGCCAGCCGGACCAGCATGGCGCATACATTTTGGATAAAGGTGGTTGTGGTGCGGCCCAGACCATTTAAAATGCTGCCCATGGTGGTTGCCAGATAGAGAAATGGACAGAGCCAGGCCAGAATCGTGATGTATTCACCGGAATCGGCATTGTGGAAAACGCTGGTGCCCAGCTCGTTGCCGAACAGAGTGAATACGCCGATACACAAAATGCCCATATAGAGGCTGTACCTTAACGACATGGCGATGGTGGAGGAGATTCTGGTGTCATTTCCTACCGACTGGGCCTCTGCAACCGTGGGCAGAAGGAGCACCGACATGGAGTTGGTGATGGTGGAAGGAAACAGGATGAACGGCAGAGCCATGCCGGTCAGCACGCCGTATATGCTGAACGCCTCTGAATCAGTCAGTCCGAAGGCATTTAAACAGCTGGGAATCCAGATGGCCTCCGCGCTGGCTAAAACATTGAGCACCAACCGGTTCCCCATGAGAGGAAGGGCCAGGGCCATGAGGGGAGATGCCATTTCCTTAAAATCCCCGAAGATGCCATAGGCGGATTTTTCGGAATCAGGCGAAAACAGGCTGAAAGCCAGAACGGTGTACAGACAGGAGGCCATTTCTCCAGCCAGATGGCCTAAAACTGCCAGGTGTACGGTGATCTCCCGGCCTGATTCCACCAGGATATTGGCGATGAAGAACACAGCGCCCATGCGAATCACCTGTTCCACCACCTGGGAGAATGCAGGCACCTTTGTCTTTTTGATTCCGTAATAGTAGCCGTTGATGCAGGCGTGAACGGCAGAAAACGGAACCGACAGGGCCATTAAAGGAAGGTAGGGGGCGCATCGCGCTTCCAGCAGGACATTGACTGCCAGGAAATCGGCATTTTGGCAGATCAGCATGGTTAGCAGGATGGAGATGGAAAGGGAGATGGCTAAGCCGGTCCGGAAAACAGCTTTTCCTTTAGACAGGTTGGCGGCCACGAATCTGGAGATGGCCGTCTGGATCGAACCTGCGCAGAGGGCAAAACAGATTCCGAAGATCGGGTGAAGCATGTTGTAAAGTCCCAGACCTTCCGCCCCTATGGTTCTTGAAAGGAAAATACGGTAGAAAAAGCCCAGGACACGTGTCAGAAAACCGGTCATGGTGAGAAGCAGAGTACCTGTTATAAGCGTATGCTTTTTAAAAAAATCGGTCATGGGAACTCCGTCAGGATATATTGATATAATCTATTCCTTTGGGGAATCAAATATACAGCGGGAAAAAAAATTATCCTTAATTCAGGAAAATTTACCACACCTATCCAGCCTGAAACGGAAGAAAAAATAATTTCTTCATTTTTTTTGTCAACTGGAAACTGGTGCCAGCCCCATTTTGCCCGATACCAGAAACTGGGAACGGCCGGAAACGCCCATTTTATCTGGTGTTGTTCACTACATTTTACCATATTATTCATTCTTACAATTTCTTATCACAGCCTGTAAAAATGCGTAAAAAAAAGCACAGAGAAAGTTTATAGCTTTTTTAAAATCCGTGTTATATACTAGGCAACGTGATGTGAGTGAAACAAAACAGATCGGGAAAACCGACGAAGCTTGTAACTGTAAACAAGAAATTCAAAGGAGAGAACAACATGAGAAAACAGACTAAATTAGTTGCGGTATTATCTGCAACAGCATTGATGGCACTTGGAGCTTCCATGGCTTCTTTCGCAGCTACAGGTTGGCAGGAAGAAGATGGTACATGGGTATACTATGCAAAAGACGGATCACGTGTAGAAGACGAGTGGAAAAAATCAGGAGACAACTGGTATTTCTTAGATGAGTCAGGCTACATGGCAGTGGATACACTGGTTGAATCCGGTGACGACTACTATTATGTAGACGAAAACGGTGTGATGGTAACCAACAGATGGGTTGCTATTGAAAATGAAGATTACGATGAAGATGAAGACGAGCCGGCAAACCACTGGTACTATTTCCAGGCAAATGGTAAAGCTTTAAAAGGATCTGACAACAAAGTCAGCTTAAAGAGCATCAACGGCAAAAAATATACATTTGATGAAGAAGGAAAGATGCTTTACGGCTGGGTTAACGATGACGGAACCAGAGAAACAGGCGATGATGCATGGAGAGAAGGCGTTTACTACTTCGGTGATGAAAACGACGGCGCAATGACCGTGGGCTGGATGGAAATCTCTATTATTGATGACAACGCATCAGAAGATACCAAGGGATTTGACGCTGATACGGCATTTACAGATGAAGAACAGGAACGTTGGTTCTACTTCAAGGCGAGCGGAAAGAAAACCATCAATGAAACCGGAAAGACCATCAACGGCAAGAAATACGCATTCGATGAGTACGGAAGAATGGTTGCAGAGTGGAGAATGAACGCAGACCCTGCAAAAGAAGTAGCTTCTGATTCCAACGCATTTGATGCTCTGTCAACTGCTGAGAAATCACAGTCCTGGAGATTCTACGGAAGCCCGGAAAGCGGCGCCAGAGTGAATAAAGGCTGGTTCCAGGTAGTTCCTGCAGAGTACTTAAACAGCAAGGATTACGATGATGATGAAGCGAACTGGTACTACAGCGACAGCAACGGTAAGCTGGTTGCCAGCGAATTCAAGACCATCAACGGCAAGAAATACGCCTTCGACCAGTACGGCGCAATGATCAGCGGTCTGAAATTTGTTACCGTTGAGAATTCAAACAAAAACAGCATCGTAGCAGTTCATGATGATGAGTGGTATGATACAGAAGAGAAATTCACCGCATTTGTAAACGGCGAAGACTACAACACAGAAGATGGCGTTGCACCTGATTTCACAGGCGGAAGCGGAAACACTACATATTGCTACTTCTTCGGTAAAGAAGAAGACGGTTCCTTAAAGACAGGCACCCAGACAATCGACTTAGACGGCGAGAACTTCAGCTTCTTATTCACAAAATCAGGAAGCACCAAGGGAGCCGGTAAGAACGGTGAAGACAACGACAAATACTATCAGCAGGGTAAACTGCTGAAAGCAGACAAAGAGGACAAGTACTCTGTTGTTGAGATTCAGAAGAACGAAGACGGCAAGATTATCGGCATGAAACTGTTAACAACCGATGAATTTGTAAACGGAACCATGTCCAAAGAAGAAGTAATCGAAAGCGGAGTGAAATACGACGAAGACAACGTTTACTACTCATTCAAGGCTCAGAACGCAGAAGCTGGTTTCGAGTACAAACTGGTTAACACTTCCGGTAAGGTAGTCGATAACAAGAGCAACGCAAAAGACGGCGATGATTTCATCTACGAAGTTAAGGGTGGAAAGATCAAAGCGGTTTATGAGAAAAACTAAGGGATAGATAAACGCCTGAAGGTTTGAAAATTACAACATAAATATGCCTCCAATAGAATAGAGGGAGCGCCGCATGACGGAATGAAAGATTTTGGTTTCATTTTGGGAGCGGCGCTCCTTTTTTGTGTATTTTATCCCGGCATTATCTGTATTCAGAATGCTGAGAAATTGTTTGACACACAATTGCTATAATGATAGCATAAAATTAGACAATATTTGACACGACAGGATAAAATCAGCATTAACAATAGAGAGGAAAAGGGGGGGAGTTATATGCTGTCTGCAGTTGTAGTAGATGATGAAAAATGGATGATAAGCCTGATAAAAAGACTGATTGATGTTCCTCAGGTGGAGATTGTGGGAGAAACCCAGAAAAGCCGGGAAGCTGTGGAACTGGTACGCAGGACAAAGCCGGATGTGGTGATCACCGATATCAGAATGCCGGGAATGAATGGACTGGAACTGGTAGAGGAGATAAAAAAGGAGTTTCCCGATATGGAATTTATCATGGTAAGCGGATACCAGGATTTTGAGTACGCATATCAGGCATTGAAACTGGGCGTCTGCGAATATCTGTTAAAACCCGTAAAACAGGAAGAACTGAGACAAACGCTTAATAAGCTTGTGAAAAAGAAAGAACCCGGCCGTATTTTTGGAAAAAGCAGTTCCTGCGGAAATGCTGAGGGAGGAGATAAAAGTTCACTGAGAAAAGATTTTATGCGCCGTATTGTAAACGGAATGACGGAGCCGGTATCTGTAGAGTATGTGGATCAAGTGAAACGAAGCGGGCTTTTTAAGGATGAAGGTGTGTTTAAACAGGGAATCATGGTCAAAATAGATAATCTGAGAGGAAAGCAGCCGATTACTGTAAATGATATGAACCGCTATGTTGTGGGAATCTGTGAAAACTTAAAAGGGGATCTGGAAAAAGCAGCTGTGGATGTGGAATATATAACAGATGCGGATACGGGATATTTGCTGATCTTCCATGATAACAGTACTGCTGTACGGGCGATTCTTCAGAAACGGTGCAGTATTTACATAAAAGAAGAGAATTTGAAATATGGAGGATACCTGGCGGTAACGGCTGGAATCGGGAGTCTTCAGGACGATTTTAAAGATGTCCCAATGTCTTTCTATCATGCGCAGCAGGCGCTGAGAAGCAGGATTGAATGCGGCTGCGGGGAGTGTTTTACCTATAGCAGGCGCAATCAGTGGAATGGCCAGAAAATCTTGATGGAAGAAGAACTGGGACAGTTTGTTCAATGTCTGCACAGCCTGGACCACACAGGTGCACAGTCGGCATGGCAGAATTATTTCAGCAGGATTGAAATTCCAGAAGGAAAAGGCGGATACTATTTTGCCCTGACTGAACAGGTTTTAACTATGATAGAAATGGAATTATGTACTCTGGTGGACTTTCCTTCGGATTTTCCAGAGAGCAGGAAATATAAAGAAGCACTGGATTCCTGCGGCAGAAAAGAGCAGCTTTCCATGATTTTAAGTACTTACCTGGGTGAGGCAATGGACTTTTGCGGCGAGAAGTTAAGGAGCAGGGAAGGCAGGCTGATCCGGCAGGCCAAAGATTTTGTTATGGAAAATTATTCAAAGCCAATCGGGCTGAATGAGGCTGCCCGGGTGGTATCCTTGAATCCGGTTTATTTCAGTACGGTGTTTAAAGAACAGACGGGAGAGAATTTTACGGTGTTTCTCCAGAATGTCAGGATATCAAAGTCTAAGGAACTGCTTAAAAATACGCGCCTTACAGTTAAAAAGGTAGCAGAGCAGGTGGGGTATATGGATGAAAAATACTTCAGCAGGCTGTTTATGAAAGTGACCGGAGTAAAACCTGTAGAATATCGAAAATTTTATTCATGATGAAAAGGGATGTAAATGTGAAGAAAAAGAACACACCATGGTTTTCCGGTATTTTTTTGTGCTGTATGAGCGGCACTATTATCATAGGTCTGTTGTGGATTTTTTTCTGGAAAGAGAGTGTCTTGCCTCTCTGGCTTACTATAGGGGCCACAGTTTATATGCTCATAACTTCGTCGGCCCTGCTCTATCTCGTATGCCTGAAAGGCCCCCATTGGATCAGACAGCTGCAGGGTATGATATACGGACAAGAGAATAGTGAAGAGGAACCAGTTGAGACTATAGGTTCCGTGAAAGAGATCGACCAGCTTTTAGATGATGTGGAACAGGGAACCAACAATCAGTATAGAATAAAAATGTTGAGAATGCAGGCGGAATACACCGCCCTTCAAAATCAGATCAGCCCCCATTTTCTGTACAATACGCTGGAGATGATACGTTCAAAGGCGCTGGAAAACGGCGTACCGGATATTGCAGAAGTGACGGAATCTGTGGCTATGCTGTTCCGGTTTCGGATTAACCGGCCTGGAGAGCTGGCTACATTTAAAGAAGAATTAGCCAATGTAGAGCATTATATGATTATCCAGAGTTTTCGTTTTGGTGACCGTTATCGTTTTTGGGCGGAGTATGACGAAGAGGAGATTGAGGAATGCCTTATGCCTGTTCTCACGCTTCAGCCATTGATTGAAAATGCGGCGATGCATGGATTGGACAGCAAAGAAGACGGAGGAAATATCCGGCTTTCAGTGGTTGCCACCCAGAACCGGATTCGTATAACCGTTTCAGATGACGGTGTTGGTATGGATCCAAAGGATTTAAAAAAATTGCAGGACCAAATTTATAATAACCGGGAGGGATCTAATTCTGCTTACCGGGATTTAAAGGAGAATAATTCTTTAGTCAATCTGAATCAGAGAATTAAATACTATTTTGGCGAAAATTATGGCCTTTCCATAACCAGTACGCCGGGAATCGGAACGGCAGTAGAAGTGCTTTTGCCTAAGTTTTAGAACAGAGCAGCAGTAAAAAGCAGGAGGCTGTTATGAAAAAAGAGGTTTTATATTCCGTAAACCTGTGTAAATCAATCAATAAACAGATGGTGCTGCGCAATCTGTCTTTTGGATTGTATGAAGGTGAAATCCTGGGGATATTGGGAAAAAATAATCTGGAAATTACCGCATTAGTCCAACTGCTCAGCGGGGAAACAGTGCCTGATTCAGGAACTCTTTTCGTAAAAGACAGTCAGGCAGCGCTGCCTGATATTGCAAAAGCAAGAAAACGGGGAGTTTATCTGATCAGTGGCGTGCCGTCGCTGATTCCGAAATTTACAGTTGCGGAAAATATCAGTGTCAGCAGGCCGGTCTCAATCAAAGGATTTTTTATCAATCACAGAAAAAATGAGAAAGAGATTACAGAGTTTTTAACAGAATACGGTTTTGATCTTTCGCCCTATGATACCGTGGAAAGGCTCAGCATGTTTGAGTGCTTTCAGGCGGAACTGGCCCGGGCCTTGTTCGGCCAGGCAGAGATTCTGGTGTTTTACCAGATTGGAGCCGGTATGTCGGATGAGGAAATGGAACGGTTTGTAAATCAGATGCGGGATCTTCAGAAACGGGGGATTTCTATCATATATATCAATGCATCGTTGAACAATATGTTGCATTTCACAGACCGTTTGCTTATTTTGTCTTCCGGTACCGCAGCCGGTATAATTGAAAAAAGGGATTATGATATCGGTAAAATTCATCGGATCTTATTTCAAAGAGAATTTGAAGAGTTGGAAAAACAGCCGGAAATGTCCGATAGAAAGCTGATTTTATCGCTGAAAAACCTAAAAGTTGCGAAATACTCTCATCCTGTAAATCTGGATATCCGACAAGGAGAGGTGACGGGGGTATATTCCGATTTTATCAGCGGACAGAATCTTTTTGGCATACTTTTGGGGAAAAGTAAACTGGACGGTGAGATTTGGATTGACGGTAAGTTAATTCCGGCCCGCAGATGGACAAATCCTGTCCGCTATGGAGTAGGGGGAATGGACAGAGATCCTTACCGGACTTCCTTATTCCCCAATCTTTCACTTCGTGAAAATCTGATGATAAGAAGTTATAGATTTTATGCGCGCTTTGGTATATTAAATTGGCGTCTGTTAAATTTCATATCCAATGAATGGGGAGAGATTTATAAGATTCCGGTACGCGATACAATTGATGAAATGCAGAATATCGATTATCTTAGAAACGCAGCATTTCCATTGATATCCTGGATTGCTGCACGTCCTAAGGTCCTTGTTCTGCATGGTATTTTTGAGACCGCAGATGAAGTGGAACTGCAGGTTTTATCCGGCTTGATGCAGGATTGCAGAGAAAGGGGAATTGCAGTTATCTGCTGTTTGGACAGGGTTTATGGATTTGAAAATTTGTTTGATACTGTTTACAGGCTGTGAACGGTATCACATTGGAGGCAGAGACAATGGGATTAAGACGATTTATTAAATGCGGATGGGAAATGCGCAGTCTTCCTTTTAAACGAAGATGGGGAGAGTGGCTGCAGCTGGCTTTTATGGCTGTTCTTGTCTTAATTATGATCATTACTCCCGGTTTTTTTACCTGGGATAATTTAATCAGGATAGTGAATCAGGTGTCGCTGATTGCTATTTTAAGCTGTGGAATTACTCTGCTGATGTCATCCGGCAATTTTGACTTGTCGGTAGGATCTGCGGTGGCTGTTTCAAATATGACATGCGCATTGATCCTGCAAAAAACATCTAATGTTATACTGGCTTTAACCGGGGCGGTTCTGTCCGGACTTGTGACCGGAGCGGTAAATGGTTTGTTTGTAGGATGTCTCAGCCTACCCTCTTTTTTCGTCACTCTTGGAACCCAGGTATCTTTCAGAGGGATTGCATACGTCATCGGAGGCGGCGCTTCCATCTATGGAATCAGAAAGATGAATTTTATCTCCCAGGGAACATTTTTTAAACTTCCGATCAATATAGTCATCTTGATTATAACAGCTTTTACCATTCAGTTTTTACTGTTAAACACATTATTCGGACGGTATCTGCTCGCGATCGGACATAGCAGAACCACGGCCAAAAACATCGGCATTAGTGTCAGGAAGAATGTATTTATCAGCTATCTGCTCATTGGTTTTTTAGTGGGAATCGTTGGTGTTTTGTTTACCGCGCGGACCAATTGCGGACAGCCTTCCGCGGCAAGCAGTTATGAGTATGATACAATCATTGCGTCTATCCTTGGAGGCGTAAGCCTGACTGGCGGAAAAGGATTTATTATAGGTGCTGTATTTGGTGCGGTATTATGGGGGCTTTTGGAGAATCTGATGAACTATATTGGAATTTTATATTTTTATCAGCGGGTAATAAAAGGATTGATCATTCTTTTTGTGCTGCTGAAGGATCAGGATATCCAAAGAGGGTTGTCCCAGTGGAAAAAATAAAAACGCAGGGGTAACGCCATGAAGAGGTGGAACCTGGGGCTGGGTATCGGCTGCGCTGGGGATAAAACAATATTTTAACATCAAACGTGAAGGCTTTTTCGAAAAAGCCTTCACGTTTGATGTTAAAAATGAAAATAAATACTAAAAAAACCTTCCTGTCCAAGCAATCGCTCCCCCTCAGCCCGGATCCCCTTCCCAGCGTCCCATCCGCCAACTAAATCCCAATATTCCAATATCCCATCTGAAAAATGTCCCCCCATTTATGAAAAATGTCCCGTTGAAAGCATAAACAATGAAAATTATAATTAAATTATGAAAAATAAAACCAGGAGGAATCAAAATGGAAAAATTAAAACGGGTGATGAGTATTTTTCTGATTATTTGTCTTTGCACGAGCCTCAGCGGCTGCGGAAATTCATCTGGGGGTAAAGAAGAAGGAACAACCGCTGCCGGTTCAGGTTTAGGGGAAACAGGAAGTTCGGGCCAGGAAGGCGGGCATAGCAGGATTGCAAATATCGCCTTGTCTGAGAATCTGCTGAAAATGGATCCTGCTGATCAGGCGGTTGTTGTAGGTACCACATACTGCGCGATGATTTACGATGCGCTGGTGACAGGGGATCATGAAGGGAATTATGAGCCGTCACTGGCGAAAGAGTGGGCCATTTCCGATGACGGCCTGACCTGGACGTTTAAGCTTCAGGAAGGTGTTGAATTCAGCAATGGTGAAGCATTTACTGCCGATGATGTGGTATGTACGTTTAAAAGAATTCAGGATAATCCTACCCTGTACATGGCGGCGAATTCCTGGAAAACTCTGAAAAGTATGGAAAAGATAGACGACTATACCTGTGAACTGCATCTTACTGAGCCAAGCGGTACGGTGCTGCTGGATCTTACAAACACCTGGATTATCCCTGACGGCGCATATGCTGAAAAAGGGGATGCTCTATTTACGGATCAGATGAATTATGGTACGGGTCCATGGAAATTTGACCAATGGATTGACGGACAGTATGTACATTTTTTTAAAAATGAAAATTACTGGAATGGAGGAAATAATTCCTACTTTGATGAAGTTTATCTTCGCTTTGTGCTGGAACCATCCACTGCAATTTCCGGCCAGATTTCCGGTACAATTGATGCCTATATCGCATCAGGAGGAATCTCTGCGGATCTGATCTCCATGTATGACGGCAGCGAAGATAAAATCGAGGTGATAGCCCTGGATTCTGGAACGATTGATTATATGGGATTCCAGTGTAAGGAGGGCTCCCCATTTGCAGATGAAAATGTGAGAAAAGCATTTTCCATGGCAATTGACAGAAATATGCTGATCGACAGCATCATGGGAGGAGGTACGCTTCCAATTGGAATTACCACCAATGTCTCAATGGGATATGATGAGGCGTTAACCAGTGATAATTATAAATTTGATCCTGAAATGGCAAAAACACTGCTGGCGGCTTCCGGATATAGCGGAGAAGAGATCGTGATATCCAGCAATGTTGCGACAACCAATGCGGAAAGCCTGCTTCTGGCCATTTCTGAGATGGTGAATGCCGTGGGATTTAACAGTTCTATCGAAGTGCTGGAATCAGCAGCTCTGATGGACAAGCGTTCTACAGGAGATTATGACGTATTTCTGGTGGCTGCTATGCATGGCAGCGGTGATTTATATGCCTTCACAAACTTGAGAATTTTAAATGATGCCCATCATTCCAATTATGTAAATGAAGAGTTAAACGGCTTGATTGAAAAATCCAATGTGGAATCCGATCAGAATGTGAGAAATGAGCTGTTTAAACAGATCAATCAGATTGTAGTTGATGAATGCGCTCCGATGATCACCGTTTGTCAGTTAAAGAGCTATGAAGCGGTGAGCTATGGAATTACAGGGATTGACTTGTTTGCAGATGGATTTTTTGTGGTACAGAATGTGGATTATGACCCGTCTCTGATCACTAATTAAGCAATTTCGGCCTGCAGGCTTTGGATCTGCAGGCCGGATTTCAAGAAGGAGAGTGAACTATGTTTCTAAGATTTGTTCTCAAACGCATGGGGCAGACGCTGATCGTTCTGTTTTGTGTCTCCATCATTGCATTTGCGCTGATTCGGATCGCTCCGGGAAATCCTGCCCGCATGGTGCTGGGAGATGCGGCCACGGACGAGCAGATTGCGATTATGGAAGAATCAATGGGTTTAAACCAGCCGCTGTATATTCAGTATTTTAAATATATGTCCGGCCTTTTCCACGGTGATATGGGCACATCCACTACCTATAAAGCGCCGGTTTCCAAGATCATTTTTGCACGCTTTCCGGCAACATTGAAACTGACGGGGGCCACGATACTGGTCAGCCTGTTAATCAGTATTCCAATCGGTATCATCGCCGGTGTGAAACAGGGTACGGCCATTGATTTCGGAGCGATGATGTTCGCGCTGGTGGGACAGTCCATGTCCACGGTCTGGCTGGCGGTACTAAACATCTATATCTTTGCGGTAAAACTGGAATGGCTGCCTGCTCTGGGCATGGGAGGGCTGCAGTTTCTGATTTTGCCGGCCATCACTCTGGGATATCCGCTGGCTGCCCAGGTCTGTCGTATGGGTCGGTCTGGGATGGTAGATGTATTGAGAGAGGATTATATCACAGCAACCCTGGCCAAAGGTATCCCGTCCAGCAGAGTTTATACGAAATACGCCTTTAAAAATGCGTTGATTCCAATCATTACGGTGGTGGGAATCCAGATCGGAACTTTCCTTGGCGGGGCCGTGGTGGTGGAAACCGTGTTTTCATGGTCCGGTATCGGACAGCTGACCAACCAGTCCGTAGGGAACAGAGACTATGCCATGGTTCAGTCGCTGCTTCTTTTGATTGCTGTCAGCTTTGCCATAGTAAATCTGATTGTTGATATCATAAATGCCAAAATTGATCCCAGAATTACTTTGGAATAAGGGGGAATACCGTATGGATAAAAAATTAATTTTACAGCGCTTAAAAAAAAGCAAGTTTTTTATGTTTGGTTTTACAGTGGCCCTTCTCATCGTACTTTTATCCCTGTTGGCGCCTTATATCGTGCGGTTCGATCCTATAAAAAGCATGCTGACAGAACGGCTGATGGCTCCTGAGGGACTGAGCAAGGGCTTTTCCGGCCATGTGCTGGGCACAGATCAGATGGGACGTGATATTCTCACCCGGCTACTGGTAGGAAGCCGTTATTCCCTGGCGATTGCCCTTTGCGTGGTGGTTCTGTCTGCCGTAATTGGGACGACTCTGGGGCTGATTGCAGGATATTCAGGCAAAATAGCAGATACGGTGATCATGAGGGCTACAGATGTATTTCTCTCAATTCCAAATCTGGTTTTAGCAATTGCGGTCATGGCGGTACTGGGGGCCAGCACGGTGAACCTGGTGGCTGTGCTGACCATCACAAGCTGGGTGTCCTACTGTAAAATCACCAGAAATAATGTATTGGTAGTAAAAAGCCAGGAGTTCGTGCATGCTTCCCAGGTTCTGGGGGCTTCCATGCCCAGTATTATATTCAAACAAATTCTTCCGAACGTAACGACACCGCTTTTGATCACAATCAGCCAGCAGTTTGGTTTTACCATTATGGTGGAGGCGTCTTTGAGCTTTTTGAATCTGGGGATCCAGCCGCCCACGCCTTCCTGGGGCAATATGATCGCCGCAGGGCGGAACTATCTGACTACTTGCCCGTGGATGGTGATTGCACCGGGAGTAGCCCTGATGCTGACCGTATTGGCGTTTAATTTCCTGGGTGATGGTCTGAGGGATGTATTCGATCCGAAACGTACATGATGCTTGTGTCCGCGCCGTTATTTTGTCTGAGAGATAATAGCTGCGGCACTGAAATGAGGGAATATATGAAGACGATGGAAAATTTATTGGAAATTAAGGACCTTCAGGTTCGGTTTGTGACGGAGCGGACCACATCTTACGCATTAAACGGAGTGAATCTGACGGTACATAAAGGAGAATCTTTGGGGTTGGTCGGGGAATCAGGTGCAGGGAAAACTACCACGGCCCTGTCTGTGCTCCAGCTTCTGCCAAGGGCAGGAGAATTTCTGAATGGGGAGATCATTTATAATGGCCGGTCCCTGATGGGGAGAAAAGAAAAAGAGATGCTGGATATCAGGGGAAACAAGATTTCCATGATCTTTCAGAATCCGCTGACTTCTTTAAATCCCGTATTTACAGTAGGAGAGCAGATTTCCATGGTATTGAGGCAGCACAGAGGGATGAATTACAAAGATGCAATGGATCGTGCCAGGGAACTGCTGGAAACCGTGGGAATTGCCGGAAACCGGGTCAATGATTATCCGGTCCAGTTCAGCGGAGGCATGCGGCAGAGAGTGGGAATTGCGGCCGGAATTGCCTGCAATCCGGAACTTTTAATTGCGGATGAACCGACCACTGCTTTAGATGTTACGATTCAGGCCCAGATTCTGGAATTGATGAAACAGCTGCAGAATGATTACTCCACATCTCTGCTGATGATCACACATAACCTGGGTATTATTTCAGAACTTTGCGAAAGGGTGGCGGTCATGTACGCCGGCCGGATCATCGAGTATGGAACGGTAAAAGAGGTATTTAGCCATCCGGTCCATCCATATACCGGCGGGCTGTTGGGAGCTCTGCCTAAGCTGGAGGGAAAACGGGAGAGACTGACTGCTATTCCTGGTGTAATAGCCAATGCGGCCAGTCTGCCCTCTGGCTGCCGCTTCCATCCCCGCTGTGAAAAATGCAGAAAACGATGTGAGGCAGAGCAGCCTGAGATGGTAAAAATTAATGATGACCATTTTGTTGAGTGTTTTGAAAGTCAGGAGGGCTGACAGATGAACGAAACGGTAAGAGAACCGTTATTGGAAGTAAAACATCTTAAAAAATATTTTAAAATACCAAAAAAAGGCCAGCTTCATGCAGTGGATGATGTGAGCTTTTGCGTGTATCCCGGAGAGACGTTGGGGCTTGTAGGGGAATCAGGGTGCGGTAAAAGCACAGTGGGAAATGTGATAATGCGGCTTTTGGACAGGACGGAAGGGGAGATGGCGCTGAATGGAAAAAACGTATTTTCCAATTCCGGTAAGAACCATGAACTCTGTAAAACGATGCAGATTATTTTTCAGGACCCTTATTCATCCTTAAATCCCAGGAAAACGGTCAGGGATATATTGAGCGAGGCTTATTTGATTCACCGGATGGTACCAAGAGGAGAGAAACTGAATCAAAAGCTGTATGAACTGTGCGATACGGTGGAACTGTCCAGGGATCTTTTGGATAGGTATCCCCATGAATTGGATGGCGGGATGCGTCAGGTTGTGGGAATTGCCAGGGCATTGTCGCTTTCCCCGTCATTTATTGTGTGCGATGAACCCGTATCCTCTCTGGATGTATCGGTACAGGCCAAAATTATCAATCTATTGATGGAACTGCAGAAGAAAATGAATCTTTCCTATCTGTTCATTTCCCATGATTTAAGCGTGGTACGCCATATATCCAACCGGATTGCGGTCATGTACCTGGGACAGATTGTAGAAATTGCCGATACGGATACGATTTTTCAAAATACGCTGCATCCCTATTCAATAGCCCTTTTAAGCGCCGTTCCACGGGTGAACATTGATAAGAAAGTATCGCGGATTGTACTGAAAGGGGATGTTCCCAGCCCAATGAATCCCAAACCAGGCTGCCGGTTTGCCCC
>JAGZXV010000285.1 GCA_018378255.1 Clostridiaceae bacterium | reverse complement strand
CACCTCCTGGTTATGTGGGATATGAGGAGGGCGGCCAGCTCAGCGAGAAGGTGCGCCGCAACCCGTATTCCGTCATTCTGTTTGATGAGATCGAGAAAGCCCATCCCGATGTATTCAATATCCTGCTTCAGATACTGGATGACGGTCATATCACGGATGCCCAGGGAAGAAAGATCGATTTTAAAAATACTGTGCTCATCATGACATCCAATGCCGGAGCCGAGAATATCATTTCACCGAAGCGTCTGGGATTCTCTTCCGATTCAGATGCGAAGACGGATTACGAGTTTATGAAAAACCGTGTCATGGATGAAGTGAAAAGGATGTTTAAACCGGAATTTTTAAACCGAATTGATGAAATCATGGTATTCCATCCGCTCAATAAGAAGAATATCGAAGAGATTGCCGGAATTATGCTTAAAACAATTATCAGAAGAACCAAAGCCCAGGTCGGCATGAGCCTGACTGTCGATGACGGGGCGGTTGCATACCTGGCTGAGAAGGGATACGATGAGAAATACGGCGCAAGGCCGCTGCGGCGGACAATCCAGAACCAGATAGAGGATAAGCTCTCAGAAGAACTGCTGGAGGGGCATATTAAAAAGGACGATGAAGTGCTTGTAACCAGAGACGGGGAGGGCCTTAAATTTACCGTCAGGGACTCTTCCAAAGAGAATAAAATACTGGTCAAGTAAAAGAAACTGTGATAGAATAATCCTACACAGGGAAACACACAGAAGAATACCAGGAGGATAGATTTATGCCAGTAGTTAGCGAGTTAATCCGCATCGAGGATGACGGTACAATCAGTTTTGGCAATTATGAATTAGCGACAAAGTCCAAACTTCAGGATTTTGAATACAAAGGAGATTTATACAAAGTAAAAACCTTTCATGAGATAACAAAACTGGAGAGGAACGGAATGTTTGTTTATGAGTCCGTACCGGGAACGGCAGTTAACCATTTTGCTGTTGATGATTCCGAGGTAACCTTTGCTGTAGAAGGAAACCAGGATGCTCAGATCACAGTTCAGCTTGAAGATGATCGTGAATATGAAGTTTTCATTGATGGGATTGCCGTAGGAGGCATGACGACCAACGTAAGCGGAAAACTTGTTTTAAGCGTGGAACTGAACGAGGGCGTAAGAACAGAGATAAGAATTGCAGGAAGATAGAGATAAGCAGAATTACAGGATGGAGGCGGTCGAAAGATTTGCCTCCATTCTGATGTCGGCGACTATTTATTTACGGAGGAGAGAATGGCAAAAGGGAAATCAACAGCTTATTTTTGCAGTGATTGCGGCTATGAGTCGGCGAAATGGACCGGACAGTGCCCGGCATGCAAGTCGTGGAATACGATGGTGGAGGAGCCGGTCTCCCAGATAAAAACCGTTGGTAAAGGCGGGACTGGCTCTGCCCGGAAGGTATCCGCCGATACGGCCAGGCCTGTCATGCTGTCGGAGATTGTGCTGGACGAGGAGGATCGGATACGGACCGGCTTTGATGAGCTGGATCGCGTTTTAGGCTCTGGGATCGTAAGGGGCTCCCTTGTATTGGTTGGAGGAGATCCGGGCATCGGAAAGTCCACGCTTCTTCTGCAGGTTTGCCGTAATCTGGCGGGACAGAACCAGAAAATACTTTACATATCGGGAGAGGAATCCCTGAAACAGATAAAGCTGCGGGCGAACAGAATCGGGACGGTGACAGGCCCCCTTTCTTTCCTGTGTGAAACAAACCTGGGGACCATAGAAGAGGTGATTAAACGGACAATGCCGGATGCGGTTGTGATTGATTCCATACAGACCATGTATATGGAGGAAGTTACTTCGGCTCCCGGCAGTGTCAGCCAGGTGAGGGAATGCACCAATATTTTGATGCAGATTGCCAAGGGTCTGGGCGTTATGGTATTTATTATTGGCCATGTGACAAAGGAGGGGGTTGTGGCCGGACCCAGGGTACTGGAACATATGGTGGACACGGTGCTCTATTTTGAAGGTGACCGCCATGCTTCCTACCGGATATTAAGAGGGATTAAGAACCGTTTTGGCTCCACGAATGAAATCGGTGTGTTCGAGATGAGGGAGGAGGGGCTGGCAGAAGTAAAGAATCCATCGGAATTCATGCTGGACGGCAGGCCCGCAGGAGCCTCGGGTGCCGTTGCCGCCTGTTCATTGGAAGGAACCAGGCCGATTATGCTGGAGGTACAGGCGCTGGTGACAAAGACGAATTTCGGAATGCCCAGAAGAACAGCAGCGGGAACTGATTATAACCGGGTGAATCTCCTGATGGCGGTACTCGAAAAAAGGTGCCGGTATGAATTGTCCCAATTCGATGCCTATGTCAACATTGCGGGCGGTATGAAAATGAATGAACCGGCGCTGGATCTGGCCATCGTGATGGCACTGATTTCCAGCTATAAAGACAGACCGGTCGATGAAAAGACCGTCATATTCGGCGAAGTCGGTCTATCCGGGGAAGTAAGGGCCGTATCAATGGCCGAACAGAGAGTGAACGAAGCGGTGAAGCTGGGCTTCACACGCTGCATCATGCCGCTCGTAAGCTTTGAAAAGCTGAAAAAAAGAAATGATATTGAGCTGGCGGGGGTAAGCAATGTAAGAGAGGCAATCAACCTGATTTAACCCCAGGACAGGCGGTTAAGAAGCAATATTGTTACGTTGAGCGAAACAATTACAATAATTTCATTAATTAAAACAATTTATTTGTAATTTGGAAAAAACCGATTGACATACTGCCTGTCCTGTGGTATTATACTTGGGCAGGCAATTTTAGGGGAATAGTTCAATGGCAGAGCAACGGTCTCCAAAACCGTTAATGGGGGTTCGAATCCCTCTTCCCCTGCTGAATAATCTTGTGAAATCAAGGTTTTCAAGGAGAGCAAAAGAGAAGTTTCTAAGTGTGATAAAAATAATTTATAAAGCCTATTAGATATAATAAGTTTTATAAATTATTTTTTTTTGCACTTATGCAGAACAAATGTTCCTGCCTGCTTCGAGAGCGGTGAAGCAGATTTTAATTACCACTTCGATTTCCTTTTTGAAAAGAGGAGAATTAGACTCAGATACTAAATAGCCGATTAATTTAGAAATGGCGGCTTTGATTGTTTTTTTCAAAAGTGCCGTTACGCACCGTGAAACTCGGGATTTTCGTTCAAAATGCAGCAGAGGTGCAATGATGCTTTCTTGACATGATCCATGTTTTCCAGTATGCTTAATTTAAGAAATGTTATGGGGGAAAAGGGGGCATGGACATATTGTTTGAAAACAGAGTAAAAGAATTTGTCTGCCGGCTTCAAAGAGCATATCTGGTAGAGCGCGATGTACAGAAAGTATTATCCGGCATGGATGAAAATGTGGAATGGATAGGAACGGGACAGCAAGAAAGCGGCCGTGGCATTTCCGGTGCAAAAAGATTTTTTGAACAGGAATATCAATTGTATCCAAGTCCTTTTGATATATTGGAAGAAGAGTATGATATTAAAATATTGGATCCCCGTACTGCTGCGGTATCAGAAAAACTGGTGATTCAGGAGTCCGGTAAAGAGGCGTTTTTTGATAAGCTGAAGATTCGGGTCACTGCGGTGGTGAGGGAACAAAACGGTGAGCTGAAGGTTCTGCAGGTTCATATGTCGGAAGGAAGCCGGAATCAGCTCGAGGATGAAATTTTCCCCAGGACAATGGATCAGCAGCATGCCAGGGCGCTTTTTCGCCGGCTGGAAGAGCAGGAAAAGCTGCTGAAAGAGAAGAATGAGAATTTAAATGCATTGATGGAGAATGTACCGGGCGGAGTCATATGCTGTGAATATAATGAAGAACTGAATCTTCTCCAGTACAGCCAGGGCTTTTTAAATATGTTCGGATATAGCAGGGAAGAGATGGAACAGGTATTCCATAATCAGTTCCGGCGCCTGATTTACCCGGAAGATCTGGAAAGCACCTGGAATTCTGTACAGATTCAGATGGCACAGGGAAAGACAAAGAAGATAGAGTACAGAGTCAGATGCCGGGACGGAAGGCTGGTAACGGTGCTGGATCACGGACAGCTGGTGGAGCGGGATGGAAAGAAAGTATTCTACTGTATTTTGACAGATATCACAGAGAACCGGAAGATTCTTGAGGAATTGCACCTGAGTCTGGAAAAGCACCGGATTATAATGGAGCAGACCAATGATATTATTTTTGAGTGGGATCTGTCTGATGACCGGATATTCTTTTCGGACAACTGGGTGAAAACCTTCGGTTATTCTCCCATGACGGAGAATGTCAGCACCATGGCCCCCTTCAGCCATGTACACCCTGATGATATACATCTGCTGATGAATGCGGCCCGGGATATGAAGATGGATGTTCCGGTAAAAGAGATGGAGATAAGAATCGCCGGGAATGACGGGCATTATTTTTGGTGCAGAGTCAGAATAGCTTTGCAGGATACAAGAAAGTCCGGCAGGAAGAGGGCGATCGGAGTAATATCGGATATCGATAAGGAGAAACGAAATGTCGATATGCTGGTTCAAAAGGCGCTCTATGATGCTCTGACCGGTCTGTACAACAAGGCGGCGGCAGAGGAGCTGGGAGGCAAGTTCATTGAAAAAGCAATGCAGGATTCGCCCTGTGCATTCATGATTATTGATTTGGATAATTTCAAATACATTAATGATGTTTACGGTCATCTGAGCGGAGATGTGCTGCTTTCGGATATTGCCGTACTGCTTAAGCGGACCTTCCGTGCCGGGGACATTGTAGGCCGGATTGGCGGCGATGAATTTGTTATCATAATGCCGGGGGCCCGCTCCCAGGACGTGATAGCCGATAAATTTGAACAGATAAAAGAGAAAATGGAGGAGTTCCTGGAACGGGACGGTTATATGCTGTCTTGCAGCGCCGGAGTGGCGTTTGCCCCTCTGGATGGTAATGATTATAAAAAATTATACAAAAATGCGGATCTGGCTCTTTACAAGGCGAAAGAAAAGGGGAAAAACCAGTGCGCTTTTTATCATTCCATTCTGGAATCAGAATTCAATGCCGGACGAAGCTATGTACAGAAGGCTCCTGAAATAAGAATGCAGGAAAGATACAGGAACCAGACTCTGTCGGAGTATGTGTTCGGGGTACTGCAAAAGGAGGAAGACATACCGAATGCCATCACC
>JAGZXV010000024.1 GCA_018378255.1 Clostridiaceae bacterium | reverse complement strand
TATGGGCTACCGCATGGTTGGAGAGTTCAGACAGTGCGGATATAAATTTGACCGCTGGTATAACATGGTCTGGATGGAAAAGCACATCGGCCAACACGTGTATGGACAGCAGGCGCCTGAACGTTTTGACAGAATACGGGGGAAAATAAAGGAAAGATATCACATTGAGTGAAATTCCCCTTTTTCCTATAAAAAGGAGATGTCTTAAAACCGCAGAGGAAATACTGGATGCCTTCAAAGAGATCTTTGCCCCCTATGTTTAAAGCCATGTTCCATAGTTTAAGCAGATTTTAATTTACGGTTCCTCCTCACATTTGAGGAGCCGCCGCGTAAGGATACCCAAAAGCAGTGTCAGAGTCCCGACAAAGAACGTTGGTATAAATATCTGTGCTCCCCATGTTTCAAAGACAATGCCATATAGAATCTGCCCAAGCGGCGCGGCGCACTGAGCGACCGCTGTTATGATGGCCATAACTTTTCCAAGATTTTTATTCGGTGTTATTTTCTGAACCTTCGTAATGATGAAAATCGAAATAATCGTCATACTTGCCGCAATCGGAACAGCGCCCAGCATAAACAGGATAAAAGAGGGGTAATAGCCCATCCCGAGCATAAAAGGCATAAGAGATATTGCCATAAACATCAGCAGTCCGGCGGAAGCAAAAAGCCAGCAGTGCAATGTTTTCAGTCTCATTTTGGGGGCGAGCAGTCCAATGGATAATGCGCCCAGTATGGTTGCGGAGTTAATCACTCCCATTCCAATCCCATACGAAGTAGCTCCGCTTCGCAGCGTTACACGCAGGATAATCGGAGCGCCTACCAGGAAAAACGGGCTTAGTACCAGATTCAGCATGAAGGCAATGATGCTGACCTTGCGTATAAATTTCTGTTTCATGACATATATAAAACCATCTTTCAGATCCCTTGTGATCGTGGGCACGATCCGTCCGTTCCATTGCCTTTTCTCAAACGGTATCTTTATAAAGAGTTCCATTACAGCCGACAGGAAGAATGAAATACAGCTAATCATGATAACGGCTCTAAGGCCCATGATGCCGTACAGGATTCCACCAAAAACCGGGGCGGCAACAGCAGACAATGACTGAACCGCCTGAACAAGACCATTTGCTCCCTCCAGTCTGTGTTTCTCCACCAATAAAGGAATACTTGCTGTGACAGCGGGGGTGTACAAGGCACTGACAATAGACAGAAGCACCATAGTGACTCCAATGGCAGGGATAGAAATGTTCCCCGCATTCATAAGTAAAATCAGGCACAATACAATGGCGCTGCTGGTAAAATCAAATATCACCATCAGGTTGCGGCGATTGAATCTATCCGCAATGGCTCCGCCCAATGGGGCAAGCAAAAATGGTATATTGGAAATGGCATACATAGCTGCAAATAGAGATTCACTGCCAGTTGTATCTAAAACGTATAAGGAAAGCGCAAACCGCAGCAGCGCCGCCCCCAGAACCGAAATAATCTGACCAAGCACCATCAAATTGAAGTATTTAGGTGATGGGATATTACTTAATTTCTCATTCATATTGAATCCTCCATATAGACTGACCGACAGTTTATAACTGGTTAAAAAATTACATGATACAAACCTGCGAAAGTATCATGCAAATTTTTTCTTAAGCTCATCAAAATATCCAACCGGAACGCCCAGTGTTTTTTCCATCATTTGAAGGAGGGCAGCCGCATACCGGGCACGTTCTTTATCACTCCACTGAAATAATCCTTCATCGAAAATCACTTGCCCAGCCGTCAAAAATAAAGTAAACGATTCCATCAGATAGTCAGTGGAAAGCAATGTCTGGCCGTCATCGTCCCTGAATACTTCCGCCATCACAGGCGCAAGGCGCCTGATACTCAATGCCAGACATTTTTGGTGCATTTCAGCGTTTTGGACTTCATGAAATTGGCGGGTCATATGTTCCTTGTCTTTTATCATTTCCTCGGATTGACCCTTTCCCATCAAGATGGCAAATATCTTCTGAGGCGGGGTCATGCTGGAATCTGCCACAACTTTTTTAGCATGATCTACCATATCATCAACCATGCGTTGAATGACCGCATCCATCACTTCTTCTTTGGATTTAAAGTAGTAATAGAATACGCCTTTCGATAACCCATGTACATTCAAAATATCAGTTACCGTTGTTTTGGCATACCCTTTTTCGACAAACAGTTTTTGTGCTGCATCTAACAATTCACTTTTTCGTACTTCCGGCTCTTTATGTCTACGCATAATCAGTTCACCACCTTTTAGACCAACGGTCAGTTTAACTAAAGATATCATGAGGTGATTCAAAAGTCAAGGAGAATATAATTGGTTTTGGCGGGATGGTTGTCTATTGTTTTATTCCTCATTCCGATATCTGGCAAATTTGCCCTTCGTGCTTTTCTTCACCATATACATCGTCTCATCCGCAATTTTCAACAGTTCCTGGCTGCTGCCAAAACACTCCGGGTAATACAGATAGCCGCCGGACAGGCTCATCTTCACATGTTCCCCGTCGGGCATCACCAGCTCTGTTTCCTGAATCCGCGCATAAAGGCTCTCCAGATAACCTTCTATCTCCTCTTGGGAACCGGCGCCGTAAATCACCAGAACGAATTCATCGCCGCTCAGTCTGGCCGCAAGTTTATTGGGTCCGCCGCATGTTAACAGAAGGCTGGCAGCCGCCTTCAGCATCTCATCGCCCCATTCATGGCCCCAATGGTCATTGACATACTTTAAGTTATCCAGATCTGTCATCAGAAGCATTGCCGTCTTCATCCGCTCCGGCTCCTTTAACAGCCCTTCCATCCTGCTGAAAAATGCCCTCCTGGTATATAATGTGGTGAGCAGATCCACGTCCCTTTCCCTTTCGATTTTCCGCTTTTCCGTGATCTCTTCGGTCATATCCACTACGATTCCAAGGGTCTTTCCATCTTCCTGATAAGATTTTATTTTCACATAATGCACCTGCCCGCTGGTATCCCCAATCAGAAACACGTCCTTTTCCAGTTCATCCGGCCGTGAACAGATCTCCACAATTTTTTCCAAAAAATTCTTCCGGTCAGACAGCACCCTGTGAAGTTCCTCCTCCTTTATCAGCAGAATTTCCCCAATTTTACTTGTAGCCAGAACTCGTTTCATGTCCTGGTTGTATTCATAAACTGCAACCGGAATATCCACGTTCTGAAATACTAAAGAAAGCTTCCCTGTGGTTTCCAGCAGGCTTTCAACCATATGGTTTAAATTGCTGCTGAGCCTTGCAAACTCAGGAGAATGATCGATCTCCACCCGGTAATCCAAATCTCCGGCAGCTATTTTTTTCGTTCCCTCTATGATCCCGTATATACTTTGGATAATGATTTTATCCAGCATTCTCAGAATTAAAAATATCACCACAATCGCCAGAAAACTCAGGCTGAAAATGATCAGGCCCATATTATCCGGAACATTCCGGTACAGCTTTTCATGGGTACCGCTGACGCCGATCAAAATATTATCCATGGCCTCTGTCACACAAAAATTCTTCTTTCCACGGATGATAATTTCTCTGCTCTGTTTCCCTTCCATTAAATCAGGGTCGTTTAAATCCAGACCGAACTCCTGTGCGCTGCATCCAAGCATGGATTCATCCGTAGAGCCCTCAACTATGCCTGAACTCAGAGCCAGCGCAAAAATAGTAATGCCTTCCTCCGTAGTCATCAGGTTGAATATATGTGACAGCTCATTCTTTTTCATGGCTTCTAAAAGGCGGACCGGTTCCATGCCAATCTGGACAATCCCTTCCTGGTCTTCACGCCATACGGCGATATACTGCATCAGCTTATTTTCAGCCGTATTCGGTGTCACATCCTGGCAGAGCTGCAGGGAACGATCCTTCAGCATAGGAAGAAAAAATCTCATCTGATCCCCAGATTCAAATGTATAATCATAATATTTAGGTTCGGAACCTGCATACAGCCTGCCTTCCGTATCAAAAAGATGCAGTTCATCCACTTGAAGCAAAGCTGCTATTTTCCTGGTCTCCTCTAAGTCGCCGATGACCTCCGGCTGATTCTGCACGATGTATGCCGCAGCTTTTGCCCGGATAAAATAATCTTCCTTTAAATTTTCATTCAGCTTTTCAATTTCCGCATCATTATTCTCCAGAATTTCTTTTACCTGGTTGATCCTGAGTTCAGCGTTGGAATACATGACCTCTCTCGCTGATTTTATCTGAAGATATAAGCTTAAAACTGCTGTAACTATCATACTGACCACAATGACAACACACAATCGGATCGTAATGGCCTTTTTCACATCAAATCCCCCCTTCACTGGAGTAATTTACTTTATTGTACCATAGACCAGACGCCATTGCCATGAAATCCGAATGAATCATACCTGATTTTATTAGCTGCGCAGTCAAAAAATATGCAGTTTTGTATAATATCACCTTGCTGGCATATACTTTTACCATGGAGGTGCTTCCTTTGAAAATGAAAAAGAAACGATTAATTATCTGTTTAGCAATACCGCTTGCAGTCGGCGCTGTATCCGGATTTATCACAAGAAACAGCATGGCAGTTTTCCGCCAATTAAAAAAGCCGCCGTTTTCTCCCCCCGGCTGGATATTCCCCATTGTCTGGACGATTTTATTTATTATGATGGGATTTGCATCCTACCTGATTCTTGCCGCCAATTACACACGGCAGCGGACCAAAGCCCTTACAGCCTATATCGCCCAGCTCGCAGTAAATTTCTTCTGGCCCATTTTTTTCTTTAAGTTTAAATGGTTCTCGTTTTCATTCTTTTGGCTGATACTTTTATGGGTATTCATCATCGTAACCATTAAGTATTTTTATAATGTTTCCCAAAAGGCTGCCTATTTTCTAATTCCCTATATAATCTGGATCTCATATGCCGGTTATTTGAATTTATTTATTTCGATCTTAAACTGACCTTTTGCGTTATATGAATCTTTAATGAACTGATTGGCGGAATAACGCCTGCCCCAGCATTCCTTTCTTCACGGCCGCGTACTGGGGATTGACAGTAAAACGTGAAGGCTTTTTCGAAAATGCCTTGAGGGTCGATGTTAAAAATCTCCCACATGAATTTTGTGGAAACCCTCCCCTTTTAATGATATACTTATTTCTATATTCTGACTAACCTGAAATGAGGTAAGTACTGTGAAAGACAATATGGAACTGCACCAGGTAATCTACTGCGTTTTGAAAACACAAATACAATTTGGCTCCTACCGTTACGGAGATATTCTGCCCACACTGGAACAAGCAGGCGGCAGTTTCCTTGTTTCACTGGATACTGTGCGCGCCGCTTATCTGCAGCTGCAGAGGGATGGATATATCACGCTGACACAGAATGTAGGATCCATGGTCATAAAGGATTACAGTGACCAGGAAATCGAGCAGTTTGTCCAGCTCTTCTACTCCCAGCGCAAATATGCCCTGATCGATCTGAGCAAATCCATAAGGCCGCTGTTAAGCCACGCCCAATGGGCTGGATTTAAAAATACCCCCGCTGATATTTACAGCAGTATGATGCAGCTTAAAGCACTAAATGGGCTGCAGCCGTTTACAGCTTTTCATCATCTGATGAAAGCATATGAGGTTTTGGGAAATGAACTCCTTCTCCGGCTTACCTGGCAGATATTCATGTTTTTTGAAGCGCCATTTTTCGCCACTCCCCAAAATGCATGGAGCCGTTTTGTCTTCGGGGTGTACTCGCCCAAGTCTTTGGAATATTGTCTTACGCAGGATTGGGATTCTCTAAAGGAATCCATTTATCATGTGCAGGACGATTTATCGTCGGCCGTGAGCCGGTTTTATGAGGAGAGAATCACTCTGCCGCCTTCCGGACAGCAGATTCCATTTACCTGGAGCGCCTATAAGAAAGCTTCCCAGATCTGCTACTCCCTCGCTATGGATCTGCTGATCCAAATAACCAGAGGCCGGTATCCCGCCAATACGCTGCTCCCATCTCTGGATAAACTGTCCAAAGAAAAGAAGGTATCCGTAAGCACCGTTCGAAGGGCCCTTTCTCTTCTCAATGGCGTCGGGGCCGTCAAATCCTTAAAGGGCGTTGGAACAAAAATCCTTCCGCTCAACGAAACATCTAATAACTGCGACTACACCAACCCGGTTGTCCGCAAACGCCTTGTCAGCCTTGCCGAAAGTCTGCAGATCCTGACACTGTCTTGCAGAGATGTGGCCCAGGTAACTATATCATCTTTAGATGCCGCGGCCCTGGAAACATGCAGGGACCACCTGTCCATCATTCATGATTTAGGCCAATATGAGCTGACAACTTATGCCGCACTGGAACTGCTGGGACGATTTGCGCCCTATGAGGCCTTACGCTCTGTTTATGCCAAACTGCTTCAGCAGCTTTTCTGGGGATATCCCCTGAGAAGTCTCCAGAATAAAAATGGTGATAAAACTGAGTTTTACCGCTCCTGTTACGAAACCTTTATCCGCGCCCTGAAAGAATCTGACGCCGGCCTTTTTTCGGAAAAACTGGAAGAGCTCATGTTTCATGAGTTTCATTTTACGCTTGAAAATCTGATCCGGTTTGGAATTACAGAAGTAAGCGGGCTGGCTGTTAATTGGTGATTACGACATTCTTATGGAAGCGCCGGATAACCAGACTGCTAAACTCATTATATTGGAATTTACTGAAAGGATCATATGAAAATTATCGGAATTGTTTCATTGGCGCAGATTGTTTCATGGGCAGTTTTTATATTGGAAGATTTTCTTACTGAAACCACATCATTTGGAGGCGATTCCGGTTCTGCCATAATATCTGTCCTGGTTCTTCCTCTTCTGGTATCAGTTTTATATCTGATCTTTAAGAAAAAAATACATATGGATTCCATTCCGGATTGGGTGAATACCATGACCGTATTGTTCACATGGACTGCAGAAAATATTTTTGTGAGCACAGTCATCGCTAACCTGATGGGAAAAGGTAAATGGATCATCCATCAGGCGGATGATGGATGGGAAAATCTGCTTAATGGGATAGAATATGCGTTCTTTCCGCTTTTCAATATCATAGCGCCATTGGCGGTTGTGGCATTGTGGTATTTTGGGAAATGGATTCTGAAAAAGATGGGAGGTTATTCATGAACATACAGGACATCCAAACCATTGTTATGGCCGCCCGGACCGGAAGTTTCAGCAAGGCTGCAGAGCGCCTCCTGGTGGCACAGCCCGCCTTGAGCAAGCGTGTGAAAAAGGTGGAACAGGAATATGGGATCACCCTCTTTTCCCGCACGATGGGGAGTTCCCTGAAATTGACGGATGAGGGAAAGATCTTTCTGGAAATGGCTGACGGGATATTGAAACTTCATTCAGATTTTGAAAAACAGCTCTATTCGCTGCAGTCCATAAAGAAAAATACGATTATCTTTGGAATCACCAGCCAGCAGGCCGGAAAAGTTGTTACTCCCCTCCTAAAAACCCTTCATAAGGAACATGACCAGTATTTCGTAGATATCAGGATGGGAAATTCCAAACCATTGGAAAATGACGTGCTCAGCGGAGCCATTGACATGGCCTTGGTCAATGTCCTGGAGCGGTGTCCAGGCATTTATTATGAAACCATAGAATCCCTGGAGCTTGGGATCTATTTGAGGGCCGGAAGCCCTGTCAGCCAAAAAGCGGTTCTTCTGCCCAGCTTTTCTGATCCTGTTTTGCGCCTGGAAGATTTGGCAGACGAAATATTAGTATCCAACTCCCCCGGCAGCAACAGCCGGGCTTATTTAGAGAAACTGATGGAAAAGACGGGAATTTCTTTGAAAATAACCGAACTCACCAACTTCCATAACCGGATAGCTATGGTAGAAACGGGAAAGGCCAGTTTCATCATACCTGTGAACTGGTCCCGTCCTTTGGATACGATCAGCCGGGATTTGTTTTACCGTCTTGACCCTTCCCAGAATTTACAGATGGAACAGTGTCTCATCTGCCGGTCCGGTTTCCAGAAAAACCCAAAGTTCCGGATTGTACTCAACAATTTGAAACAGATTTACGCTTAACAGACATCCATATAAGGCCCGGAGCCAGTCTCCCGGGCCTTTTTGCTGTCCAAAATGGATGGCCGGTTAAATTCATTCCATCTTGGAATAGGTTGGTCCAAAAAGGATATTGGACAGTGTCATTGTACAAATCTTATAATAAATGCAGATAAAAAGGCAGATTACTATCTTTTATCACAATTTTTTCATAAAAAAGGAGGACAAATGTATGAACACTTTAGCAGTTTCACGCGCGCTCCGTTTCCGCTGGATTAACGGACAATGCTTTGAATTCCGTTTTCCAAACGGAAAAACCCTGATCACAGACCCCTGGTATCACTGTGAAGGTCCCATCGGCAGAACCTGCCCCGCCGGATTTACCACGGATCAGTTGGAAGGAGGGGACTACATATTCCTCAACCACGGCCATGGAGACCACACCGCCAATATCCAGGAAGCCTACGACCGTTTCCATTCCACACTCATCACCCATTCCGCCGTATGCATGGAGGCAGCCCGCACATTTAACATTCCTTTGACCAGCATTTATCCGGTAGATTTTGAAGGAACCTATTATTTTGACGGTTTCATGCTGGAAACCCATCACGGCACCCACCACGGACAGCCGCTTAACTATCAGGAGGCCTGCCAATTCATGTCTCCTGATAAATTTCCCGGTTCTTCCGAACTCAATGCCATGGGCGGCGTCTTTAACATGAACTTTATTCTGACCACAGACCAGGGGTTCCGCCTCGCATTCCTGGGAGGAAATGACGACGGAATGCTGAAACGGATGCAGGGAAAAGACAAACCCAATATAGTGCTCCGAAATAAACTTGCCAGCTCCAAAGAAAAGGACGGAGCCGCCGAAAAATTCGCCCAATGGTTTGCTCAGACTGATGTGCAGCTTCTTGTTCCCATGCACCATGAATCCTGGCTCACCGACGATCCTGAATTCGCTGAAAATATGTTCAAATATATGAACCATTCCATGGAAGTCCTGGGAAAAGCAGGCCGGGTGGCCCATATGGTTCGGGGTAAATGGTATGAGATCAATCTGGCTATTGCGGAAATTGAATAGACATGCATGGGGATGAGTTTTTTCTCATAATGCTCCAAACTTTGTCCCCATGATTTCACTGAGAGAAGGGGTATTCTTATGACAGCACAAATGTATCTTTGTTTAGCCATATTTTTATTTTTAATATTGGGGTATGTCTTTTCCAAGCAGCTCCACACAACTCTGGGCACTGTTGCGATGTGCGCAATTGTTTTAGTATCTTTTTCCGGGATCGTGCCGGCCAAAAGCGTTCTGGCCAATTTTGCCAATTCCAATGTAATCCTGATCGTCAGCATGTTTATTGTTGCCGCAGGTTTTAACAGAACACAGACCGTTAATAAACTTTCAAGCATGGTATATAAAGTGAGCGGCGGCAGTTTCACCGTTATGCTGGCAGGTTACTGTATTATTGCCTTTATGCTGGCCCAACTGATCCCCAGCCCGGTGGTGGTTTTCACCATCGTCGCTCCCCTGTTGGCTGCCTCCTGCGAAGCCAATGATGTCAGCCCCTCCAAGGCCATGTTCTCCTTAGGCCTGGTAGGTGTCTCTACAGTTGCCGTCCTGCCCTTAGGCAGTGGCGCCATAAGCTTTGCACAGCAAAACGGCTATCTGGAAAGCTATGGCTACACGGAATATTCCATGCAGCTTCTAGATCCTTTTAAGGGACGTTTTCCAATGGCAGCCGTAATCCTGCTTTACGCAATTTTTATCGCTCCTAAACTGGCTCCCGATCAGCCTTCCACTCCAATTACTTTGAAAACTGCCGCTCAGTCAAGAAAAGAGGGAAAAGACATTAAGCCACTGGATCCAACGCGGGAGGTGTTAGGCTACCTCATATTCGCTTTGACCACAATCTGCCTGATCTTCTCAAGCAAGCTGGGATTCTCAAGTTGGCAGGTGGCATTTACCGGAGCCACTCTCGCTGTTGCCACCGGTGTTCTCAAACCGAAAGAAGCCATTGACGCCATTCCTGTCCGCATCGCATTGATGCAGATCGCCGCATATTCCGTAGGCGGAGCTATGACGGAATGTGGACTGGGCACACTGATCGGCGATACCTTTGCCTCTGTAGTGGGACATAGCAATAACGGTTATGTCATAGGAGCGGCCTTCTTCATCGTTCCTTTCGTTCTAACACAGTGCATGAACAATACGAGCGTAGGAAATATATTTACCCCCATCCTGGTTCTCACCTGCAAGTCCCTGGGCTGTAATCCAATCGGCCCCATGATCCTGCTCAGTGCCGCATCCCTGACCGCTTTTATGACCCCAATGGCCACCGGCACAATCGCCCCCATGATGGGCGCAGGCGGATATGATCAGAAGGACCTGTTTAAGATGGGATGGCTGCCTTCCATCATTATATGTGTAATTGCTATCGCATGGGTGATGACGGTTTTTCCAGCCTATTGAGAAGGGAGTAGCTCCAGGCATGGAAAAAGACGGGCAGCAACTGGAAACCCAATCAGTTTCTGAGATGCCCACTGAACGGTAAAGTCCCATAAAGAGTTTACCGTGAGTGGGCATCGGTACCGACGGATTCCGCTCCCCATAGCCGGCACCAAACATCCTGCCCGGCCTCCGCCCCCTCGCTCGGCTTTCCTGCATAACTTTCTGCAATTCCTCATTCTAAAGTTCAAGAATCATCAAGCAGTCATCTTTCCCCTCTTCAATCACCCTGAACCCCAAAGCTTCATACATCCGCAATGCATAATTAGCCTTATCCACGCTCAGCGAAACGCCCTTATATCCACGCTCCTTTAGAACGCCTGTGATTTCCATCATCAGCTTTTTTCCGATCCCCTGGTTTCTGAACTCTCTTTTCACAGAAATGGTCAGCTCGGGTATGGATTCATCCACGGTGCCGTAGCCTTTGCGCTCTCCAGCCATGATTCTTGTCCATACTGCTCCCAGCACTTTCCCTTCGGATTCTGCTGCCAGACAGATATCATCCGCATTTCCAAAGTCTTGTATGTAAACAGCAAGCTCCGGCCGTAAAATCACGTCCTCAGGCAAAGGTCCGCTTCCTTCCGGCACAAAAATGGCATCATAGAGAAATCCGCCTAAAAGCGGGTATTCATTCTGGGACAGCGGACGGATTCGGATGTCTTCTGCCTTTACTATCTCTTTTTGCACTTTTTTGCTGAAACTGTGTAAAACCGTATCATAGGCGTGGTCGATCATATTTAGAAGCTCGTCATCCGGGATTTGATTCGGATAAACGGTATTCCAGTATGGCTGCTGCACAGGCGGACAATGATAGCCTCTTACCACAACGCCGGGATACACCTGCCGGTAAAACTGTCCGGCTTCAGGAGTACATTTCAGTGTGATTTTATAATCCTCCGGGTTAGGGTAAATCTGTGCAAATACCTTACTGTTCAGCTTATAGCAGACCGGAACTTCTCCAAAAGGATAGTCCTCTCTGGCCTTCCATTTATTTATGCAATATGTTTTTATTTCGTCTAAGTGCATCTGCATCTCCTTTTCTTACTATGGAAACCGTGGATGGACTTTAATAGTTTGGCTCAGGTATTCTGATAAGCCGGACATCTGTGCTGCTTCCCAACAGCTCTGCCATCGCTTCCACACCCAATATCTCTGTATTCGTATGGCTGCCTACCAAAAGGTTCATACCGGAAAATTCCGCATACTGCTGTGAATACAGCACATATTCCCCTGTAACATAGGTATCGCAGCCCTGTTTGACGGCTATTTGCATATCCGTTGTCATATTTCCGCCACCCGCTGCCACGGCAACTCTTTTGACAGGGCGGTCATTGTTCTGATAACCGCGTACATCCTCTTTCAGAATATGGGAAAGCTTCTCCCGAAAAACATTAAAATCTTCAGCTTCTCTGTTTCCGATCACTCCTCCATAGTATAGATCAGCATAAGGCATCACCTTTATACAGCCGGTCAGTCCCAGGGCCTTAGCCAGTGACGCACTTGTTCCAAAGCCGGCATCATCTAAGGGCGCATGGAAAAATGCATGAGTGATCCCCTCTTCTATCAGAATCCGGTTGCAGCTTTCTTTTAATCCAAATACAAATTCCCAGGAATCGTGGTGGGTGAGGAGAAAATCTATCTTTTCGCGGCCTGCTTTCCTGATTATTTCCGGGGTCAGGTTCGTTGCATATCCAACTCTCTTCACATCTTTATCCATTTCATTATAAAATCCCCATTCTCCGGGAGATTTTTGCAGCTTGTCTTCATTGAACAAGCCTGTCAGTTTGTCTTTAAACAGCTTATATTCCATAAATCCTCCTTTTTATAACAGCAGATATTTTTCAATTGCTTCCGCGCATCCGCCGTGATCGCAGTCAGCCACCACCACATCTGCCGCCGCTTTTACGGATGGCTTTGCATTTCCCATAGCTACGGCAAGGCCCGCTGTTTTAAAGGCATCCAGATCATTGTCCGCGTCGCCCACCACAATGGTCCGGTTCACCGGCAGGTCCAGAATTTGGCATAATTTTTCCAGCCCCACGCCTTTATTTATCCCCAAAGCAGACAGCTCCAAAGAGGTGGTCTCTGCCCGCACCATGGCTACCGGCAAACCGGCATCCCGCACTCTCTGTTCCGTCCTGGCCCGGGATTCCGGACTGGTATGATAAATATTCACTTTGGCGGCAGAAAACGGCTGATCAGCATACGTGCGGGCGATATCGTCCCATTTTTCAGCGACGCGGTCAAACTGGGCCTGATAGACCGCCATGCCAAACCGTTCCATGTGCTCCCAATGGCTTTTCTGGACAATGGATTTTTCCAACAGGATATGGGGCATCGCCGTTTCCAGTTTGGCGAGGGACAGAAGTTTCACTACCGTCTTCTCATCCAAAAAACTGGAATATAAGGTCTTTTGCTCCTTCAGATCATATACCATCGCCCCGCTGGCGCAGTTTAGATACCGCACCTCTGGAATCAGGCGGAGAAATTCCTCCAGCTCGGCCAGGCAGCGGCCTGTATTCAAAACCACGATCTTACCGGCCCGGGCAGCTTTTGCAATTGCCGTCTGGCTGTCCGGCAATATCCGCTTGCCGGAATCCAATAGTGTTCCATCCATATCAAATGCAATCAACTGATACATTGTTTTCCTCCAAATTCATAGTGCTCCTTTCATAATAGTATAAATTTACTGCCTGCGCAAATGAATTTGCTTTTTTAAGCATGCCTGATACTGATCCGGGTAATTATATTTTACGGCACCGCATACGTAAAAAAAGCTATGCCGAAGCATAGCCCTTTTTCCAATTTTAAGCTTTTCAGCCTGATCAATTGGCAGTTGGTAATTATTTGATACTGTCTAAATATGCAAGTAACTCATTCTTCTTTAAAGGTTCACAATGACTTAATATGCAATATCCGCAATCTATGGAATCTATCATTTGAATCAAACGCTTCAATTTCGTTTTGTCCATATAGCCGCCATTGAAAAAATCCTCGCTTGTAGAATCACCTAAAAATAAAACTTTTTCCTCCGGTATATAAATACAGGCTGTATCTTCGGAATGCGGTGAAACGGTATGGAAAACACAAGCTGTTATATTTCCCAAATTTAATGTTATTTCATCTGCAAATTCAATATCAGACATTACAATATCCAATTCATATTGTCCAGCATATTCCTTTTCAAAATGATTATCGCCCTTTTTCAAAAAATCAATATAGCTTCTGTCTTGAGCTTTATCCTGCTGTTCTCTTAAAAACAGGTTTGTTTTTTGATGTGCGATGCTAACACCCTTTATGGCGTGCAAACCAAATGTATGGTCATAATGCCAGTGTGTAATCACTGTAAAATCAGGTTCTTCAAAATCATTAGCTTTCAACGCCTCATAAAAATCTTTTACATGAGATGTTGAATATCCTGCGTCAATGGCTAAGGAAAATTTATCACCTTTCACATAAGCCAGCATTGGTCTGTCAAATTCCGGCTCATGTGGTAAATAATAAATTTTCTCAGTTAGCTTATTTAACCCCATTTTCTATCCCGCCTTTCCGACAATAATTCTTTCAGTCTTTCCAGTTATTTGTAATGCTGTCCCTTTTATAGTCCTTCACATTCCGGCAATTGCAGCAACACCGATTCCCGGCGCCCGCGGTACTCACTCTGAATTATGCCGAACATCTCCTCCGGCGTTTCCCTGCAGCCGTTTTGCAGCCACATTTTAATAATTTTTGTGATCCCGCTCTTAAAAAATTCCATGTGGTATTCGATGAATTGGTTATCAAAATGCTGGCCGGCCAGTTGGCGGTCATAGGTGATTATTTTATAATTATCATCATACCCCAATTTGAAGTAGGTTGCGTAAAACAGCTGGTTATTCTCTATATGCCTGAAAAGTTTCAGATAATCGTTGCTGTTAAATCCCTTTGTAATTTCTTCCATGTACAGCCGGTTTACTTCCTGCTCAAGTTTTTCCCTGATTTTATCTGCAAGTTCATAGGTGTCCGCATAATTCGCATAAAAAGTACTGCGGTTTAATCCGGCCTTTTTGCATATATCTGATACAGAGATTTTCTCTAATGGCAGTGTCTGCAGCAGTTCAATAAAAACTTTTTCTATCTTCTCAATGGATTCCCGGCGCCGCCTGTTATTCTTGGTATTCATCTAACCCCCATTATTCCAACACTTGTTGATAAATTGATGATTGTTTTCCTCGATAAAGAGAATTATACTTGAATCACATTAACAATACAACTGTTGTTTTAAAGGAGGCAGAAAGAAATGAAAAAAAGTAGTTTTACAGCTATGGTATTAGGTACGGTCAGTGTCATTTTGTTTGCAATAGGGATGTGTATGGCTCTCCTGCCCCAGTGGGATGCTTTTAAACCGGGTATTGCCTTTGGATGCACAGGTCTGCTGCTCTGTCTGATCCCCCTGACAAAAGGTATCAAGGAGTGAAATAATGTGCACAGCAGAAAGGAAACATAACTATGGCAGGATCAAAATTTATTGAAACGAATAAAAAAATCGAAAAAACCGTTACAGAGACATTTTCAAAAATTGAAAACATTGTTGTGGGCGGCTACACTAAGATTGAAGATAAGTTTGTGGAAGCTTATCTTATGAAAGACGGGGAAACACTTTCCGAGGCGAAGGACAGGCTGCGGCATCGTTGACAGATACCGCAGTGTGACAGAGATTTCTTATGGTGTAACTTTATATGGGAACCGGTTATTATGACTTATTGGTTATCCTTTATTGTTTTATGCCTTATTGATACAGGCCGCCGCATTTAAACTGCGGGGATAGCCGATATAAGGCAGGCATTGGGAAACTGCCTTGAGCAGAAATTCTTTGGAATTTCCCATGCGCAGGTTTCCATTAATATGCGCCATGAGCTGAGGTTCACAGCCGCCCTGGGCGGCAATAAAACAGAAGGTGATCATTTCCCGTTCAGCCAGCGTAAGGCCCGCTCTGGTGTAATAATCGCCAAAACAGTTCGCCGCCAGCCAGCGGTTTATATGCCCTTGTTTCCATGCCTCCTTCATATGGCTGCCAAAGATATCCACCTGGGCCTGAATCCCTTTTTCCAGACGGTTTTCCAATGTGGCTGCCGCCTGGTCCGGGAGGGGAAGCGGGAGGCCCCGTTCTTCCATAATCCTGTTTGTTGCTTCAAGAAAAGGCCAGGTCCGCCCCATTCCAACATAATCAACCGATTGGTAGACAATTTCCTTTACAGCTATGGGGGACAATCCGGCATCTAATGCCCTGGGAAGCATCACCCTGTAGGCATCAACTCCCTGGCAGCCGATGAGAGACGCTAAAATAGCCATATACCGGGTTCCCGGTTCCAACATCTGCCCCTCTTCATTTACCACTTCTTCAAATGCAAAATGTTCAAACCGCTCCATAAATTCCGGGTCAGTCTTATAATAATCCATAAATCGTCCTCCTCACAGGCTGTTATATTCTTCGTCATTCACAGGTTCCAGCCATTCGTTGACAGTGTCCTCTCCGGGAACTTCTACGGCGATGTGGCTGAACCAGGAATCGGCTTTCGCACCATGCCAGTGCTTTATATTGGCCGGAATGGTGATCACGTTCCCCGGCGTCAGGCTTACCGCAGGTTTCCCAACTTCCTGATACCAGCCTTCTCCCGCAGTGCAGATCAGTATTTGGCCGCCGCCATTTTTTGCCCGGTGGATATGCCAGTTATTGCGGCACCCCGGCTCGAAGGTCACATTGGCGAGGAATACAGGTAAAGCCCCCGGCTGTGTCAGCGGGTTCAAAAAGGAGTTCCCGATAAAATACTGTGCATAAGCATCATTTGGAGCGCCAGTTCCAAATATGTTGATTTTTTCAAATTCACTGCTGTTTTGGATTTTCATAATACATCCTCCCATTCTTTTACCATAACTCTGTTTTTCTGTAGTTTAATCATCTCTGATTTTCAAATTCCCGGCTAAAAAGGCTTTTCAAAAAAAGAGATGCCCTTTTACCGGACATCTCTATTATATTCATTTATTAAAGGCATGTAAAATACCTATATATTATTATCAGTCATACGATTTATGTATTTCTTTGCGAAGTCCACAAAAGCATTGACCGAAGGAGACATGGTCTGGTTTTTCTTCCAAACCAGCACTGTGCTGCTTTCAAGTCTGGGATATAGAGGGATGTAACGCATTCCGTCATATCTGCACTCCAGTTTCAGGTTCAAAAAAGCGCCCAGATTCTGTCTTCCCATGGCGGCCAGATTATAGGGCAGATTTCCGCTGGCAACGATTTGAAGCTGCTCCGCATATCCTCCGAACCAATTTGTGATTTCCTGCTTTATTAAGTCCCGGCGGGTGAATAAAAGGGGGACGCCCGCAAGGTCCTCAGGGGTAACACGCTCTTTTTTTGCCAGTTCCGAATCCTCACAGACCAGAACACCCCACTCCTCTTTCCCAGGGCTTCGGACAAACATATATTTTCGGACATCAACCGGTTCCAGCAAAAAGCCAATATCCAGAATCCCTCTCTCGATGCGCTCTTTAATATCATCGGAATTTCCGCTGAACATCTCATACTGTACACCGGGGTTCTCCTGATGAAAGGCTGCCAGAATTTCTGACAGCAGGCGGCTGCTTTGGTATTCTCCGCTGCCTATGGCGATCTCACCGTTAAGGGTTTCTTCCTGCTTTAATTCCTGTTTCACTTTATCCGCAATGGCCACCAGTTCCTGCGCTCTGCGCCTAAAAAGCATCCCCTGTTCCGTAAGGTTAATGCTGTGGCTGCTTCTCGTAAACAGCTTGACGCCAAGCTCCTCCTCCAACTGCATGAGCTGTCGGGAAAGGGTGGGCTGGGTAATATGAAGAAGCGCAGCTGCTTTCGTTATATTCTCTTCTCTTGCCACAGTCAAAAAATAATTTAAAACACGAATCTCCATAAAATGGCTCCTTTTCCGGCCCCATAGAAAGCCTGTCGGTCTCAGCGAGTAACCACAGCGTCTTTGGGCGCTACTTCCTATCCCAATGTATTGATCCATTCCGCCAGCTCTGCCTCAGACACACCGCCATTCATCATCCTGCCCTCCACAATATCTGCTTCTGCCGCACTGCGCCGTAAATTTTCCGCTGTTTTTCCAAATCCGCTTCCGCCGGAGGTGGCAAATAGAACAATCTTCTTGCCGGAAAAATTATATTGTTCCAAAAATGTATTGATAATAGAAGGCGCTACATACCACCAGATTGGAAACCCTAAAAACACCACATCGTAGGCATCCATGTCCTCAACCCGGCCTGTGATCTCCGGCCGGGATGATGGATCTCCCATTTCCAGGCTGCTTCGGCTTTTTTTATCCATCCAGTTCAAATCTGCTGCCGTATAAGGAACAGCCGGCCGAATTTCATATAGATCAGCGGCTGCCGCCTCAGCCAATTTTTTTGCCGCCTTTGCGGTAACTCCACTTGCGGAAAAATAAGCTACTAATTTATTGTTCATCTTTGCTCCTCCATAATTTCAATAGTTTAATTTTTTTCGTCCGTACATCATTTTTGTGAAACCTCATAACTTTGTCCCATACTGTTTTCCCTATCATGCGGTCAGCTACTCAGCTGCATTTAAAGTATCTGCCCGGAGGCCTTCTGTGACTGTGGCGGAGTTTTCAAAATCCCTTCAAAAATCATACGCCTAATAGTTTCCTCGCTTCGGCAAAGGTAATCTCATAAATTGACATATATACGTAATTTACACCGGCCTGCATCATCGCTTCTTTCTGCTTCTCTGTCACAACCGTATATGGATAAATGCCGAACATAAACGGGAAGAAAGAAAAGATGAAATCCTGTTTATCAGCAGGCGTCATGTCGGGAAAAAATTTATCCAGGCAATTCCTCACTTGCGCAATGGACTGTCCATAGGCTTTTTTAAATTCCACAAGCCGTTCTAACCGGCTGTTTTCCTCCATATCATAGTGATTCACAGACATCACTTTCAATAGATTTTCCCGTTCTTCCAATGAATGAGCCAAAACTTCTGCAAATTCCAAACGGGTCATCTTTTCATGTTCAGCCTGAATCTGTTTCAACGTGCCGCTCCATAACTCATATTCCCTTTGAAGCAGTGCCAGAAAGATTTCTTCTCTCGTCTGGAAATAATTATAGATAGAAGTCCGGGTAAAAGAAGTCGCCTTTCCAATCTCTTTGAGTGTAATCTCCTTAAAACTCATGGTTTTATAGAGAGATGTACAGGCATTGATAATCTCTTCTCTACGGGCATTGGTCAGCGCTTCTGAACCTTTTGGCATTTTACCACCTCCTTTTGCTCACTGTGCTGATTCCTTAAAAATGTTTACCGGCCGCATTGCCGTATTTCCGCATTTTCGTTTATGGGGTATTAAGTTGGGGACTAAATTTTAAGTTCCGGCCCAAATTCATTCTGACATCGTGTCAGTAATTATATTGTACTCGTATCATAATACTGTGTCAATTTTTTTACTATGCTTATATTGGATTGACTGCTATGCCTTTTATGTATCTTTTATGCTCATAAGCATTTCACAAGTTAGGTCATCGGTATTCAAATGCATTCCAGTTTTCATGGAATAAAAGGACGTAAAGGCCTTATTGCCTTTACGTCCTGATTTATATCTGCATATTTGTTTTTTCTTTCTCATTGGCGGATTTTAGTAAAACCGCTATAATTACCGCCTTAACCGTTCCGGTAATTCGTAATTGAGACCGTATTTTCAGTACCGGCAGCACGGTAAAGGAAAAAACGGAAAGTGAAACCTGCTGCACAGTTGATTCTGGCAGCATCTCTGCTGGCAATTGCACCCTGGTATACAAGAATCCGCTTCACATGCTCCATGCATAGAACACTCTCCACATGATTGACATGGCGAATGAGGACAACAATGGGGACAAGGCCGGCATGCCGGGCAGTGATCACACGGCGGATTAGGGTGGCAATGCGGGCAAGGTGGATACGGCGGTTCCGGAGGACATGGTGGATACGGCGGCCTTGGCGGCTCCGGAGGACAGGGCGGATATGGCGGCCTTGGCGGCTCCGGAGGGCAGGGCGGCTCTGGTGGATATGGTGGTCTCGGCGGCTCCGGTGGGCAGGGCGGCTCTGGCGGGTATGGTGGTCTCGGCGGCTCCGGCGGACATGGCGGTTTTGGCGGATACGGCGGTCTCGGCGGATACGGCGGTTCCGGTGGATACGGTGGTCTCGGCGGATATGGTGGATATGGCGGTTCCGGCGGATACGGTGGATACGGCGGATATGGCGGGTATGGCGGCTCCGGCGGATATGGCGGTTTTGGCGGATACGGCGGCCTTGGCGGATACGGCGGGGTTGGCGGATACGGCGGATATGGCATTCCCGGCAAATACGGCAGGCACCATCCCGGGTAAAACGGCATTCCCCATAAACCAGGCCAGCAGATTCCGCCGCCATTATTGTTATTATTGCTGCTATTATTGTTGTTATTATTATTGTTGTTATTGTTATTATTATTGTTATTCGTAATGCTGATCCCGTCTTTGCCACCCTCAGATCCGCGCATCCTCGTATTAGCGACACACACGCAGACAGAGGCAGTTTTTGTAACCGTTACATCCTCAAGAGATGCCCCGATCGGCTGATAGTCCAAGGTTGTAACTGCTGTAGGGTCCATCACAACAACGCGTGTAACTGTACTGGTAATCGATGCATTTACCCGAAAACACATCGCATTATGAATCACACGCAGTGCAATATAGAATTCCTGCCCTATGGCGGGAGCTGTAATCGGATTTCCGCAGAAATCCATAAAACTTGCTGTAAACTCCCCGCCGCAGTCACAAATCGCTTCAATGGTGATCGTCGGAGCAGTGTTAAAGTTGGATTTTAAGGTAAATGGCCCCACCAGCAGACGGCCGCAAACCGTCCTGACCTCATTCGGACAGCCATGAAAAACGAGATAGGACTGAGCCGGATCTCCGGGCACCGTTCCATTATTACAGCAATATATGTTTTCCTGGCGCGGGCAGGAGATGCTGCAGCTGGAAGCTGCTGACCCCTGGGACGAAGACGTGTCAGCGGCAGTATCTGCATACTGGCCGGCCAATTCAAGCAGTCTTAAAACGGTTTGATTCATTCTGGCCGATTTCGGATGGGGATCATCATTTGCACAATTTAGAAAAACTGCCTCCGATGGGGCAATCTGCCCTAACAGCACCCAGATCGCCACCTGTACCGCGGCGTATGCATCATTATTATCAAGAACCGGGGATGCTGTATCATCGACGCCTGCCAGTGCAAAGGTCTGGGATGCAGACACAGCCGGATAGGCATTTGCGAGTATCCATGCAAGCATCAGCTTCTGCCGGTTGGTCTTATCCGGAAAAACATACTCAAATGACTGGCTCTGGTATGGGACATCCCCATAAGGTCCGTCTTTAAATTTATCCAAACAAAACGCCTGTCTTGTACTTCCATTGACCGTCAGAAAAAATTGAAATATTTGATTGTGGTCCGCACGGTTCAAACGGTATCTGGAATTTTCTGTATCCGCAAGAGAACAATAACTCTCCACACTAGGGTTTCCCGTTGCAGTTCCGGTCAGATCCGTATCGCTGTATATGATAAACGGCCTCGAAGAGGGCAATGCTGTCACGGAAGGCGCAATGCCAATCTGCATGCCGGCAGCCGGAGTAATATCAGTGTCACTCATAATTAATCCTCCTTTTTATTGGATATAAAACAGAAATTTGTCCTGTTTACTTACAGAATATGACATGCCCTCAAAAAGTGTTCAACCCTATTTACCAATAACGCTGATTCCGCAGCGGATCGAGTCCGGACAATAAAAATGCCAAGAGGACAGTTTTCCCCTTGGCAAAAATTGTATATTCCAATATGTACCTGTTTAAAAAGCAATCGTTTTACTGATTCCAGCTTTTATACTGCAAGCGGTCACATCACCTATACAGAAACGGTAATCCGTACTCCTTATTATTTCATATATTTTTCTTTATACTCTGCAATCGATATCGGTTTGCTAAACAGATAGCCCTGCACAGTTTTGACGCCATATTCTCTTAAAACGTCTAATTGCCTCTCATCCTCTATGCCTTCAGCAATTAATTGAATGCCCATTTCATTGCACATTTTGGTCATTGTCCCAATTATTACCTGTGCTCTTTTATTTGAAACAATGTCTTTTACAAACCCTTTATCTATTTTCAATACATCGAATTTCACCAATGACAGCAGTGCCAAATTTGAACTCTCTACTCCAAAATCGTCCATTGCAACTCTAAACCCTGAATTTCGAATTTGATCGATTCTCGTCACCAATGTATCTAAATCTATGAAATTGGCACTTTCAGTAATTTCTATTTCCAAATATTTTCTTGGAACATGATATTTATCACTGATAGTCTCTAATCTTTTTACAAAACGATCATCCATAAAAGTGATTCTTGAAAAATTACTGGAGATCGTAAATGCCGAATTCCCCTGCCCAGTCCAGGCACTCAGGGTCTTGCACACCTCTTCAAATACGTAATAATCAATCTTGCTGATCATGTATGTATCTTCTAAAACCGGAATAAATTTATCTGGCGCTATGATCAGTCCATTCTCATCCTGATAACGGATCAGTGCTTCTGCTCCGGCCATCCTGCAGTCTTCCACATCTATTTTAGATTGTAAATATACTTTGAACTTATGGTTCTCTAAGTTTTTATTCAGCACATCGGGGTCAGCTAAGGATCTCAATATATCGTTATTATGCCTGTAGCGGCCAGTAGCATGGTGGACTTGATAAAATTTCTTTTTATCACTATACATCAATTCGTCAGCTTCTTTGATAATACGCTGAATATGAATGCATTCTTCACTCCACTTACAGCCTATAGCAGCTTGACATTTACTCAATTCAAATGCATTCTTTAATATCTGAACATTGTCATAAAATAAGGCCTCAGTCATATCTAAATAGATGATTACAAACTCATCGCCGCCGATGCGGTAAAGGTGTTGTGATGCGGCGCTTTTTTTCATGATATCAGCGCATTCCTTTATCAGTTCGTCTCCCGCATCATGACCGAAAGAATCATTAATCTCTTTCAGACCATTAATGTCCAAGTAGACCACTCCCACAGATTCTTTACGCTCTTTTAATTCAGATACATCCTGCATAAAACGGTTTCGATTGTAAAAAGAAGTCAGCCGGTCTATTTGGCTCATCTGAAATAACATCTTCTCGTTTTCATTTCTCTGCATAGTGAGAGAGAGGAAATACTGGATGGTCTGAAGAAATGGAACCGCTATCTCGGCCATCTCCAGATCCTGATTATCTAAACCTATTGATCCGTTAACTCTTCCATTCTTTATCAAAGGAACCCATATAATATTTCGTATTCCCTGTTGAATAAGCAGTTCATAACCTGTAGGGAATGTATCCCTTATCTCTTCAACATCATTAATAACCAGCTTTTTATTTTTCTCCAGCTCGTCTACCCATACTTGGTAATCACCGATTGGAATATTCTGCAGATTATCAATTTCCGGCACTATTCCTTCTTTACACCATTCGGCGATGTTTGAATAGTATTTGTCATGAAACAGGAAAACATAGGAACGCTCTGCCAAAAACAGAGTTCCGATATACTGCAGAACCTTTGTAATAGCGTTTTCTATATTGCGGTTGTTATAAAGTTCCCTTACACAGGCAAGGCGTATATCATCTCTTTCCAGTCTTCTTTTCAATTCATTCTTTTCATTATTAGCTTCTGTAATATCAAAAGCTATTTCCATTCTCGCCGTACGCCCATCCCATTCGACCAAGCGGTCTTTTAAAAGATAATGTTTTTTTATGATAGGGTTTGTATACTCCCAGGAGTATGTTTCATCTGCTTTAAGCAGTTTATTAGTACAAAAAGGACAGGGCTCATCAAACCCCTGTAAAACTTTATAACATTTTATATTGGGCTGGCTGTCATCAATCTGAAACATTTTCTTGCCTGCTTCATTGACAAACAGCAGTTCATAAGTGTCCATGTCTGAGACATACATCAATTCTGATATCTCATTCATCGGCGCCATTAATTCCTGAGCCCTTTTGGATAACTGCTCGCTCTTTTTTATGTTTTCCTGTTCAGCTTCAATTAATTTTTTTCGGCGTTTTTCCTGGTAAATAGTAAATACAGAGCAGCCAAAAGCCATTAATACAAATATAATATTGGTGTACACAAGTGACTTTCTTGCATTCTGCACCGTCTGCTCCGTGTATTCTTCCGCTGTGAATACCGTATCATTGGCTAATTTAAAATAGTCTTCACTCATATCAAAAAGTGACTGGTCCGAAGAACCTTTTCGGTAATTGTAGATCTGTGTTTTAATATCTTCCCAGTCATTTTGCATTTCTATTAATAATGTTTGGAATTCTGCGCTGTCAAGCTTGATCAGATTTAATTCCTCACTCCCGTTCGAAAGTCCTGACAATATATGATCCAGATAAAGAATCAGTTCATCATCCGGCACATGGTTTAATTCCTTTTTAATCAGTCTCTGTGTTGCCCCACGAACTATACCAATATAATTAATGACCCTGGCATTCCCCTGTAAATCATCCGTTAAATTGAGAGACATAGATGCTGTAAATATGAGAGCTATGCAAAAAATGATTGGAACGAAAATCCCGCCTAATTTCGTGATCATTCTCCTCATTTAATCCCCCTCCTTTGTAATTTAAAAATTGTAACGGTTCAGAACGGCTCATCTTCTTGACCGAAAAATCCGGTCAAGAAGCAGCAGGAATGAATATTCAAACAAAATCTGAAGTAACAGCAGATCTGTATCCGCCCAAATAAGGACTAACTATGATTTTAATCCTTTCACATAGGGCTGTCAAATTTTCCGGCTTAAACCTGAACCCTCTGTTAGGCTCAGAATGGAATATTCTCTTTCGTATTTTGGTTTATGGAATCAATTATGTAAAAAGGCCAGCGTTTTTAATTGGCTGACCTTGAAATTTTATGCTATGTTATTGAAAAACCATTCTATACGATGAATAGGCCGAAAAATTCAGGACAATACATAAAGTAATCAGACGCAGTTTAAAGTAATTCCGACCGCATAGATCTTTGTCTTCAAACCTTGTTTCTATACGCCTTGTTTATATACATATTATAAAAATTATATCACAAAGTATGGAGTATCACAACCGGATTTATTGAAATCAAGTGTAAAAAGCATGACAACCAGCACCCGGCAATGGTATACTGATTAAAGCAATCACCATTATTCATGTTGTTCAAGCAGGGGGATTTCATTGGAAAAACGATTGAAATTAAATCAGATGATATACGGCCTTATTAAGACACAAATTGAATTCGGAATGTATGGTTTTGGCAGTCATTTGCCGCCCATCGAAGAAATGGCCTCTATGCTGATGGTATCAGCGGATACAGTACGGTCTGCCTATCATCAGCTCCAAAAAGACGGGTATCTTACGCTGTCAAAACGTATCGGAACTGTGGTAAACGTACAATATGATGAAACAGAAATTGAAAAAAATATTCAAATTTATTTTGCAGAGCGAAAGGAATATCTCTTTGATCTGTGCGCTTCGATGCCGCTGCTGTTCAGTGGTGTGCAGGTGTCCGCCTGGAAATCTATTTCGAAAGAAAATTTAAACAAACTTGAACGCCTTATCTCACAACCTCAGTTAAAGCCGGCCTTTTGGCTGATGTTCTATTTGCAGGCGATCTATGGATCTCTGGAAAATAACCTTCTGACTAGTCTTATCCGCAAATTAAGCTCCACCTATATGCTCCCATTTTTAAGTTTAGTCGATTATGAAGAATATGTCTGCAAAGAATGCTGCTCAATTCCGGAAAAAATTGAGCTTTGCCGGCAGGAGGATTGGACCACGCTCCGAGCTGTTATCCGAAACAGCCTGGAGAACCACTTCTGCAATATAACTAATTTTTATAAAACTCGAATTACGTTTACTGATACAAAGAAACAATTTCTCTTTACATGGAACAGCTACAATAAAGCTTCACAAATTTGTTACTCTGTGGGTTTTGAGATTTTAAATTCCATAACTCTCGGAAACTATCCTGAGGGAACATTTCTGCCTTCTCTCAAAAATCTGGCGGAAGAAAAACAGGTCTCAGTCAGCACAATCCGTCACACCCTGGCGCTGTTAAATGATCTGGGCGTTGTAAAGACCATTAATGGAATAGGAACAAAAGTTCTCTCTGCAAATCAAGCTGCAGAAAACTTCAATCCATCAAGCCCGGCCATGCAAAAGCGTTTATTGGACTGTAAACAAAGTCTGCAGCTTTTAGCGCTGTCCTGCCGTGATGCAGCGGCGTCTGCGGTTTCCTCTGCCGATGAGAAAAGCAAACTACAATGGATCAATGAGCTTTACTCCTTAAAGCGCCTGGAAAAATATGATTTAATCGGTTTTGTTTCTATTCGGTACATTTCGCAGTCTGCTCCTTATCAAACAATCAGGGCCGTATACACAGAGTTGTATAAACACCTTTTTTGGGGAACGCCGCTGAGAATCTTGCTGGGCTCACAGGAAACGCTTAACGCATTTTATATCCCATACTATTATGCTATGGCGGATGCTTTAAAAAGCAATGATGCCGGGGTGTTTGCTGCGAAATTGGAAGAGATTATTAACTATAATGTTGAAACTATAACACAGCAGCTAAAGGACCTTGGGATACGAGACGATAGAAGGAAACCGCCATTAAAGGCATGAGCATTCCCTGCTGCCGGAGGGCTTTTTATCCCATTGACCGAACTTTTCTATGGAAAGAAAAATGGGGTGCTGCTTTATCAAAGAGCAGCCCCCATAGAAATGATAACACTACTGTATTTTCGACTGAAGAAATGCAAGTATTTCCTTACGCTTAGTTACAGACAATTTATAAGTCTTCCCAGTTTTAAGGGTTACTTTAATCCCGGTAGGAATGATCTGAATGAACCCGCCTATATTACACAGCTGCACTGATTCAATCTCAGAATAAGAAATATCCAATTCTGTGGCAAAACCGCCCCTAAATACGATCCTTTGATTTGTGAGCCAGTATTTTCCACGTTTCTGGCTATAAAAACAAAGTGATTTCTCCCAATAATCAGATTTAAACTCTTTTTCAACAACTTCACCATCATGTAATTCCAATGTATCTGCCATGATTTGTTCTCCTTTTATGTATATGTTTGTAATGTATTTCCATTATACCATGAATCTAAAAAATTAAAACGGCTTCTTTGCAGAAGCACATAATCCCCGCCAGGCTTAAAAGAAGACCTGATATTCTGATATGTAGATTCTTTTCTTCATAATCAGCTTATAAAAATACTCCAGAATATACTGAATAACAGACGCCGCGATTGGCTCAAAATAAATAAGGTCCCTTAAGTCTTCCTCATAAGCGCTTCCTCCTTTTGGATTTTCCGGCGCTTCAGTCATCACCGGCCTGCAAAGATACAGTGGACACTTCTGCGTTTTGTCATAGACAAAACGGCCTTCTTTGGCAAGACAGAGGTAATAACCAAACACAAATACGCAGTCTGGCATTTGATCTGGAAACAATACTTTGATCTGGTTCTCCACATCTGCCCTGTCAACGGTGCCGTACATCAACTGAAATCCTGAGTTCTTTAACTCTGTTTCATATTTTTTGATGGCCGGAAGAATCCTTTCATATTCCGCTTTCAGCGTCATCACTGCGTCCTTCCGATTTATAAACCGTTTTCTCATCATACAATGGACGTCTTCGCTCACTTTCTCCATACCCTTTAACGGAACTCCTGCCTCTTTCAAATGACGCACCAATGCAAAAATAAAGTGGGTATCCTGATGATCACCGGCAGAGCCATTTATTTTAAACAGCAGCCTGTGGTTTTGATAAAAAATACTTATGATAATCCGTCCGTCTTTTTTTTCCTTTATGAGTACTTCTGTCAGTTCTCTGACCGTACAGCATACCTCTTTCTGAAAATATCTGCAAAACAGCAGCTTAGGGCCTTCTACTTTTATTTTTCCGCCATACCGCATGGAACAATTACAAGAACGGACAGTAAAGCGGCGTTTATCCGGACATGGATGAACGGCTGCCAGCCTGCCGGCGCCAAATGAGCGCCCCGGAATATCCAGTTCCACCCCCAGTTTTTCCAATTTAATAAACAGGTGCTCACAGGAAGCTGAATACTCATATATTTTAAACATTTTTCCAGTCTTTCCCATTAAAACATAGCCATCTGCCGACCATATTACTTTAGTTATTTCATCCAGCCGGTAACGGTGTCTGCGCAGCAGAAAGTCCCGAAATACGATATCCTCTCCCTCTACAATTACAAGCCTGCAGCTGTATAAAACCAGTAAAATACCAGTAACTCCGGGAATCATTAAAAAACCAAAGGCGATTCCTACAGAAGCAGTCTCATTGCCCTTAAGATAATCCAAATAACAAAAGACAGACAGAAGCAAGCCAATTACCAGAGTGATAATACCAATGATACCAATGCCGAAGGGGGAACGGAGCACCAGTTCAGGGGAATTCTTTCCCTCGCTTTTTAAACTTTTTTTGTGGAATATCATCGCAGCCTCCTTCAGAATAATATAACTAAACACGCTCCGCTCTTTGCACAACGGAGGATACAAACTGGGGATCGCTCTGCAGGGGACCATGCCCATTGTCATACCTGAACTTTTTTACACAAGCACGCGCTGAGAATCCCAACTTCTCAGCTGCTGTTCAAATTTGTCCGAAAAATGGTCGGCATAACAACTTTTCTATTGTTTCAATATATCATATTTCATGTATTTTTACGAGATAATAAACAAATTGTTTCTGTTTTCTCAGGCTGATATCCAGCTGTGTCAAATCCGGAGCGCTGACACAATTTTTACCGTGAAAACTGTTATGCAGAAAACTTTGTTTATGCTATAATTTTTTTATTAGGGATTAAAAAAGATTATTTCGAGATTTGACTATAAAAGGAGAATATTATGGATTTAATCAGTCTTCGGTACTTTGTCGCATTAGCCCGTAATCTTCATTTCACCAAAACAGCACAAGAGCTGTATATTTCCCAGCAAAATCTGAGTCAGCATATAAACAAACTGGAAACTCACTACCGCACCCCATTATTCTACAGAAAACCAAAACTTCAATTAACACCTGCAGGCAAGGCCTTGTATGACTCCTGCATTAAAATTCTCACTGAGGAAGATAATATTTCACGCCAAATGAATGATATCATTCAAAATAATGTCGGTTCTCTTTCCATCGGAGCAAGCCAATACCGTGGCCAGTACTGGCTTCCACTCATTCTTCCTGACTATCTGAAACACTGGCCAAATGTAAATGTGCAAGTCACTATGGAGCGGTCAGAAAAGATGGAACAGCTTCTTGTCTCGGGCAGTCTGGACCTTTTCGTAGGAATTAAGCACGGTGATGATTCCCTGCTCCGTTTTATTCCATTAATGAATGACAAAGTATATATTGCCATAACAAGGGAACTGCTGGAACAATATTTTGGCCCGGAGACTGACGCGATTATTGCAAAATGCAGCAATGGTACCACCCTTAAAGAGTTTAAAGAGGTACCATTTATGCGGTTGAAATCCTCTTACCGGCTCCGTATGCTGACTGACCAGTGTTTTCAGGCCGTAGGCTACAAACCACGGCAGATTCTGGAAGTGGAATCGATCGAACTGATGATTTCTCTGTTCCCATATAGTCTGGGCGCCTTTTTCTGCACGGGGATGCGGGTTCCATCGCTCAAAGACGCCCAGCCAAACACTTACTTTTTCCCGGTACAGCTGAATGGAAAACCCTTGCTCAATCCCCTCGGTATCGTATATCATAAAGACCGTTTTCTTCCCAGATATGCACAGGATTTCATCGATCGGTTAAAATCTTTCTTTGCACCATTTGAAAATTCTTCCTTTTCTGCTGAGTAACGATACCACCAGAAACATTGCTGCACCCGCTGCTGCCAATTTACGGAAAAAGACATTCCGCTTTTCAAAGCGGAATGTCTTTTCTTTCATCTCTGTTATTAATAATCATACATCCCCACAGGTTTCTTGTCCGGCTTAATAGTATCCGTATATACCGGAGCTGTTTCATAATCAATATCCGGTATGGGCCAAGTTGGCTCTTTCCCTTCATACATCTCCACAATTCCCATTGCAGCCATATAAGAAGCCCGCATCGCAGCTTCAATCGTATTGCCTCCAACATGCGGAGTAATCAGCACATTATCCAGACCGACCAGCGGCATATCCGGAAGAATCGGCTCCTGCACAACCGCATCCAACGCAGCGCCTGCTATTACATGGTTCCTACAGGCTTCAAATAAATCTTGTTCATTGACCACCGCGCCTCTTGCCGTATTGATCAGGAATGCTGTGGGCTTCATCATCGAAAGTGTTTCTTTATTAATCATATTTCTTGTAACAGAAGTATTTGGCGTATGTACAGATACATAATCACTTTCTCTGAAAATACGTTCCATATCTCTGACCACTTCAACTCCCTCCGGGAAATCAGAGGCCGGCTTATATGGATCATAGCAAAGCACGTTCATCTCCATTGCCAGGCAGCGTTTCGCTGTGCGGCTGCCAATATTTCCACATCCGATCAAACCAACGGTCTTTCCATTCAGCGTAGTCATATGTGTCTTCAATTTTGCATCGTAAAAATCTACTGTTAACATATTGCGAAGACGTGTCACATTTCGGCTCATATACAGCATCAGCATGAGAGCGGTCTCCGCAACTGATGTACTGTTGGCAACCGGAGCGTAAAGACATTTCACCCCATAATCCGCTGCCGCTTGCAAGTCCACAGCGTCATATCCGGCCCCATGGCGCACCAGAACCTTCAGATTCGGCGCAGCTGCTTCGAATACAGCTCTGGGCATTTTCGTAATTCGTACAACAATCGCATCCGGCTTATGCTCCTTCATGTCTGCAATCACATCTTCTGTTTCAAATCCACGGCCGTCAATCAACGTGTGTCCATGGCTTTCCAGCAAATCGTGTGCATCCTTTTTTAATTCCTGTGGCAAAAGAATCTTCCAACCCATAATCTCTTCCTCTCATTTCATTATACTCATCACATGCCCATAATTTTCCATTACGGAAGTCCGATTATTCAACAGCTAAAAACATCATCTATCATCTCTACCTGTTTCTTTTCCATCAAATCTTCTACCCACTGGCGATTCACAGTCCCTTTTGCAGAATTCTCCGCTTTCTGCTTATCTGCTGCTGAGAGTGTCTTTGCTTTTTCAAGAATTTCTGCCGCATCCTGTCTCGGAATAACGATTACGCCATCCTTATCGCCCAGAATAATATCCCCGGGATTTACAGTAATGTTGCCGCAGGCAATCGGAACATTTACCTCACCAGGTCCTTCTTTATAAGGGCCTGCCGGATTAGTTCCAGCTGCATAAATCGGCAGATGTCCTTTTGAAATCACATCGATATCTCTAATCGGCCCATCAATCACAATTCCAGCAATTTTTTTGAATCCCTGCATGTAGTTATACATGATTTCTCCCATAATCGCCCGACTCCGCTCGCCCTCGTTGGAAACAACAATCACATCTCCCGGCCCAGACATATTCATTGCCTTATGAAGCATCAGATTGTCACCAGGCCTTGCTTTTACCGTTAGCGCCACCCCGCACATAATAGCTTCAGATGGGTTTGACATCAGTCTGATACTCGGATTCATGCCACATAACCGTCCCATACAATCCGCTACATTTGCTGCCGGTAATCTGCTAAATTCTTCTACTAAATATTTATCCGGTAAATTTCTCTTTAAAAAAACCCGGTTTCCAACTGACATTTCCTTCTCCTCCTTTATTAATGCGTTTCCAGGCAAAGTGTTGTTCCTGCCTGAACGAAATGGATATCCGCATCCATCGTATCCGCATAATATAAAATCATTCCTTCTATTGATCTGGGAATCACCTTTGACTGCCCGGAATGTGCAACTACCAGCCATGTAACTTCTTTAGGAAGCCCGTATTTTTGTGTATAATATCCGCTTAAAAATCCATGCTGATAAATCTTGCCCAGACTGCTCTTCCTGCTCGTTCCACTTCCCTGGTCCCCCATCTCCATTTCTTCAAGCTTACATACATCATGCAAAACCGCAGCAAGGATTAAAATATCAGTATTAATTTCATATCCATATTTTTCAGCGGTATTTCGCGCAATCATAAGCGCATTGGCCGCAACACTTTCCGTATGCTTCAGCAGTGCTACTCCAGGAGCACGCGTTGCAAACTGTGCATCCGCTATCTTGTCCCAGGAGCTGTTTTCAAATGCTTCTACCCAGATTTCAGCTGCCTTTTTTGCATATTCCTGATTTTTTATCTCAGCTAATTGCGGAAAATAGGATTTAACCATCTCTTCTGTTATTTTGCTCATTTTGCATTTCCTTCTGTTCTATTTAAAATATTCAGCATGCTTTTTATTTACTGATTTCATTATATGATCTTTTTTAACAACAGTAAAACAAGATTATTTTTATTTTTGACAATAAATAATTGTAGACAATCTGGATTTATGGTGGTCTTTCATCCCGTTTGAATCATGGGCCGGCAACGGATGCCTGTCCTGCCTGCTGGTTAACAAAACCTTCTCAGCACAGCTTTGAAGTTTTCGGTACCTCTCGACAAAAATACCGGGAAGCGCAGTGTCTCCCCGGTATCTCTCAGTATTATTTATTTTTTGCTTTCATTAATAAAGAAACATTTTTGATCGTACCATTCCATTCAGCCTGTCCCCTTTATTCCTGCCCTTCTATCCCTTTCTGCTGCCGCAGGATCAGCAGCACACAGATCAAGAAGCAGGTGAGGATCACACCTGATGCCTGGAAAGCAATATTATGTAATGTATTGATATCCGGTTCCATCTTCTGCTGAAGATCGAAGCTTTGTTAAACTGCACTCTCATTTAAGGTCTGGTGTATGGAATCCGGCAGCATTTGCTGTAGGTTGCGGCTGCTGTCATACATAATCCCAAGTAAGGCAAAAAACATAAATACAATAGGGTTTTCAGCCTTTCTGCAGCATAACAACCAGCGTAAACGTCTCGTCACAGCAGGTATAATCGGCGCTGCCCAGATATTTATCCGCGCACCGCACGATATTTTGAAATCCCAGCCCATGTCGATGAGTGTCCTGTTTTCTGCTCTTAAGCACCCCATCCCCCGCGCCGTACACCACACCGTCAAAGCTTTTTTTAACTTCAATCAGGAACATGTTATTTTTACAGCAGGAAATGACGCTGATAAACCGCCCGGCCTCCGGGTCCGGCACTAACTGAAGGCTATTAATCTCCGAGCTCTCTGACGGGCTGGCGGGCTCTGAAGCAGATACGGTTTGAATGACAAATTCGTCCATTTTACTTTTTCTTTTCTTTCCTTTATCGCGGCAGTCTTACATAACTTCGCCCAGTTTCTCTACAATACACCCTTTGCTCTCATAGTATTGAAGCATCTCGTCGATTTTTCTTTTATCGTAACTGGTAATACAGTCAGACAGAACGTGAACGATGTACCCTCCTTTCGCCATATTGTAGCAGGTGGACTTCACGCAGGCGATGGCATCCGCACCGGCAATATAAAACTCACCGATATCATTTTTGCATACAAAAGCAGCAAAACCTTCGCTTGTTAAGGCATTCCCCTTAGTTTTTAGAAAAATATTTTCAGATACGATTTTCAGATCAGGAGCCAATTTCGCACCGTGTGTATCGGGCTTAAAGGTTCTTGTACCGGCAGATAAATTGTTATGTTTAATGTAAACGACGTGAATATCATTGGCGGCTGCCCAATCAACAGCTTTATTGATATTTTCGATAATTTCCTTGTAATTCTTTGTGATGTCATTTTGAATGTCGATAACTACTAATGCTTTGTTTTTCATAATCTTACTCCTCACTAACCATTCACTCTCTCCGCAAATTCTTTTATATAGGACTTAAATTTTTTGTTGTCCTCCGGCTGCATCATAAGGGGAATTGCATACTCTGTCACTGTCATTGTAAAAAAACGGTTGCTGTCTTTAAAATAAAAAGAAACTTTCCCCATGACTCCGAGCTTCACTTCCTTTAAGATATCCGTTGTAATATGTAAAATAAATTCCCGGTCCACCTCCATCTCTGTCTTAGAAGGACAAGGCACCGCCATAATATACATCTCATTTTCCCTGTAACGGACAATAAAGCTTGGCAGAGATGCATAACCAGTTTGGATTCGGTCATAACCTTTCACCGTTGATATTGCATCTTTCGCCCCCTGGGCCATCACGATTTCAAATCCGGCGGTTTTCGGGACCGCTGCTTCTGAACCTTTCCTCACTGCCTGAAGGAATTCTTCATATTTTTTCTTTGTTTTCTTTTCCGTTGTCTTAATTAAAACGAGTGCTATTACTAACGGAACACTTAAAAATAAAATTAAATACATGATTTTTTCTCCTCAATATCATATTTAGCAGGCATCCGACCAGCCCCCAAAGTGCTTCAGCGCCTGTTCAAACCGTCTTACGTTCTCCTCCTGCCCTGCATACTGGTCCGTCTGTGGGGCGATCACCTGTGGGCCAACACCTACGACAAAAAACTGTTTGTCTTTAAAAATGATAACCGCTTTGGATCCGCTCATACCCCTTCATCGTCATAACCGCATCTTTAATACCCGCAGCCATAACCTTTTCAAAATCCTCCGTCTCCGGAACCGCCGCCACTGCCGCGTCCTGAATCACCTGGGGAAATGGATCGGAAGTTCTCTCCACATTCCTTTTATACCGCACAATCAGTATAGCTGCCAGCACGCTGATAAGGATGGGGCCTCCCACAAATGTAATTAGTATACCTGTAATTCCTGAACCTGCCATTTTCTTTTCCTCCTGCTGCAATTTATTTAGATTTTATAAATTTCTCAGACATAGTATCAGATACCTCTTGCCTCATAATCACTTTCCCGCTACCACGATGTGCTTTCAAACAATATTTGATGAGATTATGGGCTCCATACAGGGTAATGCAACCATACCGCATAAGTGCCGCCATGACTTTTTCCCGAATTTCCTGAAAGTTCCCCTACATTCTTAAAATTTCCAAAACTTATTATACTTCCTATCAAAAAAATATGTGGTTCTTTTCATTACATTTCCATATCCCATTCATTACAACGGGATCAGAGTGTGCTTGTCCATCTGCGTTCAGGCACTGGCACATAACTTTTAGCCGCGCTCAAAGACGGCACCTGTCTCCAGCCGGATAAGATACCGCCTCTGTGTCATAAAACCAATCAGCCCAGGCCTTTTCCCTCTTCAAAGGGCGTGATTGACTTTACTGCGCTCTTTTCAGTCATATCTTCAAAATATCTCACTTTTCCAGCCAGTGAATCCACCCCAATCAAAAGGGCGCGTCCTTCTTTATGCTGGATTACCACTGTTATGGTATCGGATGAAGCTGCTGCACTGCCGAGAACCTTTAAGCTGCCTTCCTCTGCCAGCTGATGGGATACCACGAATTGTTTTGCTGTCTCCTCTGCGGACTGTGCAGTAACCGGCATTTCACTTTTTGCCCAATCCACATAACTTAAATGGATTCCTTTTACCGTTCCCTGTGCATTGAAGGATACATCGTACATCGGTTTGGTGTCGATATTTTCCATATCAATCACAGTGTCTTCCGAGATTTCACCAAAGTTAAGCTCCTCCGGAAGGAATGTAACGGCAGTCTGCTGCTCTGCCCCGTATTCCGGCATTGCGTCCATATATTGTACACTGACAGAATATCCTGTTGTATCCGTCATATGAACCCCAAAATAATTCTCCAGGGCATCTTTTGCCAGTTCAACAAACGCAGCATCCGATTGAATTTTTCCGTTTTCCTTCGCAGTTACTGTAGTTTTCATCATTCCCCCGTCGGCAGTAGATGTCTCTGGCTGACTTCCTGTTTCATTTGCATATGCGCTCCCACAGCCTGACAGGCTGAGTATAAGCACTCCCGCACATAAGATTCCTGTCACTTTTTTCATGTTTCTTCTGTTTCCCATTACAATCTCCTCGTTTTTATTATATTTACCAGGTGACTGGTATGGACTCATCTTAGCCGTGAATTGTATCATGATTGTAACAACGGAAAAATGATTGTAAATTTCGTTCCAACCTTCACTTTGCTTACAAGTTCCAGTCTGGCATGATGGATCTTTACGATATCCGAACAGATGGAAAGCCCCAGCCCTACTCCGTGATTTCTTCTGCTCCTGACCTTATCTGCCATGTAAAAAGTCTCAAACACTTTCTTCTGTTCTCCCTCCGGGATTCCTTCCCCTTCATCCTCAATCTCTACAATCGCCTCCCCTGCCTCTTTTCGTATAGAAATCCGTATGGCATCCCCTTCTTTTGACGCTTTCCTTGCATTATCTGTCAAATTCCCGAGTAGGTTTAATAACAGTTCTCTCTCTGCCCGTACCATAACCGATTCCTCCGGAACTTGTACGATCAGTTTCATCTGTGCCATTTGAACCGATGGCTGCAAAATGGTTTCCGCCTCCATCACCACCTCCCGTAAATCACAGGGAACCAGTTCAAAGCTATGATGTTCTAAAAACACAAGCTGAAGCATTAGTTCGGACATTTTTTCAATCCGTTTCCCCTGTTTAAAAATACGCTCCCCCAGTTCCTGGGATGTGTCCTGATCGAAGTCTGCAGAGCGCAGCAAATCAGCGTATCCTACTACCGCTGTCAGGGGAGTGCGCAGTTCATGTGAAAAATTATCAATGAAACGCCGCTGTTCCTCTGTTGTCTTTTCTAATGCGGATATTTTGTCTTCGACGGCCTGTGCCATCTCATTATAACGCGCCGCCAATTCACTGATTTCATCGTTTCCCCGTACCTCAACAAGCTCCGTATAATTACCGCTGCCGATTTTTCTGATTGAATCGGTCAGAAGACGCACAGATTTTGTCAAATGTCTGGATATCCCATACATCCCCGCAGCCAGCACGGCAGCTGTTACAAAAAAGAGGCCAAAAAAGTACCGGTACTGCCGGCCGCGATTCTGCACAAAGTCTGTAATATCCATAAAACAAACAGCTCCATAAGTCTGATACGGTAACGTAAACAGACTGGAAAGACGCAGAAACTGCTTTTCTCCATATTGCAGAATCTTATACTGCGGAGTGTAGGTCACTTCTCCGGGCGGCATAACCGGAAGCTCCAAATCAAGACTGGAGTATACCTCCTGCGTATTTTCACCGGCCTCTGTAATCAGATAATACACCCCCCGGATTCTGGGCCGGATTTCCATATATTCCCGGATATATCCATTTGTCTTTCCAATCCCCCGCCTCGAATCGCGGATGCTGCTGGTATAAATATACCAGTTCAGGCCCTCCGTAATACTTTTTTGTTCTTCTGAGAGCTGGTTCAGGTTCAGTTCAAATACCTGCCGTGTATTCTGTTCAATCAGCAAAACACCGGTCCCAAGAAATATCACAAGGAAGAAGGAAAGCGGCCACAAACAGAATCTCTGCCATAATTTCACTTCTCCACCACCTCCAGCCTGTAGCCCACATTTCTGACAGATACAATCGAATGCTCCAGCCCCATCTTCCGTTTCAGGCGTTGCACATGGATATCGACCGTCCGGCTGTCCGGATCGAACTCCCCGCCCCACACTTCTTCATAAATGCGCTCCCTGTAAAGGGCAATATTCCGGTTTCTGAGAAACAGCAGAAGCAGATCATACTCCTTAGCGGTGAGTTCCACCGGGCGGCCGTCTTTTTCGACTATTTTTGACTCCATATCAACCTCTATTCCTGCAACGGCAATCTTATCCCGGCTTTTACCATACCGCCTTAGAACAGCTTCCACACGGGCTGTCAGCTCTGCCAGTTCAAACGGTTTGGTGATATAATCATCTGCTCCCAGCTTAAGTCCCCTCACCTTGTCTTCCAGCCTGGTCCTTGCCGTAATGAAAATCACAGGAGTTTTGTAGTTTTTGATATATTCCATCAATTCATAACCATCTGCCCCCGGCAGCATGATATCGAGGAGAATTAAATCGTACCGCTTCTCCTCCAAAAGCCCGGCAGCCTCAGCACCATCATAAACACATTCACACTGATATCCCGTTCTGGTAAGCCCTGCCGATATGATATCTGCAATCATCTCCTCATCTTCTACAATCAGAATTCTCATAACGTATCTCACCTCACAGTAAAATTTTAAATGTATACTTTTCCGGCCACACCGTAATTCAATGCTGCGCATGGGCTTGCTCGGCAAGTAAAGATATAGTTTAACATAGAAATGTATCATGTTTGTAACATAATAAAGACACATTAATATTTTTCACTCACTATATTCAATTCTTCCACAAATTTCTCAGTTTCATTAATCCATGGGCTGTGACCGGAGTATTCAAACCAGATAATTTCTTTATACAGAGCTTTTAAAACAGAAAAATAGTCTTTTACTGAAGCGGAGGGTGCATTGATATCATGCCTTTCCAGGAAAAAGTAAACCGGCAATATAAGTATGAGATAATCAGTCCTTAAATTGATATCATGTAACTGAGAGTACACATGATTAAATGTGTTTACAATCCCCTGAAAAAATTAACCGTATCAAGGATACCGTATTCCGATGGGAACAGATCCCTGAAAGTATTTTATCCTTCATTACGAATTTCCGGATTGAGTAACATCGGAACCATAATAAGGAGGCCTGTCATAAGGGAGAACAGGCGGTGATATTGTGGGAAAAAGAGATTTAATTTTAGATATGATACAGGAATTGCCGAAAGAGTAAAGAGGGGCTAACTGCTCTGTCAGAGATATTGCAGAAAGAACTGGGATTGCCAAAGGCAGGATGTACTACTATTTCAAATCCAAAGAGGAGGCCTTTGACGCCTTGGTGGAGCGGGCCTGTCAGGGCATCATTAGCGACTGTCATAAAATCGCAGACATGCCCGGAATAATGCAATGGAGAAGCTGGCGCAGTTTTATCGGCATTACCGCAGCGCCTTTGTCTCTTCCAGCCGGATTCCTATCTCCATCAGCCGCAGAATGCTGAAATACATTAAAAATTACTTGCCAAAATTCTAATCTTTTTATCCCCCATCGTGATCCGGCTGATCGAGCAGGGCTGCGATGAAGGTCTTTATTAGTGCCAATATCCACAGGAAATCAGCGAAATTATTATATCTGTATTCATTTTTTTGCTTGATTCGGATATCTTTCACTGGGCGCAGGAACAAGAAGAGCGAAACTTACTGGTCATTACCCTGATTATGGAAATGGAACTGGGGCGGCTCCGGGAAGTATAGACTTCCTTATGGAGTAAAACCACCTACTTCTAAGATTTATACCTCACAATCGGAGGCAAAGTTTAAATTGTCAAAGCGCGTTGCGGATAATTTCAAATCCTACATACTGATTTCATGGGCTTTTCCGGCTGGAAAAAGGATTTTTTCGCCACCGATAATTTACTATTTTTTTATTTCCTGTTTGTAATCCCTCTTTAAAAAATGGAGATATGCGCCCACGAATTCAGTGTATCTGTTTTTAGCTAAAATAAGATTCGTACCATCCAATAACGCAATACTTTTCCTGTCATATTTCTCTATCTTTTCAAAATTCACCAGATAACCGCGGTGGCATCGGTAAAACCAGCTGTCAAGACGCTGTTCCAGCTTGGCCATCGTTGCATATATTTTTACAGCTTCTTTTTCAGTATGAATACAGAAGATGCTTAGAGACCATTACGAGATTATTGAATATGATATTAAACCCAAACCTGTTATCATGGAAAACATCGAAAAGGTCATCAACTGTGGAGATCCTTCTTACGGCGGTGCAAAGTATTCCAACGCCAGGCCTGCTGTATATATTTAAATTAATCCAGTGCAACCACCGCCACCTTGTCTGATGCTTTGTAAACTGTTCAAAGCCATCTGATGCAGAAAGAGCATTGTATACATCCGTTGTTTCATTCTGGAGTGAGTATTTGATTTCTTTACATGTATTAATATCATCATCAATAATCAATACTTTTTTCTTCACCTTTCCGCACCTCCTCATCATATCAATACATCAAACTTCATAAAAATGAACACATTACTTCAATTCTATTTTATCAAGCCATTCTCCGCCAGCCATGCTGTAATATCTTCCGTATCCGAGGCCCCGGCAAACAGTCCTTCATGAACAACAGCGTCACCCGCACAATCCCGGATAAAGTCCATAGATTGCTCAAACTGTTCTGTATCCATAGAAGCAGACTGGGAAAATGGGTAAATATCAATGTTACTTAAATCATAGCTCTCCAAAAATGTGCCGATTACCATAGGAGCCGAATGCCACCAGATAGGATAACCAATAACAATGCGGTCATATTCCTCAACAGATGCAAGAGGATCTTTTATTTCCGGCCTCTCATTATTATCTTTCTCCGCTTTGGCAACCTCTGTCGTCTCCGTATAATCATCCGGATATGGGTTAAGCGGAATAATTTCATACATCGCACTGCCTGTCTGCTCTGCAATATACTTTGCAATTTCCTCCGTATTTCCGGAGCGGGAAAAATATACAACCAGTGTTTTGCCGTCCCCTTCCATAGGTTCTGCAGGCTCGGATTCGGCGGTTTCTGATGTTTGCGGTTCTTCCGATACTTTCTGTGCTGCAGCCTCCGTCACAGTCTGTGCTGCTTCCGGCGTGCTGTCTGGCGCCTGGTTTTTGCCGCAGGCAGCAAGGCCAAAGGCCATCGAAAGACTCAATAATATCATAGTTAATTTTTTCATTGTTTACGCTCCTTTTGGTAAATCAAATCCGTTTTTAGCAACACTTCCTCTGCCCTTATAGCCGAGAAGCAGTCTCCCCAGATAATGACCAATAAAGACAAACAATCCCATTATGAACATATAATCTATTAAAAAAAGAGCAAGCGGTTCTTCAAAGTCAAAGAACACAAATTGGTTTTTCAGAAACATATAAGTTCCCACATCCCGTTTTATTAAAGCATAGATTCCATATCCGGCAATCGCTATGGCAATTCCACGGGCAGCCGGTAAAATAATCTTAGATGACTTCACATGAAGCCGTTTTGCCATACCCACAATCATATTCCAGTGCAGTCCCAGATGTAATGACATCAGTACGAACCCCCAATAAGCACAGAGCAGGTGTAAAGTTCTTGAAAAGCCGCGGCCGCCGTTGATTGGCAAAAAAGTAAACAGATGGTTTGATAGGATAACGCCACTTATCATAGAGCCGATCATGGTAAAGCATATGATAAATACAAGCAATGTCTGCAGTACCCGAAAAGCTGTATACGTTCCTCGAAATAAATTTTTGCTCCATTTTATGTTCCACACATGATGCAGTATAAAAAGTACAAACATACCCATACCCACATATTCATGGAACGCGCTGCTGATCAGTTCATAAGTCATGAGCAGTAACAGACACACCGTCATGCCTATATCCGTCAGCATCTTTAGTTTCATCTTGGGTTTCATTCAGTTTCCTCCCAGTTCTGCCAGTATGTCTTATTTATTTAAGCGTTTCAATCCAGTGATCTACCTCGCTTTCCGGTGTTACAAGCAGCCCAAACTGTTTTGAGCTAAACTGGGGTACGAATTAATTTATGAAACATCATTCACGTTATATAACAGACTAACTAACAGATATTTATCGATTTTGCAGTTTCTCCGATAAATCCAGACATCTGTTGCTGCTCCATCCCTTTATTAAAGGCAGAGCGAAGATTCTCCTTGTCAATATTCCAAAAGGTACCGAACACCACCCATACATTCTGTATGCCGAGTTTGGTAGAAATCTGGGACGCAAGAACTGCAGTTTTAGCTACAGAGAGTCCCTTAGGCTGGAAATGCTCATCAAGAAAGCCATGTATCGCCAAACTGGAGAGCACCATTAACCCCTGAGGATTAGCAAGAGATTCCGGCAACGGACGGAATTTCTCTTCTGCCTTTGCCTTTTCTTCCTTCTTCTTAGATCCATCACCATAATTTTCAATATACGTTGCATTATCGTGCAATTCAATTGTTCTATTATCACTCATAATTACTATGTTTTTAGATTCTATATAATTTACAATAAACTCACTGTCCAGACTTAAATAGACATCTGTTATGAAAATACACAGAGACTTTATCCTCGACAGATTGCGCTTGATTCGCGTACTTAAGTTTTTCTTCATATTGTATTCTTCCTCAAATCCGCAACCTATAGGGTTTAGTGGGATTTTGCTTGCAAAGCGACAAAATTCATTTTATTGTACATATTTCTTGCACAACAGAAATGTCGC